>JAUTCQ010000012.1:0-300000 GCA_030673845.1 Verrucomicrobiota bacterium JB022
GCGGATCGGATGCTTCGCCGGAATCAACGACTCCAGGTTGATCAACGCCACCGCATCCAACTGTCTCGACACCTTACCGCGCATACCCACAGCTTATCTATGCCGCTGCCCCGGAAAAGGACTTTTTCAGCAGGGTGCTAAAAACCGCATCTATATTCACGGGCGCATATGCATTAATTACAAATGGTTGAAAATCTTCCTGGATGGCGTGTCGATCGCGACCACCAGCAGCCTGAATATCAACCTCGGCGGGCTCGCTTCCGGCACTTCTTATGCCGTGACGGTTCGTGCGGTCGATACCGCCGGTAATCTCTCCGCCGCCAGCGCCGCCCTTGGTGTCACCACCTACGGCACGGCAGATGTCACGCCTCCTTCCGTTCCTGCCGGTCTTGCGGCCTCCTCCATCACCACTTCTTCGTTTACGCTGTCGTGGACTGCATCGACCGATGACACCGCAGTCTCCTTCTACGAGATCTTCCTCAACGGCACCGCGGTGGGCACCTCAACGACTCCTTCGACTACGATCGGCAACCTCAACCCGCTCATCACTTATTCGGTGGCGGTTCGTGCCTTCGACTCCGCTGGAAACGCCTCGGCTCTGAGCAGCCCTCTCTCCGTCACAACCAGTGCACCTTCAGGCAACCAGATCACACTTTATTCTAGTGACGATGCCTTTGTGCAGGCAGGTTCGAATGCCAATACCAACTATGGATCTGCGGATAACCTCGCCGTGAAAAACCAGGGACCTACCGACGCACAGACGCGTGCATCTTTCCTCAAGTTCCCCCTGCCCTCCACGACCACAGGCTATATCCAGACGGCAGTGCTCAAGCTCACCGTCAAGTCCAGCAAAGACAACCAGATCCACCACCTTCGGGCGGTGAACAGCGACGCCTGGACCGAAAACACCATTACCTGGAATACCCGACCTGCCACCGGCGCCACCCTCGATTCCATATCTGGCTCAGCGTCAGCCGAAAGTGTTGTGGCCTTTGACGTCTCCGCTCAGGCGATTGCGGAGCAAAGCGGCGACGGCCTGCTCAGTCTCTCCATCGATGCCAACAACAACGATTTCTCCAGCTATTACTCAAAGGAAGCTGCAAATCCCGCTTCGCATCCTGTGCTGGAGATCACCTTGAGTTCTGTGGCTCCGCCTACTGCCCCTTCGAACCTCTCAGCCTCCAACGTCACGAGCACCTCGTTCAGCCTATCATGGGCTGCCCCCTCCAGCAGCGTAGGAGTAGCGGGCTACGAAATCTTCCTCGACGGCGGCTCGGCCGGCACAACCACCGGCACCAGCGCAACTATCTCCGCGCTCGCGGCCAATACCACCTATGCCGTCACCGTCGTTGCGGTTGACACCAACGGCACACCGTCTGCCGCCAGTACCAGCCTTTCGGTAACTACGGCAGGCTCTTCGGGAGGAAGCACCTTCTACCTTACACCCAGCCACGATGCCTTTGTGCAGGCAGGCGGATACGGCAACAACAACTACGGGTCCGCCGATAACCTGGCGGTAAAGTATCAGGGGCCCACCGATGAACAGACACGTGAGTCTTATTTGCGCTTCGACCTGTCGTCCTTGGGAACGGGGACTGTAGTCAGCGCGGCACTTCGGCTCACCGTCAAAAACAGCAAAGACAATCAGACTCACACGCTCCGATACGTCTCCGACGATAGCTGGACGGAAAATGCGCTGACCTGGAACAACCGGCCAATTGCCAGCACAGTGCTGGATTCGGTCCCTGGTTCTACCGCAGCCGGTTCAGTGGTCTCGTTTGACGTCACTTCCCAAGTAGCAGCCGAACTAAACGGTGATGGTTCTCTCAGCTTCGCGATTGCAGCCAACAACAGCGACTTCTCGAACTACTACTCGAAGGAAGCATCTGACCCTGCCCTCATCCCCAGCCTTGAGGTCGTGTTCGCCACATCGCCAACCCCATAAGAAGAGGCTGAGCGCAGAGTTCTTCTTTTGAGTTAAGGAAAGAGGTGCGCCCTCTGGCCTTAACTCCGGAAACTACGTACCACGTAAGCTGCCAAAGCCAAGAAATTGGCCTTCGGCAGCTTACGTTTCACCTCCCGGGGATAATCGGGACGTAGCAAAACAAAGTCAGCTGCCCTGACTGGCTCTTTTTATGTGCCACGTTGACCAGTGGCCGTTGCCCACCACCCGTAGCAGTGCGCTGCACATCGCGTGCCACCGCCTAGCGCCCGTACACCGACGAAGAGGCAAGAATATCTCCGTGTGGGAGGAGAAATTGAGCGCCCTCTATTGCACCCGCAAATTCAGTCCAAGTCATCCCAGCCTGAACAGCGGTCTTTTGCCGTTGGACCTTCTCCCAAAAAACTGGCCCGGCCCAGTGAGAGTGTCCTCGGTCGGGGTCCATTGTCCATCGTGATAGCTTGAGGCAATGATCCGTTGCGGATCGCCGCAGTTCCAGTGCCTCGATGACTTTGGCGGCACCGATGGAATGATTGACCCATAGAACCGGGCAGCTGCGGTCATACTGATCAATCACCGTCAGCACGCGGGAAGCCCGCCCATTGACCACTCGGTCCGTCACGAAGTCCATCGACCAACGCTGACTCGGTTTGGTCGCGCTCTCCAAAGACAGGCGGGACGCGGCACAGCGCTTCTTGCCTCGTCTGCGCGTCAGATCCAACCCGGCGGCCTTGTAGAGGCGATGGACGCAGCTTACCAGGGGGCTAATCTTACTCGGTAAAATCGGAGCGTTGGATCAACCTGCCGCTCAATAAACGAGCTTGATGGGGACGTACCCTCCAGCGTCTGCTCAGTCTGCCACGGGCGGGATAAATCGGAGGTCGACTCCAAACGATAGCTAACACCGAGCCGCGAACCAAAGCGGAGCAGTAGGCGTTCATTATTTATAGAAGGCTCAAGGAGCAGGGAATGATCCATCTCGAATGGATCCGTGCCCATCCAGGCTTCTTCGAGATCAAGCCAGCCATCGCCATCGGAATCGACCGAGATGGGGCGCGGGGAGGCTTCTATATTATAGGCCAGCAACTGGCTTTCCTGAGAGGCTTCGGCAGGCAATGCTGCACGGAGGTAGCGCGTGCCAACTGGCAGGTCGACCGGGTGGCATGTGACTGTGGCCAAGCCGTCCAGGGAAGCGGCGGCGCTGGTGTAGGCCGTCTCGAGCTCGGTCCATTGCCGCCCATCGTAAGACGAGGCGTAGCGCAGCGGCACAATAGCGCCACTGGGTTGCAGCAGGGTATGCTCCACCATCGCCAGGGCATTGTGGCGGTGCACGATCCAGGCGGGTGCGGCATCCGTGCGTTGAAGCGCAGGCTGGGTGTCGAGTGCCGAAGGCACGATTTGCCAGTTGCCCGAACCTTCGTCGAGGCCCACGAAACCGGCGGTGCGTGAGTCGAGGGTGGCGTGGTCGCCCGTCTGCAACGCCACCGCGCCGATCTGCGGAAAGCCTGCGGCGGTATCGCTCCAGGCGATGCCAAAGTAGCGCATCCCCGTGGGAACCGACCCGCTGGGGCGCAAATAGGAGCGTGCGATCTCACCGTTCTCACGGGTATGCTCGACCTGAAAGGGCAAGGGGCTCCAGTCGATACCGTCGGCGGAGACAGAGAGGGCGAGCGGAATCTCTTCGGCCACAGGAGCAAAGACCGAAACGTGGACCTCGCGGATTTCCTCACGCGTGCGGTAGACAAGGTATGCGCCCACACTGCCTTCTACTGGGCCGACCCGACTGTCGTCCCCCAGAGCCCAGGCGGGTGCATCCCGGTGCCAGGCGATCGCTTCGCTGGTATCATACAGCCCTTCGGCGTCTTCCAGGTCGTCAAAGAGGCGATGGGTCGTCATCAGTTCGGCCAAGCTCCCCCAGGTAGAGGTGTAGGAATATGGCAGGCCCAGCACGTTGCTTGGGGGCCGGATGAGCCAGACGCCTTTGAGCTGCTCCTCCAACGCGTTTTGCCCAAGCGGCACGCTGACGCCGTTGCGCAGGCCGTTGCCGTATACTTGCCAGTAAAGGGCGTAAGGCACGCCCCAGCGCAGGGCCAGATCGAGATTGCGCATCACCACCTGGCGCTGCATAGCATCGCTTTCCGCGTCGTGCACGCGCGTATCGTCTGGGCTGTCGGGGTCGAGGGCCTGCATAAACGAGACTTCGTAGGCGCCCCACTCGCCCAGGTAGACGTTGCGTTCGCCAAAATAGGCGCTGGACGGAGCTTTGGACGCGATGTAGTCGAGATTGTCGATGATCTGCCATTCCTCGCCGGGGACTTTGGTGCCCCAATTGGAATAGGAGTAGAGGTCGCAACTGGTATGGGGGACGACGGTGTCGACCGTCACCGGCCAATCGAACGTACGGTGCACGGGGATCTGATTGACCTCGAAGGCTCCGAAGACCGCGACGCCGTCCATGCCGACTGCCGCCCTCCCCTGCTCGATCCCGGCCTGGCGCGCATTGACCCAGTCGATCATACCTTGGATCTGGACGGGCCACTGCTCGGAGGGCACCAGATCGAGCCCGATGTGGTTATCGCTTTCCCAGTTGGAGAGGATGAAGGTGCGCCCCGTGCCGCGATATGTTTCCAGAAGGTATTCCGTCAGCTCACGGAACTCTTGGGTCACGGCGGCGGCCTCGGTGGCGCTCACCCCATCTTTCCAATTCGGCAAGCGATACTCGGTCGTCATCAACACGACGGTCGCAAAAGGCAGGTCGAGCGCCTGGCGGTAATAGGGCGTCTGGATCAGCTTTGTGATGCTGTCCACCCCCGCCAGCTGGGATGCCCAATCGGAATGAAAGGGGTAGTTGTTGGCCGCCGAACGGTTGAGCCAGAGTTTGATCGTCCGCGAGCCCATCTCAAGAATTCGACTGGAGCCTTCCAGGAGAAAGGGCTGCGTGGTCAGGGCGTATTTGCCGCCGACGTGGGTCGCCCCTACCACCTCATCCATCGCTTGTTCAGCCGGCAAAAGGTAACGTTCCTCTGCCGAAGCCCACGAAGCGGCAGTAGTGCCTGCCAGCAATAGAAAAAATTGACGCCACGTTTTCATGATAAACGGAAGCGAGCCCCGGTCCTGGGACTGGTGACTCGCTTGTCGGCTTGGGTTAAGTTGAACGTGAACCTACGCCTTGCGTTGGCGGTAAAAGGCGAAGAACAGACTGCTGGCTCCCGCGAGGAAGGCCAAAGTGGCTGGCTCTGGCACCGCCGCAGCCGGGGCGGCACTGAGGGCGAGATTGTCCAGGCGGACCATGGCTTCGCTGCTCGAAATCCCTGCTGTATCGTAATAATAGAGGCGGAATGTGATCGTATCTTCTGCCTCGCGTAACGCTTCGAAACCTGTGAGGTCGACCGAAATATTGGTGTAGGTAATGCCCGAACCTGCGCTGGCATCAAAAGTACCGCCTCCCAGCGAAGCTTCAATGCTGTCGAAACCCGTAGCACTGGAGAACAGGAACGCCCCCACCGAGTAAGCCGATCCGGTGTAGTTGTAGATCCCGAGGTCGAAGGTGAACGAGGTGAAGTCGAGCGCCTCCGCCGGTGTGAAATCGAACGTTACATAGCGTGGAGCCGCCAGCGCGCCGGCCAGAGAATCGGGCAAGGGACTGTTGGACCGATCGTAGTAATCGAAGGTGGAATTGGAGACGCTGCCGGCAAAATTGACGCCGAAGCTTTTGGCCATGTCGCTGGCGGTGCCGAGTGCGCTTTCCACGCTGCTGGCGGCCGAGCGACTGGTGAAGTCGTAGAGTGCCACGATCTGCGCCTGGAGCGCAGTAGCGCCAAGCATCAGTGAAGCCACGAGGGAGGTAGTCTTATTGAGGTACATAGGGGGTTAACAAGGTAGTGAGTCGTGAATAGATAAGGAGACCGCGGGCGATTATTCGGCGATGTAGATCCAGTCTCCACCATCTCCGATGTAAAACCAGTTGCCGCTTTCCCCCAGGTTCCAATTCCAAACCCAGGGGTAGATAGCGGGCGTCGTCCAGCACCAGCCGCCCACCTGCTCATCGTCGAAATTATAGAGATAGAGACTGGTCAGTTGAGCATCAGGCTGAACGTATACCCAATCGAGCCCATCGAAGTGAAAGTAGTTGTGGCTGCCGTCCATATGGTAATAGCTACCAAACCAACCGAGTTGAAAGGTATCGCTGGTGCCGGCAATCGTTTGACCCTTGAGGGCGCCTGCCGCGGGTGCAACTTCTTCCGCCAAGGCCGTCACGCTGATGTTATCCAGGCGGATCATCGCGTTGCTATTGGAGATCCCGGCGATGTCATAATAATAGATGCGAAACGTTACCGGAGAAGATATGCCTTGCAGCGCCGGAACGGCGCTAAGGTCAACCGACACCGTTTTATACGAAGTCGGGATCGTCATGGGCGGTGCCGAATGCGTGTCGCCACCCAACGACAAATCGGCAGACTCAAAGCCCGTAGCACTGGTGAAGACCGCTGCACCTACCTCATACACTCCGCCTTCGAGGCCGCTATAAGCACCCAGGTCGAAGCTGATGCAGCAGGTATCGAGAGCTACCGCAGGCGAGACCGTGATTTCGACATAGCGGCCATTAGCAACAGCCTCTTCCAGCGAATCCGGGATGGCGTTGTTGGAGCGGTCGAAGTAATCCAGCGTGGAAGAGGATACGCTGCCTGCGAAATTGACGCCCCAACTCTTGGTCATCGCAGAGGCCAGTGCGAGCTCGGTCGAGGCCGAACTTTCAGCGGATCGACCGGTAAAATCGTATCCAGCGACAACTTCGGCGTAAGCGGGCGCGGCAGAAACGGCAGCCAGTGCAACGCAGGAAAGGCGGGCGATGTGGTGGTTCATAAAATGGGTAATTTGGGAGTAGTGTGAAGGGTTTTGAACGATGCCCACATGATACCGCCTGATTCCTCCCGGCGACAAGGCTCTGCCGTTTCGTTTGCCGGCCCTAAACTTAGGTAAATTGATCGAATTCGGTTCGTTATAACCCTTGTCTTCAGCGACAAATAGGAAAGGCGCTCAAGCCTGCAGGCCCGAGCGCCTCTGTGTTACGAACCATCGAATATACCCGGCGCCAACAAACTCCCCACCACGGCACCGGGCTGGCCGCCTGACGTCTTTAGAAGGTCATCGAGATCGTGCCATTGTAGGTCCGTCCCTCTCCCCACCCGGAGGTGCTGAGCAAATAATCCTTGTCGAGGATGTTCTTGACCGAGAAGGCGAAATTCCAGTCCACCTGCTCCCCTTTGATCCCGTAAATGAACGCTACGTCGAAGCGGCTGTAGGAGGGCAAACGCATCCCTTCGAGGTCGGCAAAAGCATCGTTACCCCGGCGTTCACCCACATATACCCAGCCAAACGAGGCCTTCAGGCCCTGGAGCGGGCCGTCGAGGAAGCGGTAGCGGTTCCAGACCGAAAACTGGTGCTCTGGAATGCCGCTGCGGCGTGTGCCGATATTTTGCGGGCGGGCATCGTCGGAGGTGATCTGGGTTTCGGTATAGGCGTAGCCCAGCATGCTGCTCCAGGCTTCGGTGATCTTGCCCTGCAGCGAGAACTCCACCCCGGTCGACTCGTCTTCGCCAGACTGGATGCTGTAGCCCGGGTGCTCAGGATCGTCCTGCGGGGTATTGCCGCGCGTGATCGAGTAACCGAGGATAGAGCCCGAAACACGGTTGTTCCAAAGCGAATACTTGATCCCGCAGTCCCAACCGGAGCCGGTAATCGGGTCGAACAGGTCGCCATCGTAAGTAAAGGTGCGCTGTGGCAGATACGACTCGGCGTAGCTGACAAAGGCGCGCAGCCCGGGGACGATCTCCCCCGAAACGCCGAAATTCCAGACGGCTTCCGACTTCTCTTCGTAGATGGTCTTCAAGTCGGTATCGAGCCGCACCACATCGTATTCGAAGGTGGCGTAGCGAAAGCCCTGCAGGAACATCAGCTTGTCGTCGAGGGCCGTCCAGGTGTTGTTGAACGAGATGCCCGTCTGCACCGATTCCAGGCTCTGGTCGAGCCGGATGGCGACGAAGTCTGCCGGTGTGCCCAGGTCGAAAGGGGCCGGATTGTCGATGTCGAGGCGGGCGAGGCTGCTCGGGCTCTGGCGTTTTTCGAGACGGTCCTGATCGGTGTAGTAATACTCGAAACCGAGCATCGAAGTGTGCTTGAGCCCGAAATATTCGAACTCGCCATAGAGGTAGGCCTGCGGATCGAGATCGTAGCTGTAGGAGTCGAGGTAGTCCGGCACCATCTGGATGGTGCGGCGCCCATCGGCACCCTGCGTCACGACCGAGGAACCGGCGATCTTCATGTGCTCGAGGTCTTGGGCGCGCCAATAAAAGCCCAGCTTGAGACTCAGGATTTCATTGAGCTGCGCCTCATAGTCGAGGTTGCCTTGCCACTGCATGACGTCCTGGAAGGCGTCAGGGCCGTTCTTGTTGAACGAGCGGTCCACATCCCAGAGAATGTGGGTGCGGTCGGCCGAAAAGTAGACTGGGTTGGTGGCAGGCGTGGAAGAGGTGTCCACATACTGCGAATCCAGCGTCAGGGTCGACTTCTTGGTCGGCTTCCAGCGGTAGTTGCCGCCGAGCACGTAGCGCTCGCGGTCGGCATAGTCGAAGCGGCTGCCATAGTTTTCGTAGACGGCGCCCAGACGCAGGCCCATCGTCCGGTTCTCGTTCAGGGGGCCACTGTAGAGCGCTTCGGTACGGAAGCGGTCGTAGGAGCCAAAGCGCAGCTTGGTCATCACAGTAGGCCTGGCTGCGGGCGTGGGCGTAATGATGTTGATGGTGCCACCCGGCTCGATCGTGCCCGAGAAGACCGACGATGGCCCCTTGATGACTTCGATGCGGCTCATGAAGAGCGTATCGGGCACGCCAAAGGAGCGGTATCCGTTGCGGTAGGTGGTGAAGGTGGTGTAGCCGCGGACGGCGAAGCTGCTGCCCGTGATGTCGTCGGGCGTACCGGAATCCTGCCGGCTGACGGAGGGTGAGTATTCGATCACATCGGCCAGCTCGGTCGAATCCGTATCGCGGATAAACTCGGAGGTCAGGACGTCCACGGCCTTGGGTAGTTCGAGCATGTTGGTGTTGAAGCGCGTACCGGAAAGCACGTTGGTCGCATACAGCTCGTCTTCGGCTACCGTCACGGTAAAGGGGCTCAGTTCGTAGACAGTGCCATCGGTCTCTTCATCCGCCGTATCTTGCGCATAGGCGGGAGTGAGGGTTGCAAGGGAAAGGGCCAGCAAGCTCAGCCAGCGGTGTGGGTTGCACATGGGAGTAATGGGGGTATTGGGGTTGGGAGAATCGTGAATCTCTGAAGGAAGCCTAAACGGGAGCCTCCAGGGAGCCAATGATGCCCCATGCGGAAACTTGGGCATTAAGTTTGCGCATGGAGGCATCGCCGGGAGCAAGGCGGGGCAGGCCTCCCGGCATGGAAGATCAATCGGTGATATTACCGATGGCTTCGCCGTTGAACTCGACCGGGTCGAGGCGTTGGCCGCCCTCTTCGAGCAAGCGAGCGAGCTGCGGATAATCCAGATCCAGCAAGTCTTTTTGCGAGCGCACGGCCAATGCCGCAGCCGCCCCAGCCGACTGGCCGAGGATCATGAAGACCGGCTCCATCCGCACCGAGCCGTAGGCGGCGTGCGTGGCGGAGACACAGACGGGCACCTGCAGGTTGAGGCACTCGGCTCGCTTGGGCAAGGTGGCCCGCAGGCTGATGCAATACGGGCTGTCGAGCGTGATGTAAAAGCCGCCCTCGGTCCGGACATGCCCGTTTTCGTCGACGCAGTATTGGATATGGTGCGAATCCATCGCGTAAGAGCCCAGGCCCACGCAGTCGCGCACCTCCACCTTGCGCCGGACCACCGGCTCGGTAATCAGAAACTCGCCGAGCATGCGACGGGCTTCGCGCACGTAGAGTTGCGACGGCCAGTGCGCGTTGTCGAGAAACTCATCCTGCGGCAGCCCCCAGGGGCTGTAGAATTCGCGCACGGCCTGCGGAACCCGCGGGTGATTCTGCAAGGTCCAGACAAGGCCGCGCTGGTAGCGCTCGTGGGCCAGACGTACCTGATCGCGCTGCGCGTAATCGAGGAACGGGTAGCGGCGGTTCATACCGATGTAGTCAGTAGAGATGCCGCTGTCGTTGTTCGAATCCGTCTTGCCGCCAGGCACGCGGGCGAGCTTGAAGAAGCGACGCGTCTGGCCTTTCTCGATCGCGCGGAAGAGGATCTCGTAATCGGCCTCCCGATAGCCTTCCGGTTGCGCAATCGCGACCCGGTTGCCCGGCACGTCCGTCAGGCACATGCGGAAGTTATAGGCCTGGATGCGGTCGTCGCCGTCGCCCGCTTGCCCTGCCGCATCGGGGAAGACGCGCTCGAGCAAGCCGCTGGAAGGGTCGCCGGGCACGACATAAGGGTCGATGCCTACCGGCAATTCGTTGCCCGCATGGATGCCGTTGAGCGTCTCGCCGTGCAGCGCATTGGGCTCGCGACCGTAAGTGAAGGACACGCCGGCCTGTGCCATCAAGTCGCCCTCGTAAGTTGCGTCGATGAATTGGCGGGCGGAGAAGGCCTTGCCGGATTCGAGGCGGATCCGCTCGATCCGCCCGCCGTTCTTTTCCACTCCTCCATCCCAGACCAGGCGCTCCCCCTTCAACACAGGGAAGCCGGCCTCGGCGATCATGTCTTCAAAAACTTCGAGGGCCACCCTGGGCTCGAAGCGCCAGCAGGGGCCTTCGGGCTGGCCGTATTTGCGGGCCACCCGCTCGTAGAAGTGGCGCGAAAGGCCGCCGATCGCACGCTCGATGCCGATGTCGGTATCGCCAAGGCCACCAGTCGTGAGGCCGCCGAGGCGATTCTCCGGAGAAACGAGCAGCACATCGAGTCCTTGGCGGCTGCCTTCATAGGCTGCGATTACCGCTGCCGAGGTGCCACCGTAGACGATGAGGTCAAATGAGGTTTTGGTCATAAAAAAGGAGTTGCTTGAAGATTGGGGAAGCAGATCAGCCTTTGACGCCGCCCAGCTGGATGCCACGGATGAGCTGCTTCTGGAGGAAGATGAACGCCACGATCATCGGCAGCACCGCCATGGTGACGGCCGCCATCAAGAGGTGCGTCGACTGGCCTCGGGAGGAATCGAAATAGAGCAGGCCGATGGGCAAGGTGTAACGCTCCATCGTCCGCACCATGATGAGTGGCCAGAAGAAGCTGTTGTAGTTGCCGATAAACGAGAAAATGGTGAGGGTGACGATGCCTGGCCGAGTCAACGGCAGGATGACGTTCCAGAAGATCTGCCAGTGGTTGGCGCCGTCGATCTCTGCCGCCTCGTCGAGCGAGCGCGGGATGCCGAGCATGAACTGGCGAAGCAGGAAGGTGCCAAAGGCGGTAAACGCAGCCGGCAGGATGAGCCCGGGCAGGGTGTCGACCAGGCCGAGCCGAATCATGATGCTGTAGTTGGGCACAATCATCACGATCCCCGGCAGCATCATCGTGCCCAGGTAGAGCAGGAAGACGGCGTCGCGGCCCTTCCACTGCAGGCGGGCAAAACCGTAGGCGGCCAGCGAACTGGTCAACACCTGCAGGAAGGTGACCCAGCTCGCGACGAAGATGCTGTTCCAGTAAAAGCGCCCGAACTCGATCACGTTGAACACCTCACGGTAGTTCTGCCACTGGGGCGCACTCGGGATCCAGTGCTCGGCATCGACTTCCGAGACGGATTTGAGGCTCGTCAGCACCATCCAGACGAAGGGGATCAGCATCAACATGCTGAGGGCGGAGAGGGCGAGGTAGCGCCCCATGGCACCGGCCAGCCATGAGCCGGTCTGAGGGCGGGAGCTTGAATCAGTCGGCGACATAGCGGTTCCCGAATTTCCAGTTGAAGAGGGTGATGAGGAAGACCATCAGGAAGAGGACCCAGGCTACGGCGGAGGCGTAGCCCAAACGTCCCGTTTCAAAGCCCTCCGTATAGACGTAGTAGCTGAGCGTGGTGGTAGCGCCGGCCGGTCCGCCTTTAGTCATCGTGCGGGCCATTTCAAAGCCGCCTTGCAGGCCGTAGATGAAGCTCATGATGACGATGAAAAAGGTCACCGGAGCGAGTTGCGGCCAAGTGATGTGGTGGAACTTCTGCCAGCGCCCCGCCCCATCGATGTCGGCCGCTTCATACAGCTCCGGTGAAATATTGGAAAGGCCAGCCAGGTAGAGGATCATGCTGTTGGAGCCGATCGAAGCCCAGAGGCTCATGATCATGATCGAGGGCTTGGCCCAATGATAATCCGCCAGCCACAGAGGCGGCTCCAGGCCGCTGCGACTCCAGACAGGCAGGTGCAGCAGCACTTGGCCGATCCCGATCAGCGCGAGCAAAAGGGCGACCACCGCCCCGCCTTTCATCAGAGCTGCACCCATGCCATGGGCTTTGGGGGCGGCGTGGCGGAAGGGATAGCGAGCCCAGACGCGCCGGCCTCGCCATACACCCAGCGCCACGGCAGCGGCCACAAATACGATCCCGGTCGGGCCAGGCAACCAGCGCAAGGCAAAGAAGAGCGGCACCAGCAGTGCCACGAGGGCTGCGACCAGAGCGGCGGTCCCTTGCTCCCCTTCGCGCCAGGCCACGAGGCTGCCCCGCAGCGCCGCGCTCCAGACCCAGAGCATGAGTGCGGCCACCAGCGCGAGCGCCACGTAACCAGCCTGGGGCGGAAATTGTGCCGCCACCCCGCCCACGGCGTCGAGCACAGGGCTGAGTGTCGAGTTGATCGGCCCAGAAGTGGGGTTGTAGAGCTTCTTCCAGAGGATGAAGATGGCCACGCCCTGGGTGAAGTGCGGCAGGTAAAACAGCGTGCGGTAGACCGTCGTGCCGCCGGCCATACCCGAAATCATCACGAGGGCAAAGAGGCCCGCCAGCACGGAAACGATGGCACTGGCCCCGAAGCCGAGCGCCAGGAGCAGCAAGCCGGAAGAGACCGAAAGCCCTACCGACCAGAAGAGCCAGCCCGGGCCGCGATACCCTTCCTTGGGGTTGCGGAACAGCAGCAGTGCCGCCCCGAGGCTGCCCGCAATGCTGAAGGGGATCCCCAGCAGCAGGAAGAAGGTGTTGCCGAGGTATTGCCAGAAATTCGTGTCCTGAAACAACTGGATGAAGTTACGCAGGCCGACGAACTGGATCGGGTTGTCCTGAAACATGTTATGCTGCAGGAGGTCCCAGTTGGTGAAGGCCATCACAAAGCTGAGCACCAGCGGCACCAGCGTAAAAAGGAGGAAGCCCAGAATGTTGGGCGAAATGAAGGCGAGCCCGCGCAGGACGGCGGCAGAGTCTTTGGAAAGGTGGGGTCTCATTCGGCGCGCGGAGTATCGGCACGGCGCTGCAGTGCCAGGTGGTAGGGGTTACGGAGCAGCGAAGCGGGCACGGGCTCGCCTGCCTGCTTCAGGGCGTCGATCTCGCGTTGGGCGGCGAGCAGGCGGGCGTGTTTTTCCGCCAGCTGGGGCCGGTCTCGCAGGTTGCGCTGGATCTCGGCATCGAGGTCGCGCTGCATGCGGTAGGCTGCCGTCGGCGCATCGATCAAACCGTTCATGAACGCCTCGTAGTGGCTGTCCAGGATGCGCGAGGTGGCAGTCGGCAAAATGAATTCGTTGTAATCGTAGGGGATCGCGATTTCTTTGGCCGCGTTGGCAAAGACCTCGTGCACTCCCCATTCGTTGGGATGCTCCGGCGGGCGCAGAAAGGCCTCCGTTTCGGTAAAGCGGGGGTTCGGCGGCAGGCCGTCGGCATCGCGCACGATCTGCATGTTGTACCCCTCGCTCGCGAGGTAGGCCAGGAAGTAGGCCGCCAGCTCCTTGTTCTCCGCACCGGCATAAACGGACGAGATGCCGCCCATGATCAAGGTGTTGCGGTAACGCTCGGCCGGGGGCTCGCTTACCGCGAGCTGCAATGGCTCGTCGAACCGACGGAGCTGCAACAGCGCGTAGCGCCCCATCATGACCATCCCCACCCGCCCTTCGCGGAAGAGCTGCAGGGCGGGGCCACCGAAGCCACTGGAGGTCGTAAACGAAGCCCGGTCGGCGGCGGTGGGGAGCAAACGCTCTTCGAAGGTCCAGCGATGGATGGTTTCGAGCACCTCTATCGTGCGGGGGTCATCCAGCGTAGAGGCTGTCATCGTCTCGTTGAAGAGACTTTGGCCGAGGCCGCGCATCATGACGACGGGCAGCGCCATCTGGTCGGTCTGGTCGGGCAGGAGGAAAAAGGCCGGTGTGCGGTTTGCGCCCGCGTTGGCCCGGGCGACAAACTCCTTGCCCACCCGCTCGAACTCCGCCCAGTCCCACACCTGCGGAGGCTGCTTCATCCCCAGGTTGTCGAACGTCTGACGGTTGACCCAGAACATGAAGGTCGACACGTTGCGCGGGAAACCGAACTGGCGCCCATCCACCGTGATCGCCTCCTCCATCGAGGGGTATGTCTGGTCGGTTGAAAAACCAAGAGCCTGCGCCTCATCCGTCACGTCCTCCAACATGCCGACACCGTGGAAGACCAGCAGGTCTCGCTTGGCCCGGTTGCAGTCGACGATTTCGCCGCCGACGCCTGAAACGCCCTGGATCAGCTTTTTAGTGATCTCCGCGTTGGCCGCATCGAGAAACACCTGCATGCGCGGGTAGTCGTGTCGATCCAGCCACTCATAGTAGGTCGCGATCTGCTCGACTCGCGCCGGGTGAGGGTCGGTCACCCAGTGCAAGACGGGTAAGTCCCCGCCCTGCCCCGGGATCGAACGCATGGTGGCGATACTGGCGAGCGCCAATACTCCCCCTGTAATCAGAAAGGTGCGCTTCATCGGCAGACCTCGTTACAGGATGAGGAAACGCTAGCTTTACCAACCAGCCCCACCCTTCGCAACAGGCAAAAGGAGCCGGATCGTATGCCTATACATTTATCGGCAAGGCAACGAGCCCGACCGAAAGCCTCGGGGCGGAGGCAACAGGAGCAAAGGGGTATCATGTGAAAGATAGATAACACCATGAATTAGAGCTACATCAAACCCAATGAGTTCCAGTGATGGCGGAAAATTTTGGATTCTTCGGCATTTGCGATTTGAGCCGAGATGACGAACGCCCTCATACAAAGCTCCCGTCATCCTGCGGCCCGCAGCCGACACCATATAACTTATTTTAATGAGACCTGCGGCGCATTCAGCATCGCGCCGAGATCCTCCAACCTTGCCCGCAGGCGCATATAATCAAGATCCTGCAGCGCCGCCGATTCTTCCAACGCCAGCAAGATGGCCGCTGCGGCCGCTTGGCCGAGCATGATGAAGACAGGCTCCATCCGGATCGAACCATAAGCGGCATGCGTCGCCGAGAGGCAGACCGGCACGGCCAGATTGGGGCACGAGCCCTTTGGCGGGATGATCGCCCGGTAGCTGATCGCGTAAGGCTGGCAGGACTTCCAGAAACCGCCTTCCATCCGCAGACGCCCTTCCTGATCGACAAAACGCGACACTTGGTGCGAATCCATGGCGTAGGAGCCCAACGCCACGCTATCGGGCGCAAAGGAGGTGCCACGGCAGTCGTTTTCGCTCACCACGTAATCGCCCACCATGCGGCGTGCCTCCCGCACATAAAGCTGAGGGGGCCAGTTATCGGTCTCCGCAAATTCATCGCGGGCGAGGCCCCAGCGCCGGACCTCGGCGCGCTGTGCTTCGGGGATGCGCGGGTCATGGCCCAGCGACCAAAGCAGGCCTAGCATGTAGTCCTTATGCTGTTGCCAGAGGGCGCAACGCTCTTCGTCCGTCGCCTCCGCCCACGCATGGCTGCCGCCGACAAAATCGGTCGAGAACGCGCCGTGGTTGTTCGAGTCGGTCTTGCGGTTGGGCATAGGCGTGCGCTTGAAAAACGGGAAGGTCGCGCAATCGCCTTTGGCCAGCAGGTGCCGGATGACCACTTCGTGCCCCGCAGGGTCGAAATCAGCCGGTGGCTCGATGGCCACAAAGTTGTCGCGCACATCCGTTAAGCACAGGCGGAAATTATAAGCCTGGACGCGAGAATCCCCCTGCCCCGCCGACAGGTCGGGCGCTTCCTCAATCCCCGGCAGCAGACCGGAAGAGGGGTTGCCGATGACCCTGAAGGGGTCGACGTGAGCGGTGTCTTCCACCGGCTGGGGGCGAAACCCATTGAGGCTTTCGCCGAACTGCTGATTGCCCTCACGACCCACGATATAAGGCACGTCGGCCATTGCCATGAGGTCGCCCTCGTAGCTGGCGTCGACAAAGAAGCGCCCGCTGACCACCGTCCCACCCTTGAGCGGGATTGCCCGAATCGCCGAACCTTCGAATTGCAACGAGGCGGTGCGGTCCAGCCCCACGCCTGTGATGACTTCCACGCCTGCCTCTTCCAGCATCTGCGTCACCATCGCAAGGGCCACGGAAGGCTCAAAAAAGAAATGCATTCGGTCGTCATCCTTCACGCTCAGGGGATGCTTGGGCAGATATTCTTCACGGCTTTCAAACCACCACGAGCCGGGGGCCTCATAATGCTCGAAGATACGTTCGTAAAACTCGCGCGCCATACCGCCAATCGCACGCGGGCTGCCGATGTCGGTGGCACCCAGGCCGTTGGTTGTCATGCCGCCGATCCGCGGGCCCGGCTCGATCAGCAAGACTTTCAGGCCATCCCGACCAGCCTGGACGGCCGCCGCAAAACCAGCCCCGCAACTGCCATAGACGACAACATCATATAAGGAGGAAAGTGTTCGATTCACGCATTCATTAGGGCGCGTGGCGGGGGAAAACACGAACCGTCAGGGTTCGGAATAAGCGGAGAAGAATTAGGGAAAAGGAGCATCAATCCGCATCATCTTCCACCTCGTCGGTATAACGCTTGCGATAGTCGCGAGGAGATGCATCGCAAAACGTTCTGGTCCAGGAAGAAAAGTCGGAAAGCCGCAGAAACCCGAGCTCCAGTGCGATTTGCTTGATCGGCACGTTGGTTATGGCCAGCATCCGCCGGGCAAAATCGCGCCGCCTCTCTTCGAAATAGCGTTTCGGGGTAACGCCCATCTCCTTACGAAAGATGCGCACAAATTGCCCGGAGCTCAACCCTTGGGCCGCACCGAGGTCGACTTCACTGAAACGGGTGTCGAGCGGCAACTCGTCCAACACATGCAGCGCCTCCGCGACTCGTTCGTCGCTGATGCCCATCCGCGTAGGCTTGATCCCCATCTGCACCAGCACGCGGTAGTATTCCGACATCCACTGGAGCAGCGCAGCTTTTACTTGCAGAAACTTGTCGAAGGTAAGCTGAGACTTACGGAAGAGAAAGGGATCCTCGCGCGGCAGATCGGCACAAGAGCCGAGGAGATTGCGGGCGGCCACCTCCAGCTCCGGGTGGAGCTGGGCAGGGAAAGAAACGCTCAGCCCATGGTCGAAGAGAGGGCGCTTGTCTGGCCAGCGAGCCTGGAAGCGAATCGAAAGGATGCGGGAGCCTTCTTCAAACGACTGAAAACGGCGACCGGGCCAAGGGAACAACCAGTCCCCTGCCCCGGCTTTAACCGTCACATTCTCGGCTTTCAATTCACAGCCGCCCTCCAGAATCAGCCATGCCGCGAGGTCGCCCGGTGGGAAGGTGCCTTGACGGACGGATTTCAATACATCGCCCTCGTAGATCCAGACGAGATTCGTCCGGATGTGCATGCAGTCTTCAAAGGTTACAACCATCGATCCACCCATACCTTTCTATTAACGACGACAACCGAGCGGCACCACCCAAAAATGGAGGGGCCGACCGCGGAACCTATTGCCAGGCAATCTCGTAAACCTTTTTAGCTTCACCGGGATACGAAACCTCGACCCGCGTTCGCTTCCCATGGTCGGGGTCGGAGGTCACGCGCACCTCCAGGCGCGGATCGGCCAGAATCCACTCCAGCCGAGGCGTGCCTTTACCCGGCCGTTTCACGCGATACTGAGTCAACGCAGGGTCGAAGCCCTCGATCGGCTGGCCGTCGACGAGCAGGGCATCCAGTTCGGCAAAGCGGAAGTAACGGCGCTGGGGATCGTCTGCCACATCTTTGGCCTCCGCCACGACTTTATTGAGCCGCACCCGGTCCGCGCTTTGAGGCGCGAGATCTACCCGCAGGAAGCGGCTGCCAGCCGGAATCGCATCGGGCGAAACGGTGCGATACCCATAGCTCCAGCCCGCGCCAGCCAACTCCGGGCCGCCCTGAAACGTCGAGGCCGCCTCCGCCCACTGCTCACCATCGGCAGAGGTGTAGAAGGTAACGCCCTCCCCTTCGCGGTTCTGGCTGGAGTGCAGCAGACGGACCCCAGCCATGGCCAGCTCGTCGACCTGGTAGATGACGCTCCCGGGTTGAGCCGACTGATTGGCGACAAAGGGTGCGTTGGCCGGGCGTTGCAGCCGGGCAGAGCGCGCCCAGACGCGGCTCCAGTCCCACAAACCGTCTGCAATGTAGCCGCCTTCGGTCAGGTTGCGGAAGTAATACCAGGTCGGCACTTTTGTTCCATCGGGGCGGATCATCCAGACGCCGCGCAACTGATCCATGGAGGCCACCAGCTCGCCGTTCGCATCGCGGCTCAGCTCCCCTGCGGTCGCCCGCAAGCCATTGCAATAGACCTCCCAGTAGAGGGCATATTGAACGCCCCAACGCAGGGCATATTCGAGCTGCTTGCGGTTGGCTACCAACTGCCCCATACTCGATGCGCAGTTGAAGACATCCTGCTCTGCGCCCGCCGCCCACTCAGGGTAGTTGTGCCGAGGGTTGGTGTAAGTCTGCTCATAGGCACCGAATTCGCCCAGCATCACGTTCTTCTCGCCATAGAGGTCGCTGGCTGGGGCTTTGCCGGCAATGTAGTCGAGCTGGGCCAGCAGCAGCACCTCATCTCCCGGCAGGCGCGTGCCCCAGGTCGAGAGCGAATACAAATCGGCATGGGTATAGGGCACCACCGTATCCACCACGAGCGGATGCTCAAAAGGTTCGCGCCCTTTGGGGGTGCGCGTCATCTCGACCGCGCCGACGACCCGCACACCTTCCATCCCTACTGTCTTGCGTGCCCGGTCGATACCGGCCTGGCGGGCGTTGAGCCAATCGACCATTCCCTGGCGGGCGACTTCGAACGCGGCAGGGTCGTCGATCTCCCAGGCCCGCAAGGCGTTGTCGCCCTCCCAGTTTTGCAGGATAAAGGTCTTGCCGGTGTTGGCGTAGCGCGTGAGCAGGTAGGCGGCGAGCGCGTAATTCTCGGCTTCGACCCGTTGGGCGGCCTCGGGGGTCAAGCCCGTCTTCCACCTCGGGTCCTTGAACTCCGAGACGACGAACGAGTAGGTCGTGAAGGGCTTGTCGAGCAACTCCGCGTAGTGGGGCGTCTGCAGCAGCTCGACCAGCGAGCCCACCTTCTCCGGCCAATCGGAGTTGTATGGGTAAGACCTGCGGAAACCGGGGGTGAGCCAGCCTTTGAAGACGTGCATGCCCACATTCAGGATCTGATCCGCGCCTTCGTTGAGAAAGTCGTCGTCCGAAAAATAGTAGCGGCCGCTGACGTGGGTGGAGCCGAGCACATCGGCGACTGGGCGCGAGTACACGAGCTCAACGGCAGGCTGGGCGGCGCAAGCTACCGCCCAAAGGGTGCACCAGGAAAGGAGGAATTTCATCAAAAAGCGGGGTATGAAGTGAAAAAAAGAGGCCTCAAGGAACAGGCGTCAGGGTCAGGTTGAACGGGGCGGCAGGGAGGCCTTCGCGATTGTAGAGGATCAGACGCGGGTCGTTGTGGAACGCATAGCGAAGCTGCATGGGCACCGACACATTGGCGCTGGAAATTTCGAGCCGATGGCGGTCGAGCACGGTGGCTTCGGCAGCATGAAAAACACCGTCGGCCCCCGCGAGCTGGAAGTCGGGCCCATCGCCATTCGCCCGGGTCGAGTCGAGCACCATGCCGCAGGGGCAATGGTCAAACGAGATCACCACCTTACCGCCGGCATCGACGCTCGCAGCCAGAGGAGCGGGGCCCTCGTCGAGCACCCAACGGTCTCCATAGGCCAGGCGGCGAGCCAGCAGGCCCAAGCGCTTTACGACCGTGTGCTTGTCGCGCGGGTGGATATTGAGCGCGTCGCCCACATCCGCCGTCACCACAAAGCCCGCCGCCGGCAACGACTCGACCGTCTGCTGCTGGACGAGGCGCATCTCGGCCCAGACGTCGGTAAAGAGCGCCGGATCGCTTCCCCGCTCCACCGGGTCGTGATTCTGCAACTGGACGACCAGCAGCGGCAGGTCTGGATCGTTACGGCGGCCGCGCCAGACTTCGGCCAGCGCGGTCAGATAATCGTCGTAGGTGCCATGGTTGCGCGTATCGGACTCTCCTTGATACCACACGATCCCTGCGACCGGGAAGCGCTCCAGCGGGCCGATCATCCCATGATAGAGGCCGCCGGGCTGGTAGCGCCAGTTGGGGTAAGGCTCGCTATAGGCCGCCGCGTAAGTGGGTGCCCAATGGTTCTGCAAGGAATCCTCGATGTAGGCGGGGAGCTGTTGCTCGTAATAGGCGTCGAGCTCGTCCGCGTATTGGGCGCGACGCGTAGCGTGGGTCGAGAGGTTGGCTGCCGCGAGATTGCGCGCCTGAAGCTCGTCGGTCGGCAGCCAGGCCATGATCGAGGTCCCGCCCAGCGAAGCCACGATCACGCCCACCGGCACATCTTGCTGCGCGCGGATCTCGCGCGCAAAAAGGTAGGGGACGGCAGAAAAATAGGGCGCATACTGCGTCGTATCCGGCCGCCACGAGCCATGCACCGCATCCGTCGGCTGCCAGTCGGCAATCGGCACGACGGTATAGACGCTGAGCAATGGATCGCCCGCCGCGGCCACTTCCCCTTCCCAATCAAGCACCCCTTCGCTCCATGGCAGGTAGGGGCGCATGAGAAAGTTCATGTTGGACTGGCCGGAGCAGAGCCATACGTCGCCAATGTGAATGGGCGCAATACGCAGCTCATCCGTGCCGGAAGTCACGACCAGGGCGCAGGCCGAGCCCGTATCGGAGGCGCTTTGAGCGGGCAATTCGAGCTCCCAGCCCCCGGTGCTGCCTGCCGTGGCCGTCGCGCTGGCCAACGTGGCACCACCGGGGGTATCGCGCACCAGCGCAACGCTGATACCGGCCCCGGCTCCAGCCTCTCCCCAGATGCGAATCGGGGCCTCGCGTTGCAACACGGCGTGGGGAGCAAAAAGATCGGCCACGGTCAGGGCGTGGGCCATGAGCGGACAGAACAGAAGCGCAAATCCGAGGGGTAGTCGGAGGGTAAAAAGGGGTAGTTTCATGGGGTAAAGGGTGTCGCCGCTGCCGTGGGGCCGCGATCCAATCTACTTGGGAGAAGTGGGAGAAAAACTTGCCGCATCTGGATACGGCAGAAGGCGCGGGCAGGCGGGCACTACGACACGCCCACCCACCCGGCGCCCGGTCTGGATCTGTCAGGAAGTCTCTTACGCCACGGGGTTGGCCAGCAGGTGGGCGAGGAATTCATCCAACGGGGCCGTGGCCACCGCGCAACTGACGTCGGCCGCGCCGTAGTAAAGGAAGTAGGTGCCGTCGATCACCACGTGGCCGCAGGGGAAGCAGACGCCGTCGTAGATGCCCTTCTTCTCGTAGTCCGCCTCGGGCTCGTAGATCGGCTCGGGCGTGCGGTGCGTCACGCGCGAAGGGTCGTCCAGGTCCAGCAACACGGCGCCCAGGCGATACTGCTTGTCTTCGCCCACCCCGTGGTAGATCTGCAGCCAGCCAGCCTCGGTCTTGAGCGGCGGGTTGTTGGCGCCGACCTTGCGCTCCCAAGCCTTCTCGCCCTTCATCAGCAGGCGCAGCTCCTTCCACTCCAGCAGATCGTCGCAGCAGGCGATCCAGATGGCAGGGTATGGATTGTCGAAGCCCTTGCCATGCCACTGCATCGGGCGGTGGAGCGTCACCCATTTGCCCCCTACCTGCTCGGGGAAGATCACGACATCGCGGTCGTCGACCGAAGGATCGGTCAGGCGCCCGGCGCGGATCCAGGTCTTGAAGTCCTGCGTGAGGTAGAGCTGGGTGGATGTGAAATTGCGGCGCAGGGCGGCAGGAAATTCGTCCGGAAACTCCGAACCGGCTTTGGCCTGATTATCCTGAAAGGTCCAGTAGCGGCCCGGGGGCAGCGCGCGCGTGGCTGCGGTCACATAAAACCAGTCACCGATCTTGATCACTCGTGGGTCTTCCACACAACCGCCATCGGGCGTGAGCGCCAAGGGAGAGAGCACAGGCTGGTCGCTAACTCGTTCGAAGTGGTAGCCGTCTCGACTGCGGGCCAGGCCGAAGAATACGCGGTGCGCTTCTTCGTGCCCGGCAGCGCGGTAGAGCAGGTAGACGTCGCCCGTGGCTTCGTCGCGAAAGGCGCCTGGATTGGTCGTCACCTCGCCTTCCCATTCCGACCCGGATAGAGGGGCCAGAATGGGATTGCCGGCAAAACGGTTGAGGCGAAAAGTAGTTGGGGTTGGTGCTTGCATCATCGAGTATTAATTGAACAGATCCACCCGGCGGTGGAAATCGTGAAGCGGAAGCATATCTGCGGAAAAACTTAGTGATTTTGAGCAAGCATCCGGCTACTATCAAAACCAGCACACCCTTCTTTATTAATGCACGCACGCGCTTATCGGGCGATGGTCCAACTCGCCACGTGGGAGCCCTCTACGGTGCATTTCGGAACATGCTTTTGCCTAAAATTCCGAAACCTTCGCCGTTAATCGCTACTTACATCCGCTCGACAATCTGCCCCTCAAACCGGAAGACTTTCAAGATGGCCAAGGTCCTACTCCAAAACCTCACGAAGATTTACCCCGGAACCCGCAAGACCTCTGCATTCAATGCAGTCAAAGGCATCGATCTCGAAATTCGCGACCGCGAATTCATGGTGCTTGTCGGCCCTTCCGGTTGCGGCAAATCCACCACTTTGCGCATGATCGCCGGCCTGGAGGAGATTACCTCTGGCCGCATCGTGATCGACGAACGCCCTGTGAACGATGTAGCGCCCAAGGACCGCGACATCGCCATGGTGTTCCAGAATTACGCGCTTTACCCGCACATGACTGTCTACGAAAACATGGCGTTTGGCCTCAAGCTGCGTAAACAAAGCCGGCAGGAGATCGACCGCCAGGTGCGCGAGGCCGCCGCCATGCTCGACCTCGAACCCTTGCTCGAGCGCAAGCCCAAGGCCCTTTCCGGCGGCCAGCGGCAGCGCGTCGCGGTTGGCCGGGCCATTGTCCGCAAACCGAAGGTGTTTCTCTTCGACGAACCCCTGTCCAACCTCGACGCCAAAATGCGCGCCTCCACCCGCACCGAGCTTTCGCGCCTGCACGACCGCCTCGGCGTCACCATGATCTACGTCACGCACGACCAGATCGAAGCCATGACGATGGGCGACCGCATCTGTGTGATGAATGCAGGCGAGATCATGCAGGTAGCCGACCCTTTGACCCTCTACAACCAGCCCGCAAACCTCTTCGTGGCCGGGTTTATCGGCAGCCCACCCATGAACCTGATCGCAGGCACGCTGCAGCGCGATGCCCAAGGATCGCTCTTTGTGGAAGACGGGGCCGAGGGTGCTGGAATCCAGGTGCGCCTCGATGACCGGGTCGCGGGCACGGCCAAGGTTACCCAAGGCCAGAAAGTCGTGCTCGGGATCCGACCGGAGGATGTGCTGGAAAGCGAAAAGGCCCCCGCCGACGCATCGAACCCCTGCATGTTCAAGGTCGATGTTTCCGAACCCATGGGCTCCGAAACTTACCTCTACCTGAACACGGCCTCGACCCAGATCATCGCCCGCATCCCGCCGACGGATCGCTTCGAGCCCGGGCAGATCGCCTCGATGTGTTTCGACCTCTCCAAGGCACACCTTTTCGACGCAGAGACCGAAGAACGCATGTCGTAAACGCCCTCAGCGTTACGCAATCCCTAAAAATAACCAATCAGAATTCAGACAGATTCCAAAGCCACCAGCGCTCCCTATAATATTTTTTCAAAGTTTTCCGCCTGAGCGGGAAACTTCGCTTCATTGCCAAACAGCGCCGGGATGGAGAAGCTGCCACGTCGCCCAGCGACTCCTTATAATCAACCCCGTGTTTCGTGCCTGTATGCCCTCGGGATTCCTACGCCCGTAGCGGCCTGGCCACAAAGCGCTCTACCCCACCCCAGCGACACATGAAAACCTCCCTTGCCGTCCCCTTCGGCCGATTCGCAGCCCTGACCTCCATCGGGGCTTTTTCATCCCTGCTGACTGCCCAACTGCCTTCTCAACCGCTGGCCGACATCATCGGCGAAATCCACTCGGGCGGTAAATACAGTATCCCCCTCTACTCGCCCGCCACCGACTACTTGACGGAGGGCGCCGACCGGATCTCACAACTCGGCTCGCGCACGATCAAGCTCTGGCTCAACAGCTCGCCCAACCGCAATTACCCGAACTTCACCGGCCTGCACGCCTTCCCCTCATGCGACGACATGACGGAGCTGCTGCAGACCACCTATTACGCCGACGCGCTCTCGCGACCCGACTTCAAGACCTATTTCTTTGTCGCGACCGAATTTGCGAAACCCAACTGGAAGGATGGGCTCTCCCCCGCCGAAGAGGCCGCCATCATCGCTGAATTTGCCGAAGCGACCGAATATTTGCTGGAGACGTATTCCGGCACCGGCAAGACCTTCATTTTCCAAAGCTGGGAAGGCGATAACCACCTCAGCCTCGATCTGCTCGATCCGGCGGACTGGCCTGTCGCAATCCAGGGCATGATCGACTGGATCAATGCCCGACAGGCCGGGGTCGAAGCCGGCATCGCCGCCGCCAGCGGCTACTCCGACGTCTACGTCTACAACGCCTGCGAGTTTAACTACAACCCCGGGGCCGCATCGAGCCTCCCCGTCTCTGCCGCCAATTGCGTCATCAATGCCGTGATCCCCTACACCGATTGCGACCTCTACTCGTGGTCCAACTGGGCGAGCAAGGGCACCGGGCAGGAGATCAACGTCATCCGGGGGCTCGACTACGCCCGCGCCCGCACCCCAAGCTCTTCCACCTTTGGGCGCGACAACCTCTACATGGGCGAGTTCGGCGCCTACGAATCAAGCTTCATGGGCAGCTCTGCGCCCTACCATTCCGCCTCCTCGGATGCGACCCTCAGCAGCGTGATCATGAACCAGGTCGACTACGCTCTGCGCTGGGGCCCGCGTTGGATCGTGCACTGGGCGATTTACGACAACGGGCTGCGCAGCGGTGAGACCTTCAACTACACCACACCTGTCTCCCTCTTTGAAAACCAACTGGTGGGCACTTGGCTCATTCGCCCGCCCGGTGAGACGATGAACCCGGACTACAGCTTTATCACGGCTTACGGCGAGCTCGCCCGGCTCAACGCCCGCCGCCTGCATCACGACCCGCTCGACGACTTGAGCCTCGCCAGCGCCACCGGCTCCTGGACCATTGCCACCACCAACCAGTCGTGGGATGAGGACGACTTTTCACGCTACTACCGCACGACGACCGGTACCACCACTTCGCTGACCTATGAGGTAGACGGTGAGATCGTCGATCTAAACCTCAAAGCGTTCATCTACTCCTCCAGCAGCAACTTCAGCCCTGCCGGTCGTATCCGCGGCTACACTTCGGCGGACGGCGTCACCTGGAGCTCAGCCTTCGACTTCTCCGTTGTCGACAGCATCGCCCCCGATCCCAGTACCCCCGCGTGGGAGCGTGCCCACCTCGGCTTACCCTCTGGCGGGATCGCTGCCGGTCAGCACTTCCTCAAGATCGAGCTCTACGGCTCCACCGCCAGCTGGGCCACTCAACTCGCCGATGTGCGGATCCAGACCCGCCCTGCCGCCACCACGGCAGACGAGCTGGCCGACCTGACCTTGGTCGAAGCCTCGGATAACGTCAGCCTCGTCAGCGGCAGCACCGCCTACAGCGAAGGCGATACCGATCGGCTCTACCGCAACACGACCAGCCCAGGTTACATCGCCTACAAACTGCGCGATATCGGAGATTTCAGCGTAAAGCTGATCCACTACACCTCCGCGATGGACAGCACCCGCTTCAAGGCCTACGCGTCCTACGATCTCTCCACCTGGCAGGAAGTAAACCTGAGCTTCGACAGCCCCGTCCACACCGACGGCAGTTGGTACCGCACCAACGCCCACCTCGCCGATCCCCTCCCCACCGGCACCCGTTACGTGATCTTTGAGCTAATCGACCCCACCTACAACTGGAGCCCGCAAATCGCGGATGTCACGATCGAGCACGCGGAAGAGCTGTAAAGAACGTCTTCCAGAACTGCCGCATCGCCCAATCGGAAAGATTGGGCGATCTTTTTTTGGACAGGCTACGAAGTGTGCCTGAAAAAATGGGGTGAGCGCGGAACCGCCCATCGTATCGAAGCCTTCGCTCGAAGTTTTCACCGCCGGTGTCGCCATCAGGGTCCTGACTTGCACCGGCATCTGCGGCAGGCAGCGCCCAGTCGGCGTAAGATTGCACAGCCGCTTCGGTCGCGCAAAAGAGATAATCGAGGTGGCCGCACCGTAGCCGGTAAGGGCGGTATTGGTCGCCGTCTGGCTACCTGCACCTCCAGTATAGGCCGAGCCGTTGGTCGTGCGAGGATATTGGGCGTGATGATGCCCCGCTCTTCAATGATGAACCCAAAAAAAGAGCGCCTCCCCGCAAGGGAGACGCTCGGGACGAAGCGGGCAAGGCCGCCAGCAGTCTAGGCCTGACGGCGACGAAGGGCGACCAGACCGGCGGCCACGAGGCCAAGGCCGAGGGCCACCGTCGTCGGCTCGGGGATCACCGCCGCGAAGGTGTAATCGGCAGCGCCGGGGACGAGGCTGCCAAACGGCATCGGGGCAACCGTCACCCCGCCGTCGGTCGGCACGATGAAGTTTTCGTGCGAGACGAGGCCGTAGTGCTGCCCCACCGCTGCGCCACCCTCGGCAAACCAGATGAGCGAGAAGGCGGTGCCTTCGAGCAGGCCGGTGGTGTCGATGTTCGACACTTGGGCCAGGCTGCCGTGCCCAAACATGGGGGCGAAGGTGGTAAGCGCAAAGCCCTCGGTGCCAAAGACGAAGAGGTCGTCGGTGGCGACTCCGCCAGAGGTCAGATACTGGCCGCTAAGCGAGAAGTCGAAGGCATCGTAGCCGCCGAAGCCGTCGCCATTAAGGTCGAACACCACGGCGACTTGCATCCCGTCCTTGGCCTCGCCGAGCGCATCGAGGAAGCCGCCGGTGTTGACGGAGACGTGCATGTTGGAGGCTTGGAGGGAGGCTGCGCCGAGGACGAGCAGGCTGCCCAGCAGTTTGGTAGTCTTGTGAATCATTGTGACGATACTTTCTAAGGTTTTCACAGCTTTACTGGAGGTAGCTGGGCAGCCACGTCCAGGTGTAGACGAGATCCACGCCAGCATCGAAGTGGCGGAGGATGTAGGACTGGCCGGGCAGCAGGTCGGTGGTGGAACCGGCCTCCTGGAAGCGCTCGTCGTACCAGCCCCAGCCGGGGAAGGCCGACAGCGTTTTCGCGGGCAGCTTGTTGATGCCGGCGGTCGCATTGTCGTAGACGAACAACTGGGCTTCTACGCGATCGACCAGCCCGGCGGCGTCGAGATTGATGGGCTCGGTGCTCATGATGCCGAAGCGGAAGTCGCGATACTTCTCACCGGCAGGCATCCTGAAGCGCATGCGCTGCACCGTCATCGGCACCTGGCCAGCCATCACGAGTTCGGTCGCTTCGCCAGCGGCGGGCAGGCGGAGGATGAAGCCGGCACCCCGGTTAAGCGGAGCGGAATCGGCCTCACCAAACGAGCCATCAAACCAGCCGTAGTCTACATAGTAGGTGTAAACAGCGGTTTGCATGCTGCCGGTGCCAGGGTTCATGCCCTGCACGATGAGCTGGGTGCCTTCCGGCAGGTCGGCCATCTCGCTGAGGTCGCTCGGAGTCCAGGCGCGCTGGATCTGCACGAGGTCGCCGGCGGCGAGCTGGGCGCGGTCTTCGAGGCCAAACGCTACCGTCAATGTGCTGGGGCCGTTGGCGGAGATCGGGAAGGTCGCGCCTTCCAGCTCACCGCTCAGGACGAGCACTTGATACGGGATGCTGCCGGCCCAGTTGTTCGGAGCCCAGTTGGGGCTGCCGGTGACTTGGAGGCTGGAGCTGGTAGTGGAGGCAATCGCGCCTTGATACACCGCGAGGGTGTCGAGCGGGAAGGCGAGCGCGTAATCGCTGCCGGGCTGGAGCGAGACCGTCTGGATAAAGGCCGGATCGGTGGCAGCGCTCTGGGCCATGGCCGCGCCGCCGCTCAGGAGGAGGCCGGCCAGCAGGCCAATGCTTTGGGAGAATTTCATTTCTGCAATGTGTTGGGCGTGGTGGTCGGTCCGGTTACTCTTGGGCACCTTCCCATTGGACGCGGATGTAGGCGGAGTCGGTCATCTCCTCCACCGGGGTCAGCAGCTGCACGACGATCTCCACCGCGCCGCCGAGGTCGGTCTCGGTCACCTGGTAGGAGCCCGCCGGCAGAGCTTGCCAATCGAGGGCACCCGACAGGCTGTCGAGGGTCTGCACCGTGTAGTCGAAGCCCTTCAGGTCGCCACTGGGGCGGTAGAAGATGAGGGAGACGTAGCGTTCGCCGTCGGCTTCGCTGCGGGTGACGGACTGGCCGACCTGCATGTAGTAGCGGTAGTTGCCGTTCGCCGCGGTCGGGTCGAGTTGCCAGATGTATTCGAGCAGGTTACTGATCCCGTCGCCGTCGGCATCGGCCGTCGGGGCTTGGAGGGCTTCGTCGTAGCCGGCGAGCTCCGTCTCGGCCCATTCGCCGAAGGTGGCTTCCGGGGCGGCGAAGTCGTCGGTGTTGCGCGGCATCAGCTCATAACCGGAGGTGTAGGGGCGGTTCGGGTCGAACTGCACCACGAAGCCGTTGACGGCAAACTCGCCTTGCGGGGCTTCTTCGCCGAAGAGCGGGCTGTTGCGGTGCACGAACAAGTCGAACTGCTGCTCGCCGTCGGTCACCTGCACGGTGAAGCCTGCGTAACCGTCGTTGGTCCACTGGCTCGGGTCGACGAGGCTCACCTTGCGCAGGCGCACGAGGGCAGATTCGTCCTTGTCTTGCAGCGTGCTCGGGCGGGCCATTTGCGGCAGCATGGCGGTCTCATCCACCAGGTTGATCTCGGCCGCGCCGATACGGGTCTGGCCAGCCACCTGGCTGATCGTGCCCACGATTTCGATGCGGTGGCCGACGACCGGGGCGTAGGCGACTTCTGCGGCTGGCTGGAACACGCGCACGGCGGCGTTGCCATCCTGCAGGAAGAAGTCGAGCGTGCCTTCGTCGCCGAAGTTGGCGCTGGTGACGACGCCGTAGGTGCGCACGTAGGTGCCTGCGTTGACGGCTTCGCCTTCGGCGTTGGTCGCGACGGCTTCGGCCAGGCTCATGGTCGAGGGCTCGGGCACTTCGTTGCCGGTCTTGAGGCTGTATTTGAAGACGCGGCCACTGATGTCGCCCACATAGAAGACTGATTTGTCGCGGCTGATGGTGAAGGCGCGGATGTCGGAGGCGAGGTCGCCTTCCAGCGCGAGGCTCCAGGAGAGGTTGCGCTCGAAGTCGCGGAAGATCAGCGTCGGCGGCACCGTGCTCTTGTTATTGATCAGGTAGACGGTGTCGTTTTCGGTCGCCACCACGGCATTGGAGCCCGTGGGCGCGTTCATCTCGAAGTCGGCCTCGCGGGTCCAGGTCAGGCCGTCGTCGTCGCTGGTGAAGCGGCTGACACGGCGGCTGGCGGTTGCGTCGGGCAGGTAAACGGCGTCCCCTTCCGGCGAATACGAGGTGGTGCGCACGACGGACGGTGCTCCCGACATGTCCACGCGGCTGTAGACGCGGTAGCCCTTCGGGTTTTCCGGGTCTTCTTCAAGAATGTAGGCTGCGGTGGAGGTGAAGACGCCATGGCAGAAGATCCGGCCATTGTCGTCTACGACCGCGTTCACCCCGAAGGAGCCATCGTAGTATGCCAGCGGTTCACCGGTGGTCGCGTCGAGCTTCCAGATATCGCCGCCTTCGGAGAGGATCATGAAGCCGCGGCTGTCCCAGTCGATCCCGTAGGTCGAGCCGATGCCGTGGCGGGTGCCTTCCCACTGGATCCACTCGTAGCGGTAAGAGTCGTACTCGATGTTCTCGCTGGAGAGGAAGTATTCCGAACCGTCCGGGTTGTAGACGTTGACACCGCCGTTGTAGTTGACGGCCCACACGCGACCGCTGACTTCGTCGATCGCGATGTCATAGGCGTGCCAGGGGCTGGTTTGGGCGAAGACGCCGTCGAGCGTGTAGTTCGGGGCGGCGACTTCCACCGCTTCGTCCGGGATCGAATCGTCTTTCGTGAGGACGAGGGCTTGGGCGGGGCTGGCGACCACATTCTGGCCGTCGCTGGCGATCACACGCTGGTAGAAGGTGCGCGTTTCGCCAGCTTCGGTGTCGGCGAGAAACACATACCATTCCGACTCGGTAAGCGCGTTGAAACGCGTGGTGACACCGGTGGGAGCGTCGATCAGCAGGTTGTTGAAGCTGGCGTCGGTCGCGAGCTGGTAGGTGTAGGTGAGCACGCCTTGCTCAGGGTCTTGCGCCGGCTGCCACGACACCGGGTAGAGCGCGGGCACGTCGCGGATACCGTAGGTGTCGGTGCTGTTTTGCGAGGTGATGACGGCGGGCTTGGGCGCACCGGACTGCGCATCGTTGAAGAACTGGCCGCGCAACTCACCCTCGGGGTGGATGTCGGTCAGGATCTTGATGCCGTAGAGGCCGATGGCGAGGCCGTCGCGGAACTCGGCAAAGAGCGGCAGGCGGCCTTCAAAGGTGCCGTTCTTGCCGTCCACGGAGTCGATTTCGAGGGCTTCGAGCAGGTTGGCGCTGAAGCTGTTGCGGCCACGGTAGAGGGAGATGGCGGTGCGGTCGCGCAGGAGCTTGCCTTCGAGGTTAGCGAAGGAGCCGCTGATCACAATTTCGCCGCCCACGATTTCGATCTGGGCCGAAGCCGTCGCCGCCGTGGAAGAGCTGACACCGTCCACGTTGAGGGCGGAGAGGGTCGCCGCGCCGCGGTCGCTGATCTCGATGTCGTTGCGCATGATGAAGTCGCCATCGTAGCCGAAGAGGGCCGAGGGCACTTCGCTGTTCTTCACGATCGAGAAGCCGTCGAAGAGGTCGTAGGTCGTCAGCACAATGGCATTCTCGCCATAGTACTCGTCGTCGAAGAAGATGTCGGCGCGGGTAATGGTCGAGGGGGCCTGCTGGGCCTCACCGACGTAGGCCTTGCCGCCGCCACCCATCTCACCAGTGGAGAGGATGAGGCGACCATAGCGCTGGCCGGGGAAGTAGGCGGCGGAGTGGCCGAAGACGAAGAATTGCACGTCGTGCTCTTCCATCATGTCGAGGATGGGCTGGCGCGGGCGCGAAAGGCTGCCGATGTCGTTACGCTCGGTGGCCACGGCGTAGAGCGAAAGGTGCGTCGTAATCATGCGGACGCGGGCGCTCTGCGCTTCCGGCGAGCCGAGGGTCGCATCGAGCCAGTCCAGCTCGCTCTGCGAAAAGGCACCGTTGGCGGAGTCGATCGAGGTAAAGAACACGTCGTTGACGCTGTCGCCATCGAGGTCGAGCACGGCCGACCAGTTGAAGGGGTAGCCGCTTTCGTCCACGTATTGCACGTCGGGCTTGTTGTCCGGGATGGCCCAGAATTCTACTGCCGCCTCCCGGTCGACCGTGATTGCGCCGTCGTGGTTGCCCATGGTGAAGACGAAGGGGATGTCGGCGTTCTTCAGTTTGCCGTAGAGCTCGCCGTTGAAGCCCTGCCACATGGCCATCACCTGCGCCTTGCTCAGCGCGCTCGACTCGCCGGCGATCATGTCGCCAGCGGAGACGACGGCGTCTACATCCTGATTGACCCAGAAGTCGAAGGCCTGGCGCACGCGGGCATCGTAGGTGGTCGAGCCGTAGGAGCCATTGAAGTCGGAGACGAAGCCGAGGGTGATGTCGCCCTTGGCCGGCACGATCTCGGCCGTGTAGGTGCTCTCGGAGCTGTTGCCATCGCTCGTGCCCACCTCGAACTTGAATTCGACGTTGGAGCCGGCGGCTTCGCGCACAAGATACTCGAAGCGCACGGACTCGACGGAGCTGTCGAGCTCCACCGTGTCGATCAGCTCAAACTCGCCGCCATCGACGCGACGGTAGACATACATCACCTGCAGCGTCGAAGCCGGGTTTTGCGTGTCCATGTTCACATCAAACTCGATCCTGCCGCCCGCGCGGTGTTCGCCTTCCAGCACGTTCGGGTCGAACCCGATGGCGAAGGGTTTGATCGAAAGCGTCTGCGTGGCCGAGGTCAGCTCGCCACGGTCGTCTTCCAGCTCGAAGCGCAGGGCCACTTCGGCACCGATGGCTTCGCTGCTGGTGTAGCTGTAGACGTAGGAGTCGGCGGTCGTATCGTTGAGCGAGATCGGACCGGAGATCAGCTCTTCGGTGCCGCCATCGACGCTGCGGTAGACACGCAGGGCCTGGACCTTCACGCCGCTGTTGGGCGAGCGGAAGTCGACCGGGATTTCGATGGAGTCGTTGTGCACCACATCGGCGCGGCTGCCGTTGGGGAAGCTGACCTGTGCGGCGCTTTCGCCCACGTAGCGCAGGCGCATGGCGTCGACCGCCACGTAGCTGCCGGGGGCGTTGTTGCCGATCACGATCTGGTCGCCCGGTGCGAGGTCGAGCGTAGCCACGTAGTTGAAGTCGCCCGAATTGATCGTCTGGTCGACCCGGTAAACGACGTCGTTGAAGCCGGCGCGCTTGACCGTGTAAGGCGTCGCATTGGAGCGGTTGGAAGCACCCACCCAGTAAGACGAAAGCTCGTAGCGGGCGGGCGGGAGGTCTTCGCCCACCGTGTAGGTCGCCTCAGCGCTGGGGGCACCAGCCGGGTCGACCGTCGTCACGAGACGGGTCTTCGACTCGCCGTAGTAGCCCGCGTTGCCGCTTTCGATAAAGCCAGCGGTCTCGGCGTAAAAGCTGTCTTGCGTATCGTAAACCTGAGCCTTGCGGCGAATCACGACAAAGTTCGGTACCGCGCGCGCGCCTTCGAGGTCCGACGGCTGCGTCACCGTCTCATCGAAGATGGCAAGGGAAGAAGAGCCGCCCCCGTCGAGGTTGAGGGCTTCGACCGCCCCTACCCCAAGCATGATGTCTTGCAGCTCGTAAAGCGAAGCGCCCGCCGAGTGCTCGGCCTGACGGCCGTCGATCACCATCAGGATGAGCTTGTTGTCGGCCGTCACCCCGATCACGGTGCGCGGATTGCGGTCGGTGAAGCTGCCGCTGGCCCCCACACCTTCGCGGTCCCATTGGGCCGTGGTGGTCTTGACGCCGTTGTCGATCAACACCGGCCGGGCCGCGATGGCCTCCGTGAAGGTGCCGACGAAGCCGTTGGAGGGCACGATAGAGAGCACGTTGCCTTCTCCGTCGAGCTCGACGTGGGGCTGCACGCTCAGGTTCTGGTTGGGCTGCGGGAATCCGAGCACGAGGTCGTTCTGTGCGGGGTAGCCCCACAGCGTGTCGAGCGCACCGTCTGCATCGCGGACGAACATGCCCCAGGTGCGGGGATCGGTATAGCCGCCGTCGTTGACCAGCACCCCGTCATCCAGCAGGATGTTGAGGCTGGTGCCGTTGGAGGTATTGAAGAACGAGCCGTTGCTGACGACATAGGTCAGCTCGTCAGCCGTCGCAGCGAGCTCCGCCGGCGTGCGGTTGGCGCTACCCGCGAATTCTTCAATATCCAGCTCGAGATTCGGGTCGTCGAGGTCGATCAAGGCATAGCGCCCGGAAACCAGGTTCCCATTGGGATAGTTTTGGGTCGATTGGTACAACTCAATCGAAGGCGGCAGATCGTCTCGGTCGATCTTCTGCCAACCGAGGTCGATTTGCGCATGCGCGCCACCCTGGGTCAGGATCGCTAACCCGAGCAGCTGCGCTGGCAGTTTTACATGAAGCGACATTTTATGAGGCTTAAGCTAAGTTTATGACAGTAATAAAAAACACCATCGGGTCCCCTTGAGAGAACGAGGACCCGATGGGTTTTCTGGTGGCCAGGGCACCCTCAGCAAAGGGTGCAAGGTTGAGAGAATGCAGAGCCTATCACTGTTTTTTTACAATTTGAGTGCCTATTTGTGGCATTCAGGTGAAGCGGCAGAAACGCTACAAAAGCAGCACAACAACCGCTAATACCCTGAATTACAAATACATGTGACGCTCACCCGACCACATTTCCGAGGTGCAAACCCTAGGTCGCTGTGGGCACATACTTAACAACTCGCCTGCGCAATACGCAGTCGCAAGCAGCGTTTTTGCTGAGACCCCTGGTCAAGCTCCGCCCCAAAACGCCATCATAGCTTTTTCAATTGAGGGCTACCAAGAGCCCTCCTCGTCTGCCGGATCAGTTTTCGATCTGCACGCGGTAGGTTACACTGCCTTCAACGCCCGGAGCCAAGATGCCATCGAAGGTCCAGATGATCGAACCAGCCTTGCCCGCGTCGGGGGCGTCGATGGTCGCAGCCGTCAGATCGTTCGGCAGCGGTGCCGTCGCCGCCGCATCGACAAAGGTCGTGTAAGCGGGTGTGCGGTCGAAGATCACGATATTCTGCAGCGGTCCTTCCCCATTGTTGGTGAAGGTGATCGTGTAGGTGATGATCGCTCCCGGGCTGGCTGTCGAGGCATCGACTGCCTTGTGCAGCTCCAGGCCCGCCGTGGTCACGGCCCCGATCCGCGTCAGGTCGTGCCGCGTGAGGACGTTGCTCGGCAAGGCGGGGCTCGCGTTGCTGTAGGTAAACGTCGCCGTCAACTCGATCTGGTTGAGTGCACCGTAAGGCGCTCCGCTGGGCGAGGCATCCTTGACGATGAGGCAGATTGTTTCGCCTGCGCTGACCGTGATGAGATTGCCGGGGGTGTCGATGATGGGCTCCCCGGAATCGAGCTGGCCGTTGCAATTGAGGTCGCGGAAGAGCGTCTGCCCCCACCCCGGCGTATTCGGGTTGGCGCTCGCGTTGAGACTGAAGCTGACCTGGCCAGCCGTCCCCGCCGTAAAGGTGTGCGCATAGAACGCGACGTTGCCCGGCAAAATCGTCTGCTCGCCGTCCGTCAGCAGGGCATTGGGCGGCACATCGCAGAAGAGCAGGCCGGTATGCCCGATCGACTGCTGATAGGTGAAGCTGATACGGTCCGACGAACGATCGTAGCTGCCTCCGGAATCGCCTGCATTACCGCCGGTCGAGAGGTATTCCGACAGGTTGAACTGCTCCACCACCAGCGCCGCACCATTGGGCACCGCAGGCGGCACCATGAGCACAAAGCTGCCGTCGCCGAGCGTCGTCGCCTCGTCATAGACCGTGCCGGAGCCGTTGGTTAGGCGGACTATCACGCCGCTGATGCCGCGCTCGCCCCCGTTGAGGCTGCCGTCGTTGGCCACACCGCCGCCGTTGCCGTCGTCCTGAATCACGCGACCGCTCAGGCTGCTGCCGAGGGCGAGGCCCAGCTCAATCCCGTAGATACTGCTGCTGGCGACATTCACGGCCAGACGCCCATCTGACGGGGCCAGCGGCTCGTAAAAGATGAAGCCGGGCGGTGCCACGGGCGAGGCGTTGGTCGCGCCGTCGCTGATCACCAGGTTGTAGCTGCCCGTTTCGACCAGATCGAAGCGGAAGTAGCCGTTGCCCGGCTCCACCAACTGGGATTGCACCACCGAAGCGCCGTTGACGAGGTTGACGTAGACGGCAGAGCCATTCGCCCAGTTCTCAATCGATTCGCGGCTGCGGTTGAGGTTCAGGTCTTCAAAGACGTTACCCTCCAGGGTCATGCGCGTAAAGATCGAGGCGCGCGCCACCGTCACGTTGTCGTAAAGGCGGCGGCCATCCGGGCTCGCGGAAGGCTGCGAATAATAGGTGGCATCGACCGAATTACGCAGCGTCAGGTTACCGCCCACATCGGCGTCTAGCGCGATGTCGTAGCTGACGACGAGCGTCTGGCCCGGGTCGATCTGCTGCAGATCAGTCAAGTTGAAGGTAAGCTTACCCGTACCTGCGTCGTAGGTGTGCGCCAGATCGTCGATCACATCGTTGCCGTTCAGGGTAGCAGCAATGATCGTCGGCTCGGTGTCGCGCATACCGTTGGGCAAGGTGTCGATCACTTCGGCATTGTAGGCTGGCGCGACGGTGGAGCGATTCGTCACCGTAAAAGTGAAGCGGCCTTCTCCCGTGGGCGAAAGGCGGCCGTTGCTGGGTGAAACCCGCGACTTGGCCACGGTCAGCTCGGGCTGCTGGACGACGATGGTGGCGGTGACGCTCGCGGTCTCCTCCAGCGGTGCGGGGTCCGTATCTCCCGCATGGCGGAAGGCCAGACGCGCGGTGTTGTCGAGGTCGATGGCGCGGTCGTCGGTCGTGCCGTTATTGCCATCCGTCGTGGGCAAATCGACATGGTCCACAATGCGCACGCGGTAGACGAGGGTCAGCGTGTCGTTGGTCGTGTCGCCATCGCCTTCGTTGACGAGGTCGCCGAGCGCAAAGACGAGGTTGCCCGTATCGCCCGCCTCCGGTGCGTTGGTGCCCGCGACCGGCGGGGTGTAGGTAAAGCCATTGGCCCCGCTGGCCGGAGTTATCGCGTCGAAACCGACGAACGACATCCCGGCGGGAAGCGTGTCGCGGATCTCGAAATCGCGGTGCGTGCCCTCCATGATGGTGGCCTGCAAGGTGTAGGTGACCACGTCACCGACGCGGAAGCCGGTGCCCGGCGTGGGGCCCGCCAGCGGCAAGGTGTCGCCGCTCGCGGTTTTCGTGAGAGAGCTGGAGTTGGCGGCGACTACGTCAGCCGTGGCAGTGGCCCGGTTGTCGTTGGCGTTGGCCGTACTGCCATTGCGCTCGCCATTGGTGGCACCGGCAGTGCCCACGAGGGGCCCTCCCAGGTCGGGCCCTGGGTCGCCGTCGAGCGAGGTCCAGGTCACGACCACGCTGTTATCGAGTTCCTGCGTAGGTTCCACACTGTTATCGACCGTGGCGCGGTAGCTGAAGACGAGGCGCCCGTTGGTCCCGAGGTCGAGATTGGTGCCCTGCCCCAGCCCCCAGGTCAGCGTCTGGCCTGCGGCGGTCGGCTCGCCCAAGGTGCCGGTCAGGTTCTGCGTCTGCCCGGAGCCGCTGAGCAGCGTCGTGCTGCCCGTCTCGTAAGTCAGCCCGGCGGGTAAGGTGTCGACGATGTCGAGGTCGTAGGCACTGGAGCCACTGGTGGGAGCGTTGACGATCTCAACGGTAAAGGTGACGGTATCGCCCGCGCGGACCGGGTCGGTCGGGTCTGCGGTCTTCGTCACGCTCATGATGGCCTCCCGGATGGTCAGGTCGACGTCGGCGATGTCGACCGGCGCACCGGTAAAGGAATACTGGGCCGAATTGGTGAGCGTGGTGTTGTGCTGGTTGGCAGCGATGTTACGCACCTGCGTCACGTAGGTGATCGTGATGGTGCGGTTGGCCACCGGGTCGCCCACAGGCGAAGAGACGACCGTGCTGCCAAATTCCCACGTCAGGCTCAGGGGGTTGCCGCTGGCCGGAAGTGCGACGGAAGGAAGGTCGTTGGTTGTGGTCGTGATGCCTGACCCGATGACGGGGTTGCCGAGCGAAATCAGCTCCAGCCCCTGCGGCAGCTGGTCGGAAACCACAAGGTTCGGGATCGTGCCCTGGGGCAGGACGAGGCTCACCTGATATTCCACCTGCTCACCGATCAGGACGTTGCCCGAGGCATCGCCGCCCACGGAGGTGCGCGAGACCACTTTGGCCTGGTCGATCGAGTCGATCTGGATCGTCACACCCGGGTTGTCGGAGGCGCTGATGACCGCCGCGCCGTCCGGGTCTCCCGTCGAGCCGGTGCGCGTGCTCTGGCTACCGGTCGCGCCGGGCAAGGTATCGGCATATACCGTCACGTCGTCCGTCCATTGCTGGCTGGGATTCACCGCCTGCACCGTTTCGGCGTAGTAGATGATGCGGACCGACTGGCCAGGGTCGAGCTGCACAAGGTTGCTGCCCGCGCTGCCAAAGCTGAGATTGGCCGCATTCACCGTGAGGCTGCCCGCAATGCCCGTGCTGACCCCGCCGACCATGGCGACGTCTACCGTGTCGTCCTCATTGGTGTCGGCACCGGGGGCATAAGAGGGATCGGTGCTGGCATCGAGCAGCGACAGGCCCGCCGGGAGCGTGTCGACGTAATTCAGATCATAGATGGGCACCGTGACCGCCGTCGCATCGGTATTGGTGATGATGGTACGAAACTGGAAGACGTCGGTCGCCTCACCCGCCGCGCTTCCGGCAAAAGCCCCGCCGGTGCGCAGGTTGCGGACGGTCTTGTTGACGCTCATGGAGGGGCGCTGCACGCGGACGGATGACTGGGCGTGGAGGGAGGCATAACCGATGCCGCCACTGAAGCCATCGAAACTGCTGCTGGAGCGGAACACCTGCCCCTGGTATTCCAGCGAGACGCCAACGTGGTTGAACAGCTCCTTGTTGTCGGAGTTGACCGCAGCCAGGGCGGCATCGTTGAGCGTGCGTGTGGTCACACGAGCCGTAAACTCGTTGCTGCTGGCGTCGATTGGGCCCGTGATTGTGCCCAGGTTGAAATTGATCACCCCATTCTGGACAGGGTCGAGCGTCTCCAGATTGGCCGGGGTGGTCGTGACCGAGGCGGGCGCAATTTCCGAGCTGCTGGTGTCGATGCTGACGAGGCCGAGGCCCTTGTCGGCCGCCGCCGTGTTGCCGAGCGTATCGCGAACGACCACGTTGCTAATGTCGGCCCCACCGTCGGCGCCGAAGAAGCTGACGGACAAGTCGAAGCTCGCCTCTTCGCCGATGAGCGTATGCCCTTCGGTGCCGGTAGCCGTTTCGGTCGTGGAGCCGTTGACGTAGGTCTTGGCCACACTCACGCCGAGGCAGCGAAAAGCACGGCTGTCGCGGGTATAAAAGCGACCCGTCGAGGAGCCGCCGGTCCCGATCTGCTCCCCGTCCACGTCGATCTGCACTTGCAGGGAATCCGCCGGCAGTCCGGTCGGCGTGGCGGTGATGCGCAGGTGCACTTCCTCCAACGTGCCCGTGCGACGGATTTCGCCTACCTGGGCCGGGCTGAAGGTGTAGACGTTCCCGGCCTGTGTCGCCGCCCCGTTGCTGCCGCGCGGGGAGCTGACGAGCACGACGCTCGCCGTCGTCCAGCCGCTGCCGAGGGTCACGGCGATCGTATTGTTGTTGGCGGCCGAATTCGTTTCGCCTTCGTTGCGCACGTAGACGTCAAAGGTCTCCGGCTGGCCGGCAAACACGATGCGGTTGATCACGCTGGTCGATTCGGTCCCCCCGTTGGCGGCAAACTTGATGTCCAGCTCCGGTTGGCGCGGGTCGATGTTGAGCGTGACGCTACGGGTAAAATTCGCCCCGCAGGAGGTCTCGTAAGCCGCCTGAATCGTGCGGTTGTTACCGCCGGGGTTGACGGAAGGGTCGAGGCCGTTGGCGGTTTCTTCCTCTGCCGCAAGAGCCGGGAAGCTGGTGGCGCGCGTCGTATCGTCGATCGAGGTGATCGCGTAAAACTCTACCGTGAAGCTCTCCGCATTCTCCACCGTACCGGTAAATTCGAGGCGCGGATCGGTGCTGGAAACGCCGTCCCAGGCGACCGCCGTCAGCGAGCTGCTGTTGGTCACGAACACCGGGGCGTAGGTGTCGTCGAAAACGGTCTGGTTGGGCAGGTCGGGCGTGATGCTCAGGTTCTCGCCGCGCGCACCGCTGTTGGTCATCGTCACGCGGATGCGGACGCGGCCGCTGTTACCGCGGCTGGGCGTTGCGGTGATGCTGGCATCGGCGGTAGCCGTCATCGTGCCCCCGCTCGTAGTGAAGTCGGGCAGCATGACGAGCGTCGCCGTGTCGTCGTTGTCGGTAGGTTGCGTGACGAGGTTGGGCTGACCGGCACCCGGATCGCTACAGCCCCAGGTGACTTCCGCCGTCTGGGTAATGTCGAGGCAGTTCGCGCCAAGCGTTTCGCGCACCGTGACCGTGATGCTGCCGCCGGGCGGCACGTCATCGACCGCCACCCAACCGCCAGTGTAGGCCGCGCCGGGGCTGGGAACGTCGCCATTCAGCACCGCCGAGCCGCCGCTGCCGGAGAGGGGGATGCGCACGCGCACGTGCTCTGCCCATGCATCGCCGGCGTTGGTGATCACAAACTGCCAATCCACTTGCTGGCCGGGCAGCGCGATCTGCTTGTCGCTGAAGCCGTCGGGATTCGTGGCGCTGTCGATGCGCAGGTTGGTGCTGATGTCGGGCTTTTCGGAGGGCAGGATAAACGGCACGCCGGGGGAAGGGACGTTGCTGCCGCAGAAAAGCTCGGCACTGCCCGAGGCCGTCAACGTAGGCCCGGGCTGGTTGCCGGCAAAAGTGTCCGGATCGCTGGCCACGATCTGGAAGCGGATCGTGAGAGAATTGACCGTCGAGCCCGTGTCGGTATGGACGTTGACGAGGTGCGCGAGGGCGGGAATCAGCGTGCTGTCGAACCGGTAAGGGCTGCCGGAGCTGCCGGCACCGGCGGGCATACCGGCCACGCTCACAAAGGAGCTGGGCGCGTTGTCGGTCGCGTAGCTGATGGAGCCGGGCACGATGCTCAAGCCGGTGAGGCTCGGATCCATGACTTCGAGCACTTCCACATTGTAGATCGCCCCATCGCCGGTGTTGCGGACGAGGATTTCCACTTCACCGTTGCCACACAGGCGGGCAAGGCTGTCGGTCGTGTCGTGCACGACTTGCAGGCTGCCGGCACCGAGGCGGAAGTTGGGGGCTATGCTCACAATGCTCTGGGCCACGTCCACCCCACAGCCCCAGCGGGTCAAAACCGTATTTTCGCCATCGGGGATCAGGCAATCGGCCCCCGGCAGCAGGTCGGCCACGACCGTCAGGGTGCGCTGGGCACCACCGGCGAAGTCGCCAAGGTCAAAAGTGATCGTCTGCCCCGTCATCGTGCTGCCCGAGACGGTGAAAGCAGTGGTGTTGGCCGCCGCGGTCGCGGTGGTATCGATCTGGAAATTCTCCGGGAGGGTATTGGCAACAGTCGCCCCGTAGGCCGTGCCGGGCTTGAGGTTTTGCACGATGAGCGACCATTGCGTGCGGGTGTCCTGCAGCTGCAGGCGGGTATTGGGCGTCACCACGATCGCAAGCTCGGCAGTGAAGACAAACGACGGGTTGGCCGAAGCCGTGGTGGAGAAATCGCGCGTGGTCGTGGGCGAAGTCTGGTAGTCGTCGTAATCCACCCGGGCCGAGATCCCCGTGGTGTCGGTGCCGGAATCGGCGGCGCGGCGCATGCGCACTGTGATGGTGCCCTGCCCCGTCAGCTCGCTGCCCGTATAGCGAAAGGTCGGGTTATTGCCCCCGTTTTCCGCATAGACGATGTTGCCGGAGGTGAAGACGCCGCCGTAAACCGGCGTCTGCCCGGTCACGTATTCGTAATCGGCATTGGAGGTCAGGAGCGTCAGCAAGACGCGGGAAATTTCTTGTGCGTTGGCGTTGCCGAGGGTGATGACCGCGTCGAACTCCTCACAGATATCGAGCTGGGCGGGCATGCTGAGCGAGAGGCTGGCTGCCGCCCGCTGCACGGTATAGCTTGCCACTTGGGTAAAGACCTGATCACCCGCAAGGTCGCAAGCGCCCGGGCCGCTCGAAGAGCCAGTCAGGCGCAGCACGGAAGTATTCTGGTAGCTGCGGGAATCGCCGCCGAGCGAGCCGTCGGGCACGGTAGTTTGGTAGTCGAAGGTGACCATCGTGCCGCTGACGTAATCGGTATCGAGGTAGCCCGCCCCAGCGAGGAAGTCGAGGTTGAGGCGCAAGGCGCCGGTCGACTGGACGATGGCACCGGCCGGGACCGCAACCGGCCCGACCGAGCCGCTGCCGTTATCGTAGGTGACGGTCAGGGAGCCGGGGACGAGGGTCTGGCTGGCATCGCCGTCGAAGTTGTCGACGTAGGTCGAGCCGGCCCAGGCGCCGGGGTAGCCGGGGTCGAACTGGTAAATAGCGATGTAGGGGATGAATTCACCTTCGCCGGCATCGCGCGTGAGATTGGCGGAGGGCGAGCCAGCCTCGAAGACCGAACCAGTAACGTTGTAATACTGAGTGGTGGTCGCACCCGGGCTGTTGGTAATCGTCAGCGAGTCGGAAGCATTGGCCGTCAACGGGCAGGAAGCGCCGTCGGCCGCCGTGATGGTCGTGGCGTTGGCACTGGCGGTGATGCCAGCCTGCGTGCCCCCGTTACAGGGGTCGCCGTTAACCTGGAAATCCAGCTCCCAGGTGGGGTTGCCAGCCAGGCTCGCCCGGGGCAGGTTCCAGGTGTAGGTGCCGTCACCGTTATCGACGACGGAGCCGGCGGAGGGCATCTGAACGGTGGTGATCGCCACTTCGCCGGTAATGGCCACATCCACGGAGATCGGATCTTCGGCGATGCTGGTCAGCTCGGTCGCGCTCGCTTCCACCGTAAAGGTACCGGTGCCGTTGATGCTCAAGCGGCTGATGCCGCCATCGCTCACGCCGACGTTCAGCGAAGGCCGGTTGTTGGGCGCGGTGATGCTGCTGAGCTGGAACGGCACCGAATAGGGGTCGCCGCACTCGTTCTGGTAAAACGTCTGCCAGACGATGGTGCCGCCGCCGGTACCTGCGCATACGTCGCTGGAGCGCACATCGAAGGTCAGCGTGGCGGTGGTACCTTCCGCGATGCTGCCGCCGTTGGAAGTGTAGGTAAAGTTACCGTTGGCTGGGTTGTAGGCAAAGCCGCCGCCTACGTTCACGATCGCAACCCCAAGCGTGTTGAGGTTGGACTCGAGTGTGAAGTTGGTTGCTGGGCCCGCCCCGGCCACGTTGCTGATCGGGATCGAGACGCTGGTAGGCGTCAGAAAGTCGAGCTGGATCGGGTTGGTTGTCAACTGTACCAGCGGCAGGTCGAAGTCGAGCGCAACGGCCCCTTCGCGGCTGGTGTCGATCTCTCCCGTGCGGTCGGAAATCTGGACGGTATTGCCGAGATTGTCGCAACCGGCCACCGTCGCACTCACCGCAAAGGTAAAGTCTTCTCCCGCCGCCAGGTAGGGCAGCCGATAGCGCCCGGCGGGCGACTGAATGGCGCTCCGAGCTGGCGAAGTCTGAGTAATGGTGACGTTGGTAAAGGACGCGTTGCCCAGCAGGGCCGTTTCATCGACCACCACATCGAAAAGGCCGCCGAAACCGGAATTGGTGACCGTCACCGTCCAGGTTGCATCTTCCCCTACCCCCACCGTCTGCGTGACCGGCAGCTTCTGGACGACGGCAGCCCCGGCCAGCACGAGCACGTTTTGGCTGAGGGTGCTGGTCGTGCGGCTCACGGCCCCGTCGGTATCGCCAAAGCTCCATTCGTAGGCCAGCGAATACGTCCCGGCCACGACCGATGATTCGACGCGCAGCCCGTAGTCGATCGAAAGGGTGCTGCCGTTCGCGAGGTCGTAGCCGCCTCCGCCGAGCGTAAAGGTAATCACGTTACCCGACTGGCTGGCGCTGACCGTGGTGCCGGTAGCCTGTGCCGTGCCCGGCACGTAGGTAAATCCGGCGGGGACGGTGACCTGCGCAGCCAGATCGTACGCAGTCGTGCCGGTATTCGGCAGCGAGAGGCGGAACGTATCGCCCTCGCTCGCGCGCACGTCGGCGCTCCCGTCCCACACGCCCGCGCGGTCCATGTAGGGGGTGGAGACCGCGGGCGTATCCCGGCTCGGATCGGCGGGAGTAAAGTCGGTCGTGGGCGTGATCGTGGCAGCCTGGAGCCCCATGGCCCCCAGCACGAAAACTAGCAGGTGCAGCCAGCGGTTCATCAGTAAGTCTCCTCTTCCTTGCGGCGGAATGGCAGGTCGTCTTCGTCGAATTTCATGCTCAGCGAGAGGAAAAACCCGCGCTGCGTTTCGCCCGAGGTATCAAAATCGCGGTCGACATAGCCCCAGAAGTTGTAGCCGAGGCCGATCCGAATCTGGTGGCGCGCCCAGAAGCCGATTTCCGGCCCGAAACCGTAGGAGACCTCGTCCTTGTCGCCCGTCCACATGGCGGCGTAGTTCAGGCCGATGTCCCAGCGCTGGTCGAACTTGCGGATGATGCGGCCATTGTCCTGAAAGGCCGAATAGCGGTCTTCGAAGGGTGCGAGCGACTCGCTGACCCATTTGCCCGCGATGCGATTCGTCCAGATCCAGTCTTCGTTGGGCTGATAGTTGAGGGTGTTGGAAAAGATGTGAACCTGACGGCTGGTGCCCAGGTCGTCGCGGTAGGAGATGCCCTCCTCCGTCCGATATTCGTAGAGGAAGAGCGCGTTCCACACGTCTTCATCGGTCTGGCGCCACGCGAGGCCGCCCTGGTAGCGGGTCTGCTTGAGGTTGACGGTGTCTTCGTTCTTGTCGTCCTGCGTGTGGTAAAGGGTGCGGCCGAGGAAGGTCCAGTTGCGGTTGAGCTTGGCCGCATAACCGATGGTGCCCAGGAAGGTGTCCTGATCGGTGCTGGTGCGGTATTCCGCGCGCGTGGTCGCTTTCCAGGTGTCGGCGCCGGTATATTCGATGGCTTCGGTCACGGAGGTGGAGACCTTTTTGTCGACACCGTCGAAGGGCGTGATGCGCTCGAAAGTGGTGTTGAGCCGCAGCCCGTCGGCCACTTGCCACTGGTTGCGCAAGCCGGTGCTGGCTTCGGCCTGGCGACCCTCCATGGCGTCGCGCATGCGGTATTCGTTGAACGACTGGGTGTCGCGCATCACCTCGGTTTCGACCCCGGCGAGCGTACGGTAATTGCGCTGCGACTCGTTGATTTCGAATTCGCCGCCCAACGAGTTGATGATCTCGTGCGTGGCGTAAACGCGGGTGCGCGTGCTGACCTGGTAGTCGCCCCCGAGGGCAAAACGCTGCTTGTCCATCTCGACCACATCCTGCTCCAGCTCGGTAAAGAAGCGGGCGTCGGGCAGATAAGGCACCGGGGCGGTAAACTTGCCGCGCAGGCTGCGGACCTCATTGGGTGCGATGTCGCGCGTCAAGGGGCTGGCCGCGAGCTCGGTTTCTTCGGAGACGCGCACGCCGCCTTCCAGCTCGACCTGGTTGTCGAAGCGGTGGATCACATCGGCACGCGCGCCCCGGCGGAAGCCACCCGTAACGGCGTCTTCGGTATAGACGGCCTGCCCGCGCAGGGAAGTGCTGCGGTTGAGGCGGTGAAGCGCCTCCGCCCCACCCTCGACGCGACCGGCCGTCAGGAGCGCGCCCGGGTTGACAAAGTCTGCCTCCGTGCGCCCGTAGAAGATCCGGCCTTCCGTCTCCTCGCCCACCGCGCGCAGCTCGACGCGGCCCGCAGCGCCGGTGCCCTTGAGCATGTCTTCGCTCTGCGCGACTTCCGCAATCGCAAAGACATTCTGGGTCAGCGCGACGGTGGTGTTTGCGCTGTAGAGCTGGTATTCCTCCAGCGGATTCTCGTCTTTGACGTAGGAGCCGCCGACCTCGAAACGATCCGTCACCTTCACCTGCCCGTCGACGCCGTAGGTCCAGAAGGCGGGGCCGGCCTGCTCGACTTCGTAAGTGATGCGGATGTAACGCGGGTTGAGGTTGGTGTCGAGCGTCGGCACAGGGCGGCGGAAGAGCACACGACCGGTGAAGGGCTCGAACTCGTAGTCCTCGTAGCGCGTCATCGGCGTGCGCTCGATCACCATCGACAACTGGTTGCGGTCGCGGGTGATGATCTCCACCTGCTCGGAATTGATGAGGCCGTTGGAGGCGCTGAAATTGTAGGGGCCGGAGGTGCCGTTGGCGGGGATTTCGACCACCACCTGGCGGGAGTTGCCGTGGCTGGCAAAGACGTTGGCGGCGGCGCGGTCGGTCTCGTAGTGGCCCTTGAAGCCGTTGAGGCTTCGGTTGTAGTTGCCCAGGTCGCGCGCCTCGTTGTTGGTGCGCGTCATGAAGTCGCCCCAGAGGAGGTAGGAGCGGCGGTTGTCGACCCGCACATACAGGTTGCCGGAAGACTGGGCTTCGAAGCCTTTGACCGAAGAGTCGCCGTAGACGGGGTAATACTTGTCCGGGTCGATGTCGCGAAACAGTTCGACATCGCTTCGCTTGTCGGAGTCGTAAGCCGTCGTGAGCAGCCACTCGCCCTTGATCTGGCCTTTGAGGAAGAAGGCGGCGCGACCCTCGGTCAGGTCGCCGTCGCTGGAGCGTGAAAGGGCGCGCAGCTCTTCCTCGAAGCCGTGATTGCCATAGGCGGGCACGATGGAGGCGCCCCGGTCGTTGAGGTTGATGCGGCCCGTGAGGATACCGGAAGCGATCAGCGGGCGCAGGTCGGGCAGGAACGGCAGGATCTGGCGCTTTTCGATCACACCGCTGCTCACCACGATCTCGGCCAGGCCCGGCTCACCCGGGGGCAGCAGCGTGTAGGTGCCTTCGCCGCCAGTGAGGAAGACCTGGATGCCTTCTTCCTGCGGGTTCACGTCTTGCACTTGCCATTCGCCCAGCGTGGTGGAGAGCGTCAGCGGCGTAGGGGCCGAAACGAGCGTGCCGTGGCGGTCTTCGAGGCGCACGCTCACCTGCACCGGCGTTGTGCCGTCGGCAGCGGGCTCGGGGTTGGAAAAAGCGATGTTGAGCTGGGCCAGCCCATCGGGAGCGCGGATCGTCACGGCGTCGGAGCCCCGCTCGTTGCCGTAAAAGTCGTATTGGGTCAGCTCGATCGAGTTGTCGCCGGGCGCCAACTGCACCGCGATGTATTCAGCGGCCTGCAGGTCGCGGGCAGTGTCTTCGATGTATTTGCCACGGCGCTCTTCGGGCACCACTTCGCCGTTTACCTTTACCTCCAGCCGCGTCGCAGCCCGGCCTTTGACGCGGAGGCGCACTTGCGGCACGGCCACGGTATCGCCGTCGCGCAAGTCGAGGATCTCCGGCTCGTTGGTGCTGACGTTGGCCAGGTCGTCTTCGAGCGACACGTGGGGCACGACGGCCACCGGGCGGGCCGGGAGGTTGGAATTGGCTGCGGTCAGGGTGTTCTCCGGCAAAACGGGCTGGAAGAAAGACGGGGTCGACGAGGCTTGGTCGACGGTGCCGCTGGCCGGGCCGCTGGTGGGGTCGGCCAAGAGCAGGCGGTCTTCGTAGGTGAAGCGGCGGTCGAGCGTGCGGTCGATCTCGGCCGTGTTGGGATCGCCGGCAGCCCGGCGTTGCTCGATCAAGGCGAGCAACGCGTCGCTGGGCTCCACGATGCGGAAGTTGGCCTTGTGCAGCTCGCCCTTGCGCAGGTCTGCAAAGCGGCTGTCGGGGTCGCCCGCATTGAGGCTGTCGATGACGGCCAGCTTCGCGCCGGTCGGCAGTGTGTAGCGGTCGAGCTTCACCACGTGGTGGATCGCACGCTGGCCGTAGATGCTGTATTTGCCCTCGCTGTCGGTAATCGCGTAGGTGCCGTCTTCGAGGAAGATGCGGACACCGGGCACGACGGGCTCCGCGCGCTCTTCGCCCGTCTCGGGGTCGATATAGCCGTCGTGGATGCGGTTGTCGTTGAGGTCGACAAAGACCTTACCGAAAATGACGCCCCGGTCGGTAAAGACGCCTTGGTCGATCTCGATTTCGGCCAGCGCGAGGTTGCTGCTGGTGGCGGGCGGCCCGAGGCTGGTGGCACGCGCGCGGTTGACCCCGTCGCCCCGGTCGGCGCCCATACCCACGCGTGCGCGATAGGTCACAGTGTAGGTCGTCTGGTCGGGGAGATTGCCGAGGCGGAACCGGAGGTTGGGGCCTTTGCCGCCCGTCGGATCGGCCATGGGCTGGCTATTGAGCCGGGCGCTACCGGTGATATAGCTGACGCCGGCGGGCAAAACGTCGTCGATGAAGGTGCCCGGCAGGTTGGAGCCGGTGGTATTCTTGAGCTCAAGGGTATACTGGACCGACTCGCCGATCTCGACTTCGCGTTGGTTGACGCTCTTTTCGAGGACGAAGCCTTCGGGCGATTCTGTGTCGACCGGCACGTCGAGGAACACGGCGCCCGTCATTTCGTTGACTTCAAAGACGTCGCCATAGGAGCCGCCTTCCAGAATACGCGCTTCGGCCGACGGGTTGAGGATCGTCGGCATCAGTTGCATCGGCACTTGGCTGGGGAAGGCGTGTTGCGCTGGGGGCGTCACGAGGAGCTGGTAGGTGCTCGCCCCGACACGCGGAAATTCGAAGGCGCCGTCGCCGCTGGTGACGATGGTGCTGGGCGAAGGCGTGAGGCCGTCGGCCTTGAAGACGACGGCGGGGCCGCCAGCGTTACCGCCATTGCCGCGCCCGGTCACGTCGATCAGCGTAACGGTGGCACCGGCCACACGCTCACCGGTACGGCTGTCGAAGACGATGCCTGCCGGGTCGATCAAGATCTGGATCTGGGTAACGCCGTCGAGGCAGCCGTTGCGAATGATCGCGGTCAAGACGTCGCGGGGGGCGGTCTGCAGGATCATGTCGCCCGGACGCGCTTCCAGGCTCGTTTCGGTGGGGAAGCCGTAGCTGTCGCCTTCGTTGGCCAGTTTGCGGCGGAAGACGCCGGTGTTGGGGCCGGTCTCGATAAAGATCGCGTCCAGCACGTCGCCTGTCTGGCGGGAGGTGATGTGGATGGGCAGCTCGTCGCGTACGGTCGGCAGCACATTCAGGAAGCCTGCCTCGATCTCGACGAAGACCGGGGAGCCGACGGAGACGATTTCGGTCGGGAGGGTAAAAGTCTCGTCGGTATAGACCGTGATGACGGGGCATTCGATGGGGATTTCGACCGCGACTTCGTTGGAAGGCACGTCGGTCGTCGGCGATTCCGGGCGGCGGTGGAACAAGTGGGCCTGATTCGTAATCCCACCGCTGCCGAGGGGCTTGACGATCACGGCGAAGCTGGCTTCGAGGCGTTGGCCGGCAAAGACTTGGCTGGTGGCAAACGCGATGGCTTCGACGTTGTCGAGATCGGCCGGGGCCGAGGTGACGTATTCGTGGTCGCTGGCGGCCGAGCGCAGGTGATACAGTTGCTGCAGGCCGGGGCTGGCGAGCACGCGCTGGAAAGTGGTGTTGCGAGGGATTTCGTCGCGAATGACGACGCGGGATCGCACTTGGCCGTCGATTGTGATGTTGATCGGCGTCAGGGCGGTGCTGCCGTTCTGCGCGGTCAGCGTAAAGTGAATGGGTTCACCGATACTGGCGGTGGTGCGGTCGACGCCTTTGAAGAGGCGGACCTCGTCGTCACCGACCACCACTTCGTCGGTAACGGTGGCAGAGATGGCAGTGCCATCAATCTGCGCGGTGACGTTGACGCGAGAGAGATCACCCGCGCGGAGCTGCGGGGGCACGCGCCCGCTGAGGATGACATCGGCATGGCTGCCGGCGGCGAGCGTGAGCTTTGCCCCACCCTCGGCCAGCAAGTCGGGCTCGCCTTGGTCGATGAGGCCGTTGCCGTTGGCGTCGAGGAAGAGCTGGGTCAGCCCCAGGTCATAGGTGTCACCTTCGGGGTGCGAAACCTGAAAAGTGTAAGTACCGGACACGTTGCCCGTGTTGGTAATACGGTGGCTGAAGGTAGCCTGCGCGCCAGGGAAAAGATAAGCGCGGCGGTCGGGCTCCAGCGTCAGCCCTTGGTTGGAAATGATCGTAACGACGACCTGATTCGACAAGAGGTTGACCTCCAGCGCCTCATCGGGCCGGAAGCCGAACGCCTCCGCCTGATTGGTGATGCGCGTGCCTGGCTGCAGGGGCGCGCCCACTGCCGAGGGGCTTGCGCCGAAGAGCAAGCACAGCGGAAGCAGCACGGGGTGCCAATAGCGCAGGAGATGGAGAATGCGACTCACAAGTAAAGGTCGTTACGTAAAAGCAGGAAAAGCGTTCCGGGCCGCAGGATGGCAGGGACCATCCTTGGCCGGCGAAATGAGGGCTGCGGGCTTAGGCCTCCGGAAGGGGTTCGGACCCTTCCGGAGACGGAGAATTCCAACAACCCGAGTGACGGGAGTTTACTGGTCGATCGTGACGCCGAAGCTGACGATGGCCGAAGTGCCGGGAGCGAGCGTGCCCACCTCGAATTCGAGGGAGCCCTTCGCGCCGTCGGCCGGGCTGAGGCCGACCGAGCCGACGTCCGTCTGGGCGACGGCCGCACCGCCAAGGCCACCGGCATAGCTGGTGCCGACCGGCGTGGTGTCGTAGATCACGATGTTCGTCGCATCGGCCGAGCCCGTGTTGGTCACGGTTATGCGGTAGATGATCGACTGACCCGGCAGGGCCTGCAGGTCGAGCTGCGTGTAGGCGCCATCGGCAACCCCGTTGTTGTCGGCATCGAGGGCTTGCTCCTTCACGATCGCCAAGTCACCCACGACCACGGTGGTGGTGTCGCCGTTGGAGACGACGGCGGGCGCGACGATGCTGTTGACCGTGCCCGAGGGCGTGGCGGTGATCGTCGTAATGTTCATCGCGTTGTTCGGCACGCCGAGAGGCGCGAACACCTTCACAAACAGGCGGACCTGGCTGGTGGCCGAGCCGACCTTGCCAAGCGAGGTAAACGTCGCAGCGTCGACGCTGGGCAGGCTGGAGATGATCGGGTCGCTCGCGTCGGCGATACCGTTGTTATTGGCGTCGTAGATCACGACGGAGGTCCAGCCCTTGCCGGCTTCCGTGTCGGAGAGGCCCAGCGTGATGTCGCTGGTGCCGCCGACTGCCTCGGGCACGTTGCCGAGGTTGGTGAGCAGGTGAGAGTAGACGACCGAGCCGCCCGGGAAGACCTGGCCGGAATTGTCGCTCACGAGCGAGATTTCGCGGTAGGTGTTGACCGTCACGGTGTTGATCAGCGTGTCGGAGGCAGCCGAAACCGGCGAGGACGCGCGGAAGGTGATGTTGTAATCACCCGGCGACTGGCCGGCAGGGACGGTCACTTCGGCCACATACTGGAAGAACTCGCCGTCGTCGACGGTCGGGGGCTGCAGCGTGCCGGAGTTGCTCACGATAGCGCCACCGGCGGAGCGGCGGAGCGCCACCGTCCAGCCAGCCGGGATGGTGCCGGCGTCGACGCTCAGGTCGTAGGTGTCCACGATCGAGCCTTCATTCTCCACCGTCAGCGGGATCACGACGGTGCGGCCCGGGTTGGTGGTAAAGTCGTCACCATCGGTCACGCCCACGCCGTCGCCGGCGCCATCGTCGGGGTCTTGACCCACGGCGGCATTGGTCAAGTCGACGGAGGGGGGGATGATCGCGGTCAGCGTGTCGGTCGCAACCGCAGTGGCGGTCGTGCCGGTATCGGAGTCGATCACGGAGCCGGTGGCACGCTTCTGGATGGAGAACGGGCCGGAGCTGGCGACGCTGGTGGGCAAGGTGGCCTGCACCACGACGGTGTAGGTGTTGCCACCGGCGAGGCGACTGTTCACGGGGCCCGTGTCCGGGATACCGTTGTTATTGCTGTCCACCATCGGCGTGTTGCCGTCTTGCTGGAAGAACTTGAACGTCGTGCCGGCCGGGAAGGTGCTGGAGGCGGTCACGAACGTCATGTCGAAGGTGTCGGTCGTGGTGCCGTTGTTGGTCAGCACGTTGCTGAACTTGACGGTGTCGCCGGGGCGCGCGTTGGCCACGGTGTCGCCCAGGAGGGCGACGGCCGGCTCGGGCAACACGTCGAAGGGCGGGCGGTTCGTATTGAACGGGCCTTCCACCGTGCCGGTGCCAGGGTTGTATTGATACGTCGCCGTGTTGAAAATGCGCTGGGGAGCGATGTCGGTGTCGACGGAGACCTGGAAGCTGATGCTGCCGGAGAGGCCCGGGCGGATCGATTCGAGACGCACCGTGATGGTGTCGGTCGCGAGGTCGTAGCCGTAGTCCACGCCGTTCGGGCTGGTGCCTTGGGCGCCGTCGGTATCGTCGTCGGTCAAGACGGTGGAGCCGGTGAGGCTGGAGCGACCGGTGCCCGCCACGTAGGTAAGGCCGGCCGGCAGGATGTCGATGATTTCGACGTCGGTCGCGGTCGTGTTACCGGTGTTGGTGTAAGTCAGCGTATAGGTGATGGGCGTGGTGCCCGGCTTGCCTTGGGCCGTGTCGATCGACTTGACCACGGTGACGACGGCGTCGCCCGACACGCGGATGGTGTCGGTATTGGTCGCGTTGATCGTCCCGGTGTAGGTCGAGGTGGCCGTGATCTGGAGGCTGGCGGTGTCGCCGCTGTCGGCGGTGCCGGGGACGGTGACGCCGATGACGAGGTAGAACGACTCGCCGGCGGTCATGTCGCCCGTGCTGGTGATCGGCGAGCCGAGATCGTCCGGCTGGCCGTCCTGATTGCGGTCGGCATAGATGCGGACGTTGGCCAGATTACCGTCGAGGTTGGTGACGTCGATGTTACCGGTCGTCAGCGTGTAGGTGTCGTTGCCGTTACCGGTGTTGGTCACCGTGTGCGGGAAGAACAACGTGCCACCGGGCGAGACGGAGCGGGTGTTGTCTTGCGTGAGCACCAAACCAGCCTGCTGGAGCACCACGGTCGTAACCGTATTGGAGGTCGCCGTGCGGGTAGTATTCGATTGGTCCGTATAGGTGGCGGAGGCCTGGTTACCAATCCGCGTCCCGACCAGCGGAGCAGCTGCCGACACCATTCCGGGTGCCAACAGGCCGAGAAGACCAAAACCGGCGAGACGAGCCCGGCTTCGGTAGAGCGAGAGAAGAATCATTTTGCTCATTGGGTTGTTGGATAAGTAATAATAAACGGTTATAATAAACCGAAGACCCCATTCGAATTAACTAAATGGGTCCATTGCAGCGTGAGAAGATCGTTATTATTCAGCCGGCACGCGCACCTTCAGCTCTGCCTGGAAGGTGGCGCCAGCCTTGAGGACGGATACCTGCCAACGGAAGGCACGGTAGGCTTCCGGCGAAGGAGAGGTGCCGTCTGCCGCTTGCACCGGGAAGGCCACGAAGCCCTGCCCGGCAATGGCTACGGCTTCAGGAGCCGGCGTCACCGAGCCGGCGACATACTCGAAGCCAGCCGGCACGGGGATCTGGGGTTGCAGGCCGGCCAGATCGGCCTCGCCTGCGTTGGTGAACGTCGCCCGGTAGAGGATCAGATCGCCAGGAGAGGCCTCTTCGGCTTCGACTTCCTGAGTCGTCCCATCAGGAGCATCGACGAGGCGAAATGCCTTCATGACGATCTCCAACGGGTCGCCAGCCCCCTGCCCGCGCAGAGGACTGGCGGACAAAAGAGCGAGCAATAACGTGAAAGTGACAATGCAGCAGCGGAGTTTCAGCATGACAGTAAATATTTCCCTGTGCCCTGAGTAGGGTTTTTACCATACTCCAACGATGAACCCTATCGTCCAATGTTTTTCCCTCCATCCACTCAATCATAAGAACTCCTTATCAAAATTCCGCACGATAGTAGAGCAAACGTTTTGAATTTGGCGCGGATCTAACCTCCACTGTGCTGCTCGACTACGGATCCTCGACGCCTGGCAGCCGCAGCCAAAAGAAAAGTAACCCGTCTTCAGCGCGGCCCGCCGAAATCCAGCTTATACCAAGGGCCTAACTGTTCTAACAGCAAGCACTGCAAGTCCCAACCACTAGCGGTTTGTCAACCGATCTACGGCACTCCCAAATCTGCTGTGTGATCGTTTGCGTGCACTGCGCAGTAGACTATGCGCAGCCCTGTCGCGATCAACCTTCCGGATATACCGAAGTTTTCACCCTAGATCATCGTCTGGGGGTGAGGTTGTGCACCAAGCTATACCAAATGCTTGCCCGACTGCCGAATTGCGATCTGTACCGTGCCAAAGAGCTACCCGGACACATCCAATCGCCAAGGCGTTACTTGTAGCGGGTCAGGTCGATGTCGTATTTCTTGACCCGCAGGCCCATTTTGCGCTCAGTCAAGCCGAGGCGGCGGGCGGCTTCGGCCATGTTGCTCTTGGTGTCCTTGAGGGCGTCGATAATCATCTCGCGCTCAACCGCCTGGATGGCTTCCTCGATTGTGGCGTGGTCGTTGGATTCGGTGGCAGACTTCTTTTGCAGGGTCGGCGGCAGGTGGTGCGCCTTGATCGACTGGCCTTTGGAGAGGAGGACGGCGCGCTCGATGCAGTTCTCCAGCTCGCGCACGTTGCCGGGCCAGAAGTAGCTGGTCAGCAGGTCGATGGCAGCCGAAGAGATGCGCATGGGGGCCACGCCCTGCCGCTCGGCGTAGCGCTCGATGAAGTGATCGGCGAGCAGCAGGATGTCGCACTTGCGCTCCCGCAGCGGGGGCACGTAAATGGGAAAGACGTTGAGCCGGTAATACAAGTCTTCCCGAAACTGGCCCTTGGCCATCATGTCTTCGAGGTTGCGGGAGGTAGCAGCAATTACGCGCACATCGACCCGGCGGGTCTCCTGGCTGCCGACACGCTCGAATTCCTTTTCCTGGAGCACGCGCAGGAGCTTGACTTGGGTCGTGGGAGAGATGTCGCCGATTTCGTCGAGGAAGATGGTACCGCCGTCGGCCGTCTCGAAGCGCCCTTTGCGCATGGCGAGGGCTCCCGTAAAGGCTCCTTTTTCGTGGCCGAAGAGTTCGCTCTCGATAATCGAATCCGGCAGGGCCGCGCAGTTGAACTTCACGAAGGGTCTGCGGGCCCGCTTGCTCTTCTCGTGCAGGGCCTTGGCCACCAGCTCCTTACCCGTGCCGCTCTCGCCGCGGATGAGCACCGTGGTGACGCTGTGGGCAACTTGGTCGATGTGGTAGTAGACCGTGCGCATAAGGCTCGACGATCCGATCATGCCCTTGGGCCGGAAGTCGTTGGCGATGGCTTCCTGCAGGCGCGAATTTTCCTGGCGCAGGCTTTGAATTTGCTCCGCCGTGTCCTGGCGGAGATGGGCGGCCTGGGCCACCATGGAGGCGATCATCGTCATCAGGCGCAGGTCGGCTTCCCACCCGATGTCGGGGCTATGGCGCCGCTCGATGCTGAGCGTGCCGACGGCCTTCTCCTGATATTTGAGGGGCACGCAGAGCAGGCCCGTCTGCTGATCGAGCTGCAGAGCCTCGACCACCTTGGGCTTGTCCGTCACCTCCATCGCCCATTGGTGAAACTTGGGAATGACGACCGGCTCAAGCTTTTCGACCGCACGCTCAAGCTGGGGCTTGATCAGCCCGAGGTAGTCCTGCGGCGCGAGGTTGCGCGGCAGCCCTACTGCTTCGGCCAGGAGGAGGCCGCCGGTGTCGCGGTTGAGGAGGGCAATCGTCCCGCGCTCCAGCCCCATAAAGTCTTGCATGCGGCGAAGGGCGGGCCGGACGATTTCGGCGAGGTCGAAGCTGTTTTCAAGCGACTGGCTGACGGCGAAGAGCAGGCCGAGCTCGAGCACTGAGCGACAGCTGACGCCCATCGAGCGATTGAGCATTTCGAGCGAAGGCCCTTCGCGGGCAAGTCTGCATCCTTCGGACTGGCAGGTATGAGCAACTGGCATTTTTGATCAGGAAAATGACTACATCTTTCCTAGCTTATCCAATGCCCAGCGCCTCACCGGCGGCGCAATAGTTGGAGACTTTCTGATGTCTATTAAGGGTGCTTGGGCGGTCGCGTTTCCTATGTCGCTCATTTTGCCGATCCTACGGCACAAAGACGTTACTCCCCAATCTATAAAACCGGAGCCAACTTTTACTTTACATAAGACAATCTAATCCACCGGCATCCTACGGAAATGTAGGATTATGGACTACGCTTAACAAAAATGTAGGGATTTGAGGCCGACAGGATGATCTCTCAGGACGTGTCAAAACGGCCTAAATTCGAAATTATCACCTTTAAACCCCTTACATATAGAGACTAAGGAAATCACCACCCAGACACTGGCACGGCGCATGTTGTGGGAGGTATCGAAACTCTTTCACCTCTAACACCACATCAAAGGAATTCACCATGGTTGCCACAGTGCAAGCACCCACTGCCCAGAAGACCTCTGAGAGGACGATGCGCAAGGTTGCCATTTATGGCAAAGGCGGCATCGGAAAATCGACCACCACACAGAACACGGTCGCCGCGCTCGCGGAAATGGGCAAAAAAGTCATGGTCGTTGGTTGCGACCCAAAGGCGGACTCGACCCGCCTGCTGCTGGGCGGCCTCGCCCAGCGCTCCGTGCTCGACACCCTCCGCGAAGAGGGCGAAGACGTCGAACTGGACGATATCCGCAGCGGCGGCTATTGCGACAGCTTGTGCGTCGAATCGGGCGGCCCGGAGCCGGGTGTCGGCTGCGCCGGTCGCGGCATCATCACCTCCATCAACATGCTGGAACAGTTGGGGGCCTATGACGAAGACCAGCAGCTCGATTACGTGTTTTACGACGTGCTCGGCGACGTGGTTTGCGGCGGGTTCGCCATGCCGATCCGCGAAGGCAAGGCCGAAGAAATCTACATCGTCTGCTCTGGCGAGATGATGGCGATGTATGCGGCCAACAACATCTCCAAGGGCATCCTGAAGTTTGCCCAGACGGGAGTCGTGCGCCTCGGCGGCCTCATCTGCAACAGCCGTAACTGCGACCGCGAAGCCGAGATGATCGAGGAGTTCGCGAAGCGCCTGGGCACGCAGATGATCCACTTCGTCCCGCGCGACAACGATGTGCAACGGGCCGAGATCAACCGCAAGACGGTGATCGACTGGAACCCGAACTGCGGCCAGGCCGACGAGTATCGCGCCCTGGCCCGCAAGATCGACGCGAACACCCTCAAGGTGGTCCCCACCCCGCTCCATATCGAGGAGCTGGAAAGCCTGTTGATGGAATACGGCCTGTTCAAATAGGCCTCTCCACCCCCCGGTTACTCAGTTGAGCGTCTCCTGCCACCGGCAGGAGCGCTGCCCTTATCCATACTCAATCAGGAGCCTTTACCATGTCAGAGCCATCGGAAGCATCTGCTGGACCTCTCGGGATCCCCGGACCGCCCGCCGCCGTCGCACGGGAGAAGATGCTGGAAATCTACCCGAAGAAGACTCAGCGCAAACGCGGCAAGCAATTGCTCGTCAACGAAACGCCTGCCACCCCGGCCGAGATCGGGGCCAACAGCCGCACTGTGCCCGGCATCGTCACCCAGCGCGGGTGTTCTTACGCCGGTTGCAAAGGGGTGGTGATTGGGCCGATCTACGACATCCTTCACATCACCCACGGGCCCATCGGCTGCGGGTTTTACAGCTGGCTGTCGCGCCGTAACAAGACGCGGATCCGCAAGCCGGGCGAGACGGACTACCTCCAGTACTCCATGTCGACCGACATGCAGGAAAACCATATCGTCTTCGGCGGGGAAAAGCTGCTGAAGCAGGCGATCCAGGAGGCTTACGACGAGTTCAAGCCCAAGGCGATCTCCGTTTACGCCACCTGCCCGGTCGGCCTGATCGGGGACGACATCCACACGGTGTGTCGCCAGATGAAGGAGGAACTCGGCATCAACGTCTTCGGCTTCTCCTGCGAGGGCTACAAGGGCGTAAGCCAGTCCGCCGGCCACCACATTGCCAACAACGGGGTGTTCAAGCACATGATCGGTCTGGACGACACGCCGATCGAGGCCAAATACAAGATCAACATCCTCGGTGAATACAACATCGGCGGGGATGCCTGGGAGATCGAGCGAATCTTCGCCCTCTGCGGGATCGACATCATCGGCACGCTCTCCGGCGGCGTCAGCTACGACGACATCTGCAACTGCCACATGGCAGACCTGAATGTCGTCATGTGCCACCGGTCGATCAACTACATGGCCGAGATGATGGAAACGAAGTTCGGCATCCCGTGGTTCAAGGTCAACTTCATCGGCCTGGAAGGCACCAAGAAGTCGCTCCGCAAGATCGCTCAATACTTTGGCGACAAGGAGTTGATCGACCGGGTGGAAGAAGTGATCGCCGCCGAGATGATGGAGGTGCGCCCGGTGCTGGACGATGTGCGCAAGCGCACGACCGGCAAGAAGGCGGCCCTCTTCGTGGGTGGCAGCCGCGCCCACCACTATCAGGACCTCTTTGAAGACATGCACATGAAGGTGTTCGCCGCCGGCTACGAGTTTGCCCACCGCGACGACTACGAGGGCCGGGATGTGCTGCCCAACATCAAGATCGACGCCGATACGCGCAACATCGAAGAGATCCACGTGGAGGCCGACCCGGAGCGCTACAACCTTCGCCAGACACAGGACCGCAAGAAGTCCCTCGAAGAGAGCGGTTTCAACTTCTCCGACTACGAGGGCATGATGCGCCAGATGAAGAAGGACACCCTGGTGATCGACGACATCTCTCACCACGAGCTGGAGCAGCTGATCGAGATGTATCACCCCGATGTCATCGGCTCGGGCATTAAGGACAAATACGTGATCGAAAAGATGGGCGTGCCCTGCAAGCAGCTCCACTCCTACGACTACGGCGGCCCCTACGCGGGCTTCAAGGGCGCGATCAACTTCTACAAGGAGATCGATCGCATGACATCCACCAAGGTCTGGCAGCTCGCACGCGCCCCGTGGCACGTGGCCGACGATGCAGCCGCCCCCGAGGCCGCCACGGCTTCGGCCACTGCCTGACATTTAACCGAGAGGAGCACACTCCCATGTTAAACGGAACCACCGCCGAGATCCGCGAGCGCGAAGCCCTGCGGATCAACCCGGCCAAGACTTGCCAGCCGATCGGGGCCATGTATGCCGCCCTCGGCGTCCACGGGTGCATGCCGCACTCCCACGGGTCGCAAGGCTGCTGCGCCTACCACCGCAGCCACCTGACCCGCCAGTACAAGGAGCCCGTCGTCGCCACCACCAGCTCCTTCACCGAAGGCGCCTCGGTCTTCGGCGGCCTCGCCAACCTGACGACCGCCCTGGAGAACATCTTCACGATCTACGACCCGGAGATCGTAGCCGTCCACACCACCTGCCTTTCCGAGGTCATCGGCGACGACATCCCGCTGATCATCAAGAAGGCACGGGAAGGCGGCAAGATCCCCGAAGGCAAGACCGTCATCCACTGCAACACCCCCAGCTTTGTCGGCAGCCACGTCTCCGGCTTTGCCGCCCAATGCGCCGCTTTCGTCAGCTACCTGGCGGAATCGAGCGGGCAGACCCGGAATGTGGTCAACATCTTCCCCGGCTTTGTCGACCCTTCCGACATGCGGGAGATCAAGCGCCTCGCGCAGATGGTCGGCGTCGAATACATCATGGCGCCCGACGCCTCCGACGTGCTCGACTCGCCCTACGATGGCAAATACCACATGTATCCCGATGGCGGCACAAAGGTGGCCGACCTGAAGGCGATGGGCGACAGCTTCCTGACGGTGGGCCTTGGGCCCCTCGCCAGCACCCCCGCCGCGGAGCTGCTGGAAAAGAAGTGCCAGGTGCCGTCCAAGGTCCTCGAATTGCCCATCGGGGTGGGCGCGACCGACGCCTACGTCGATGCCCTGCGCCTGGCCGGTGATACCGCCGTGCCGCAGGAGCTGGAGCGTGAGCGTGGCCGCCTGATCGACATGATCAGCGACATGTCGCAATACTTCCACCAGAAGAAGGTAGCCATCTTCGGCGACCCGGACCACTTGACGAGCCTCGTCGGGTTTCTGGTCGAGATCGGCATGGAGCCGACCGTGGTGATCACCGGCACGCCCGGGAAGAAGTGGGAACGCAAAATGAAGGAGATCGTCCCGAACGCCGAAGTGCGTGCCTTCAGCGACATCCACTTCCTCCACCAGTACATCAAGGCGAACCCGGTCGACCTGCTGATGGGCAATACCTACGGCAAGCTCGTCGCCCGCGCCGAAAATGTGCCCTTCGTCCGGTTCGGTTTCCCGATCCTGGATCGCGTGGGGCACCGTGCGTTCCCCCTCGTGGGCTACGCCGGGGCCATGCGCCTGGTGGAACAGATTACGAACGCAATGTTCGACAAAAGAGACCGCGAAGACGCCGAGGAAGACCTCGAGCTGGTCCTCTGATTGCACAAGCACCGCAACGCCCGGGCGTGGGATGCGTAACTGCGCCCGGGCACCTTTCTTCTCGATCTACGCAACTCTATCCCTTTGCCCGACATGAATCCACGGATCCAAGCCGCGCTGCTGGAGCAAGCCAACCACGAGCTCTTTGCCGCCCATTCCTACCAAGCCCTGGCCCTTTGGTGCGCCGAAAATGCCTTTGGCGGTTTCGCCGAATTTTTCCGCAACCAGGCCGCCGAAGAGCGGGAACACGCCGACAAGTTCCTCGACCACCTGCTCGACCGCGGCATCTACCCCGAGCTGGGCGCGATTGAAAAGCCGCGCACGGCTTACGCCTCGTTGATCGAGGTGGCCGAGCAAGCCCAGACGCTCGAGCGCATCAACTCCGAAAACATCCGCCGCTGCTACGAAGTGGCGCTGGAGGTCAAGGACTACGACTCCCACAGCATGCTGCTCTGGTTCATCAGCGAGCAAGTCGAGGAAGAAGCCTGGGCCGGCACCATGGTGACGCTCACGAAGCGCTGCGAGTGCCCCGGAGCTCAGTTGAACCTCGACCGCCATATCGTCAAGACGCTCGCCAGCCACGACTGATTCTCCACCTTCCACCCACCACCCGCATGCCTACCGTCGACCAGTCGCCCGCCTCGATCCAAGTCCTGACCGATCGTGAAGATCAGGTCTGGACCAAAGGCTCCGGCAAGCAGTTTGCCTGCGACCGGAAGAGCACCGCCGGCTCCGTGACCCAACGGGCCTGCGCGTTTTGCGGCTCGCGGGTGGTCCTCTACCCCATTGCGGATGCCTTGCACATCGTGCATGGGCCCATCGGCTGCGCCGTCTACAACTGGGATATCCGGGGCGCGCAGTCGTCCGGCCCGCAACTGCACCGCAACAGTTTCTCGACCGACCTGGCGGAGAAGGAAGTGGTCTTCGGGGGCGAAAAGAAGCTGCAGGCCTCTTTGCTGGAGCTGATCCGCTATTACCGCCCCAAGGCCGCCTTCGTCTACTCCACCTGTATCGTGGGCCTGATCGGAGACGATGTCGAAGCGGTCTGCAAGACCGTCTCGCGCGAGACGGGGATCGACGTGATCCCGGTCGACTCGCCCGGCTTCAAGGGTACCAAGAAGACGGGTTACGAAGCCGCCTGCAAGGCTGCCTACCGGCTGGTGGGTACGGGCGATACCAGCGGCATCTCGCGCTACAGCATCAACCTGCTGGGCGAGTTCAACATCGCGGGCGAGGCCTGGCTGATCCGCCGCTACTTCGAGCAGATCGGCATCCAGGTGGTCTCGACCATCACGGGCGACGGCCGCGTCGACGACTTGCGTCGCTGCCATGGCGCCTCGCTCAATCTCGTGCAGTGCTCGGGCTCGATGACCCACCTCGCGCAGCTGCTGGAGCGCGACCACCAGATCCCGTCGCACCGGGTATCGTTCTTCGGCTTCGAAGACACCGCCCGCGCGCTGTATGCGGCGGCAGAATTTTTCGGCGACCCCGAGATCATGCGCAAGGCCCAGGAGCTGGTGCGCTCAGAGATCGCCACCTACGCCCCGCAGCTCAAGGCCTACAAGCAGCGCTTGAAGGGCAAGAAGGCCGCACTCTACGTCGGCGGCGCCTTCAAGGCCTTTTCGCTGGTGCTCGCCCTGCGCTCGCTGGGGATGCAGACGGTACTTGCTGGCACGCAGACGGGCAATGCGGAGGATTACGAACAGCTAAAGGCGATTTGCGACCCGGGCACGGTGATCGTGGACGACTCCAACCCGCTGGAGCTGGCCAAGTTCGTCCTCGAAAAGGATGTCGACCTCTTTATCGGCGGCGTCAAGGAGCGCCCCATCGCCTACAAGCTGGGGGTCGCCTTCTGCGATCACAACCACGAGCGCAAGATCCCGCTGGCGGGCTTCGAAGGCATGCTCCACTTCGCCCGCGAGGTGGCCGAGAGCGCCTTGAGCCCCGTCTGGCAATTCGCGCCGCGCCGGGCCATGCGCCACCACCAACTTTCGACGAACGGAGGCGAGGCATGAACACCGTCCACCTGAGCCCAGACCTGCGCACCGCTTCGGGCGAGCTACCCGAGGGTGATGTGCCCGAAATCGCCACCCGCAACGCCTGCAAGCTGTGCAGCCCGTTGGGCGCCGCCCTGGTCTTCAAAGGCATCCGGGGTTGCCTCCCCTTCCTCCACGGTAGCCAAGGCTGCGCCACGTATATCCGCCGCTACCTGATCAGCCACTTCCGCGAACCCGTCGATATCGCCTCCTCCAGCTTCACCGAAGACGACGCCATTTTTGGCGGGGCCCGCAACTTTGCCGCCGGGGTCGACAACGTGATCCGCCAGTATCAGCCCGAGCTGATCGGCGTCGCCACCACCTGCCTCTCCGAGACGATCGGCGACCACATGCTGGGGATGATCAAGACTTATCAGGACAAACACGCGGGCGACGGCCCTCCCCTCGTCCACGTCTCCACCCCGGCCTACACCGGCACCCACAGCGACGGTTATTACGCCACCCTGCTGGCGGTCGTGCGGCAGTTTGCCCAGCGGACAAGTCTGCGCCTGCCGCACCGGGTCAACGTCTTGCCCGCCATAATGTCGTGCGAAGACCTGCGCCACCTGCGCGAGTGCTGCGAAGCCTACGGCCTCAGCGCGACCATGCTGCCCGACTATAACAGCACGCTGGAGGGCGGCAGCTGGGATGCTTACCACTGGATCCCGCCCGGCGGCACCTCGCTGGATGAAATCGGCGAAATGGGTGCCGCCTGCGCCACGTTGGAGATCGGCCATACCCAGGCGGCCAACAGCCAGTCTGCGGCGGCGTGGTTGCAGCAAACGACGGGGGTCCAGCGCCTCGCCCTGGGCTGGCCGCTGGGTATCTGCCTGGCCGACCATTTCTTCACCGCCCTTTCGATCGCCTCCGGGCGCACGATGCCGCGCCGCTTTGCCGAAGAGCGGGCCCGGCTGGTGGATGCCTACGTCGACGCCCACAAATACGTGGCCGGCAAGACGGCAGCCGTCTTTGGCGAGCCGGACCTGGTCGTCGCCGTCGCCTCCTTCCTCAGCGAGATCGGCATCAAGCCTGTGATCTGCGCCACCGGCTCCAAGCAGAAGCAATGGAAGGAGCTGATCCGGGAAGCCCTTGCCAGCGACATCGGCGAATTCACCGCCCTCAGCGGCGCAGACCACGCCAAGATCGCCACGGCGGCCCGTGAATTGAAGCCGGATCTGCTGATCGGCTCCAGCAAGGGCTACCCGCTGGCTCGCGAGCTCGACATCCCGCTGGTGCGCCTCGGCTTTCCCATCCACGACCGGATCGGCAGTCAACGCCTGTTGACGGTCGGCTACCGGGGCACGCTCGAACTTTTCGACCGAGTCGTCAACGCCCTGCTGGAGGTCAAGCAAAGCACCTCCACCAGCGGCTACAGCTACCTGTAAACGTCTTCACCCTCGGAATCACTTGCCATGAGCCTTTCATCCGCCACTGCCACCGCACCTACCCCCGAGACGATCAACCTCGAAAACCACCCGTGTTTCAACCGCGATGCGTGCGCCACCTTCGGGCGGATCCACCTGCCCGTCGCGCCGAAGTGCAACATCCAGTGCAACTACTGCAACCGGGACTTCGATTGCGTGAACGAGAGCCGCCCGGGCGTAACCTCCACCGTGCTCTCCCCGGGGCAGGCACTGGCCTACCTCGAAAAGATCATGGAGCGGCGCGACGACATTGCGGTGGTGGGCATTGCGGGCCCGGGCGATCCCTTCGCCAACCCGGAGGCCACCATGGAGACCTTCCGCCTCGTGCGTCAGCGCTTTCCGCAGATGATCCTCTGCCTCTCCACCAACGGGCTGGGGCTGACGGAGGATTACGTGCGCGAGCTGGCCGACCTGAAGGTGAGCCACGTAACGATCACGATGAACGGCATCGATCCAGTCGTGGCAGGCCGAATCTATGCCTGGGCCCGTCACGAGAAGCGCATCTACCGCAACGAGCAGGCGGGCCGGATCATGATCGAGCATCAACTGCAGGCCATCAAATGGATCAAGCAGTATGGGATGATCGCCAAGATCAACTCGATCATCGTACCCGGCATCAATGCCGACCACCTGGAGGCGATCGCCAAGACCGTCTCGGAGCTGGGGGCCGACTTGATGAACTGCATCCCCCTCCTGCCGACCAAAGACACCGCTTTTGAAGACCTGCCCGAGCCGGATGCCAAGATGCGCTTCGCCCTGCGCCTGAAGTGCGGCGAACACATGAACCAGATGACCCACTGCGCGCGCTGCCGGGCCGATGCCATCGGCAAGCTGAGCGAGCCGATGAGCGAGGACATCCACGAGCTGATCCAAAGCTGCGCGCGCCTCCCGCTGAAGCCGCAGGAAAAGCGGCCTTACGTGGCCGTCGCCACCCGTGAGGGCATGCTCGTGAACCAGCACCTGGGCGAAGCGCGGGAGATCACGGTCTTTGCCATCGACCCGGAAGACGAGGAGGCCTTCATCGCCGTCGAACAGCGCTCCGCCCCGCCGACCGGGGGACGTGACGACCGTTGGGTAGAGCTGGCGGAGACCTTGCATGACTGCCGCGCCATCCTCGTCGCAGCCGCAGGCTCTACCCCCAAGACCACCCTCACCAAGCACGGTGTCCAGGTCGTGGAAATGGAAGGCATGATCGACACCGGGCTGGCGCACATCTTCTACGGCGAGCCTCTGTCGCCCACCGTCCAGCGTTCGTTCAAAGGCTGCGGCAAGGGCCTGACCTGCGGAGGCGACGGCACCGGCTGCGGCTGATCCGCCCCACCCATTTCACATCAAGTTTAACGCATCATCTCAAGGAATCGTATGAACAAGCCAACGCATCACCTCTTCATCTGCGGCAGTGCCCGTGCCTCCGGCGAACTGAAGGGCACGTGCTGCAACAAGGAGTCTATCGCGCTCCTCTCCTACGCGCAGAGCGAGGTACAGGACCGCATGATGGACGGCGTGGAAATCTCCATGACGGGCTGCCTCAACATGTGTGCGCGCGGCCCGGTGGTCATCGACTACCCCTCGGGCCTCTTCTACGAAAAAGCGACCGAGGAGCTGATCGATGAGATCCTCGACGCGATCGAAGAGGGCGAAGCCTGCCAGACCAACCTGATCGGGGACTGATCTTTAACCAGAGGCAGGCAGCGGACCGTGTACCTGTAGTGATCATCGTCGCCCCCTCCGCCATACGCCCACCGCTGTCTGCCTCTCCCTTTCCCACTGCCACCTTCAACCCACCAACAGTGAATCCACTGCCTTACTTGATCGATACGACACTGCGTGACGGCGAGCAGGCTGCCGGCGTAGCCTTTACGCGCGCAGAGCGGATCGAGATTGCGCAGCGGCTGGCCGCGTGCGGCGTGCCGGAGCTGGAGGTGGGCATCCCCGCGATGGGGGCCGACGAGATCGCCCACATCCGGGCCATCGTCGCGCTGGAGCTACCCTGCCGGATCCTGACTTGGGGGCGCGCATCGCGGGCCGACCTCGAGGCCGCCCGGCAAACCGGCGCGCAAGGCTTCCACTTTTCCCTGCCCGTCAGCGACTTGCACCTGCGGGTGTGGAACAAGTCACGCGCCTGGGTCTTTGAGACCCTGAGAGCGCTGGCCGAAGAAGCGCGCGACCATTTCACCTACTTCAGCGTCGGCGCACAGGACGCCTCCCGGGCCGATCCGGCCTTCCTGGCAGGCTTCATCGAAGCGGTGGAGGCCAGCGGGGCGTATCGGCTCCGCGTGGCCGATACCGTCGGTCGGCTCCATCCGCTTTCCACCCACCAGTTGATCGCAACCCTGCGCCTGCAGACCCGTTTGCAGATCGAATTTCATGGGCACAACGACTTGGGCATGGCGGTCGGCAACACCGTGGCCGCCCTCCTCGCCGGCGCGGATTGTGCGAGCGTAACGGTCAACGGGCTCGGCGAACGGGCAGGCAACGCCGCGCTGGAAGAGGTCGTGATGGCCCTGCGCCACGCCGCCGGGATTGCCCTTCCGCTCGAATCGCGGGAATTCGGACCTTTGAGCGACCTGGTGGCGGCGGCCTCGGGGCGTCAACTCCGCTGGGACAAGCCGGTAACCGGCTACGGCGCTCATAGGCACGAGTCGGGCATCCATTGTCGTGGGCTGCAGGCCGACCGCCAGTCCTACGAGACCGTTTCGGCCGAATCCGTCGGACGCGCACGCGCAGCGATCGTGATTGGCCGCCATTCGGGCACCGCTGCGTTGCGGGAAGCCGCCGCGCGCTGGGGCGTGTCGCTGGAGCCGGCAGACGCGGCCCGCCTGCTGACTGCCGTCCGCCAGGAGGCCGAGCTGCTGGGCCGCAGCCTGCACGAAGGCGAGTTCAAGCGCCTGCTGGACACAAGTTTTGCACTTCAATCCTCAAACGGAAACTACCATGGCATTTTGGCTGTATCGTAAAGTCGGAGACACTTATCGCCGCGTTCGCCCGGTCGTGATAACGGGCAAGGATGGCCTCATGGGCCGGTTTCTCCGGGGGCTTCAGGCCAAGGACACCCCTTGCCAATGGCAACTGCCCGTCTCCGAGCTAGCGCGGCTCGAATCAGCCGCCGAAGGCGGCGGGGAGCCCGCCTTGGTGCTCGACATGTTGCCCGAAGATTTTACGCGCGCCAGCCTCTATCTGGTAACGGATATCCGGGGCTCTTCCGAGGATGACGAGACCGACCTGGTGATGTCGTGCGAGCTGCTCTTCCAAGGGCCGGTGCCGGGGCCGATGCAAGACTTCAAGGCGCAGCTCACCATCCCGTTGCTCACCGATACGCGCCGCATGGTCGAGGCCATGCGCATCACCGGCGGGCTCAAGACCGGCACCTACCGCTGGGCCCGCCCAAAAATGGATATCGGGGCCGCAATCTGCCCGGCCAAGGCGCCCAGCCCGGCCCTGGCCTGACCCAACGCTTTATAAAACTTACCTGCGGAGTACAAGACATGAAACTCACAATTCTCTACGGAACTGAAACCGGCAACTGCCGCGGCCTCGCCCAAAAAGTCGCGGCCAAAGGCCAGAGCAACGGCGTGGAAGTGGCCGTGCACGACCTCGCGACCTACAGCATCGAGCAATTGGCCACGCTGGACCACCCCACCCTCGTCATCATCTCCACCTGGGACGACGGGCTGCCGCCGCCCAAGTGCGTGCCCTTCGTCAAGGCACTGAAAGCGGCCGAAATCGACCTGTCGTCGATGGCCTATACCGTCCTGGCCCTGGGCGATCAGGACTACCCGCTCTACTGCGAATGCGGCAAGCAACTCGACGCCCGTCTCGCAGAACTGGGGGCCCAAAAGATCCTGGACCGCACCGACCTGGGGGCCGACTTCCTCGTCGGCTACATCGGCTGGTCCAAGAAGTTCTGGAAAACCATGGCGGGCGTCTACGGCATCGCCAAGTAAACCGCCGGGGAGGCAAATTCCAACGCGTCTCCCCCTTATCCATCGGCATTGAGAGGAGCAGGAACCATGTCCCAGTCTAGCACATCCAAGCGCGTCACACTCGACGCCAACGAAGCGGTCGCCCATGTCGCCTACCGGCTGAGCGAAATCATTTCGATCTACCCGATCACTCCCTCCACCCCCATGGCGGAAATCTGCGACGAGTGGGCGGTCGCCGGGCGGAAGAACATCTGGGAGGAAGTCCCGGAAGTCGTCCAGATGCAGAGCGAAGCCGGGGTCGCCGGCACCATGCACGGGCTCTTGATGGGCGGTTGCATGAGCACGACTTTCACGGCGTCGCAAGGCCTGCTCCTGATGATCCCCAACATGTACAAGTTGGCGGGGGAGCTGACCCCGAGCGTGATCCACGTCTCGGCGCGCGCCGTGGCCACCAACGCCTTGTCGATCTTCGGCGACCACAGCGACGTGATGGCCTGCCGCCAGACGGGCTTTGCCATGCTGGCCTCGAACTCCGTGCAGGAGGCGCAAGACTTGGCGGCCATCGCCCACGCGGCCACGCTGCGCAGTCGGCTGCCCTTCCTGCACTTTTTCGACGGCTTCCGCACCTCGCACGAGATCAACACCTTGAAGCCGCTGCCGGATCCGTTGCTGGGGGCCTTGGTCGACCAGAAAGCGCTGGGCGACTTCTATGCCCGCGCCTTGACGCCCGACGCGCCTACCGCCCGGGGCACCGCGCACAATCCAGACACCTATTTTCAGTCTCGCGAGGCCGTCAACCCCTACTATAAGGACACCGCCCAAATCGTCCAGACGGTGATGGACGAGTTTGCGCTGCTGACGGAGCGCCAGTACCGGCTCTTCGATTACTACGGGCACCCGGAGGCGGAGCAGGTGATCGTGATGATGGGCTCCGGAGTCCAGACGGCGGCGAAGACGGCCGAGTGGTTGAACGAATATACCGGCACGAAATACGGCGTGGTGGCGGTGCGGCTCTACCGGCCCTTCAACGCCCACGCCTTCAACCATTGCCTGCCCGCGACCGCTAAGGCTGTGGCCGTGCTCGACCGGACCAAAGAGCCTGGTTCGCTGGGCGAGCCCTTGCACCTCGATGTGTCGCTGGCCTTGCGCAAGGGCAGCCGCTGCGCGCACCATTGCCGGGCGGTCGATCCCATGGTGGTCGGCGGGCGTTACGGGATCGGCTCCAAGGAATTTACGCCGGCGATGGCGAAAGCGGTTTTCGAGCACTTGCTGGCAGAGCGGCCGGCGGACCACTTTACCGTCGGGATCAAGGACGACGTCACGCACCACTCCCTCCCCTACGACACCGGCTTTACCTTGGTCGACAAGGCCACTACGGCGGCAGTGTTTTACGGGCTCGGCTCCGACGGCACAGTGGGCGCGGCCAAGAACTCGATCAAGATCATCGGCGACGCGACCGACCTCAATGCGCAGGCCTACTTTGTCTACGACTCGAAAAAGTCGGGCGGCCTGACGACTTCGCACCTGCGCTTCGGGCCGCACGAAATCCAGGCGCCCTATCTGGTCGACCGCGCCCAATTTGTCGGCTGCCACCAACCGCAGTTCCTTGGTCGGGTCGAGATGCTGCAGCAGCTTGCGCCGGGCGGCACCTTCCTGCTCAACACGTCGGCGAGCGCCAGCGAAGTGTGGGAAACGCTGCCCTACGAAGTCCAGCAACAACTGATCGACAAGCAGGCCAAGCTCTACGTCATCGACGCCTACAAAGTCGCCCACGAGACTGGCATGGGCCGCCGCATCAACACCATCATGCAGGTGTGCTTCTTTGCCTTGAGCGGCCTCATTCCGGTGGAAAAGGCGGTGGCAAAGATCAAGGCGGCCATCGAAAAGACGTATGGGCGCAAGGGCCCGAAGCTCGTAGCTATGAACTACGCGGCGGTCGACGCATCGCTCCAGTATCTGTATCCGGTCACGATCCCCACTGCCGCCACCGCCGTTCCTCAGGCGATCGAGTGGGTCCCCGCCGACGCCCCGAGCTTTGTGCAGCGCGTGACCGGCCCCCTGCTGGCGGGCCAGGGCGAGCTGCTGCCGGTCAGCGCCTTCCCGGTCGATGGGGTCTGGCCGACGGCGACCTCGCGCTACGAGCGCCGCCGCATCGCCATGGAGATCCCGGTCTGGAATCCCGATGCGTGCACCCAGTGCAACAAGTGCAGTCTCTTTTGCCCACACGCCGCCATCCGCCCGAAGTATTACGATGCGGCCAAACTGGAGGGCGCGCCGGAGGGCTTCAAGTCGGCAGACTACCAGGGCCCGGGCAGCAACGGGAAGAAGTTTACCCTGCAAGTTTTCGCCGAAGACTGCACCGGGTGCACGGCCTGTGTGGAAGTCTGCCCCGCCTCCGATGCCCAGGGTCGCAAAGCGATCCAGATGGAGCCGCTGGCCCCGATTATCGACCAGGAGATTGCCGCACTGGAGTTCTTCAAGCAACTGCCCCAGCCCACCGTGCCCACGCAAAAGGCATCGGCCCGCACCATATCGCTGCAACAGCCGCTTTTCGAATTCTCCGGAGCCTGCGCGGGTTGCACCCAGACGCCGTATGTGCGCCTGCTGTCGCAGCTTTTCGGCGACCGCTTGCTGATTGCCAATGCCACGGGCTGCTCCTCGATCTACGGGGGCAACCTGCCGACGACACCGTATTGCACCAATAGCGAAGGTCGCGGGCCGGCCTGGGCCAACAGCCTGTTTGAAGACAACGCGGAGTTCGGCCTCGGCCTGCACCTCGCAGCCCAGCGCAAGACCCGCATCGCGCGTCAACTTGCCCACGACTTGAAGCCGCAACTGGGCGATGAGCTGGTGGAAGCCCTCGACACCGGGGCCGAGCCGGCCCAGATCCGTAGCTTGCTGGCAGATGTCCGCGAGCGCTTGCAGGCGGTCCCGGGTGCCAAGGCCGTCCGCCTGGCCCAGCATCTGGAGTATCTCGTGAAGAAGACTACCTGGATCGTGGGCGGCGACGGCTGGGCCTACGACATCGGCTACGGCGGCCTCGACCACGTGTTGGCCAGCGGCCACAACGTCAACATCCTCGTGCTCGATACGGAGGTCTACTCCAACACGGGCGGGCAGGCCAGCAAGGCGACACCAATCGGGGCGCAGGCCAAGTTTGCCACCGCCGGCAAGGCGCAGGGCAAGAAGGATCTCGGCCGCATCGCGATGAGCTACGGCCACGTGTATGTCGCCCAGATCGCGCTGGGGGCCAACGAGCAGCAGACCCTCGAAGTGCTCAAGGAAGCCGAGAGCTACCAAGGGCCTTCGCTCGTGATCGCCTACGGCCCCTGTCAGGCCCACGGGATCGACCTGGCCCACGGCCCCGCACGCCAGAAGGCAGCGGTGGCCACGGGCTACTGGCCGCTCTACCGCTACGACCCGCGCAACGCGGGCACGGAGGTGCCGGCCTTCCGTCTGGAATCGTTTGAGCCGACCGCGCCAGTGGCCGAGTTCATGCGTCAGGAAAACCGCTTCCGTGTGATTGAGCGTTCGCAGCCCGAGCGCGCCAAGGAGCTGTTTGCCAGTGCCCAGGCCTATGTGGATGAGCGCTGGAAAGCCCTCGAACGCCTCGCTGCGGTGGGGATGGATGAGGAGGACGATGACGGCGGCTGGGGTTGAGCTGGCCCAGCTGGAGCGGACGGCGCTGAATTGTTGCGCCGTCCCGCCCTGGATCATCGCCTCCGCCGATTTCAATACCGATCCTCTGCCCCTTGAGCTGCAGGGGGTCCGCCACTTCAACCGCCGCTTGTTTGCCCAGCTCGACGGGGAGCCGCTTCCCGAGCGCCGGGGCCAAATCTTCCACGAGTATCTGCAAGTGAAGTTCGCCTTACACCTCTGGAACGAGCACCGGGGCAAAGCCCGCAGCAGCCTGCGCAACAGCTACGTGCGCTTTCTGCAGGGCTGGGGCGTAGACAGCAACGGGATCGAAGGGGCGGTGCTCAAGGGATGGGTCCAGAGCCGCTTCGGCATTTACCCGACCTACCACCGCGGCGTCTTGCGGCTCAAGGGCGGTGAAGACGACGCGCGCTTTGCCTACGACCGGATGCGGGGCAGCGCCAAGACCAACGCCATCTACGAGCAGCTCGACCTGCTCTACGAGTTTTGCCAGTACGAGCTGCAGCGGCGCTGGGCCGAACGCGCAACCTTGACCCTCTACCGGGGCACGAACGACCCGGAAGAGCATCCGGTGCGGGCGCGCGAAGGCCGTCGCATGTGCGTGCGGATCAACAACCTCGTATCGTTTACCGCCGACCGGGAGCGCGCGTGGGAATTTGGCTCGACCGTGTGGCAATCCACCATTGCGGCGAGCAAGATCGTGTTCTTCTCCGGCCTGCTGCCGACCAGCCTGCTCTCCGGCGAGGCGGAATATATGGTTGTGGGGGGAGACTATTGGGTGCAGGAATTATGGTACTGATGTGCGCTGCAGATCCTCAGGTGAGTCGAGGCGTCTCGATGGACGTCGTGCGCGCGGGCATGCTCGGGTTGCTCGTGGGCGACGCCTGTGGAGTGCCCTACGAGTTCCACGACCCGCGGGGCCTGCCGCCTTTCGACCAGCTCGACATGGTGCCGCCCAGGCACTTTCCCCGCACTTACAGCCACGTGCCCCTCGGCACCTGGTCCGACGACGGGGCGCAGGCGCTCTGCCTATTTGCCTCGCTGCGCTACTGCGGGCACTACCACGCCCACGATTTCGCCTCCCGACTCCTGCGCTGGCACGACGAGGGTTACATGGCGGTCGACCGCTACGTCTTCGACATCGGCAACCAGACGAGCGCCGCCATCGCCCGGCTCCACGAGGGCATGACGCCTAGTGAGTCCGGCCTGTGCGGCGAGCGCAACAACGGCAACGGCTCGCTCATGCGCAGCCTGCCGCTGGTGTTGCTCCACCGGGGCAACGACGAGGCCTTGGTGGTCGACGCCCACCGGATGTCTCGCCTTACCCACGGGCACCTGCGCTCTCAGGTGTGTTGCGCCCTCTACTGCCTTTGGGCCTTGCGCACCATCCAGCGGGAGGCGGATGCCTGGGGCAGCGCGGTCGCACGGCTGCGGGAGATTTATCTACTCGACCCGCTTTCGCTGCACGAGCTGAACGTGCACATCCGCCCCGACGAACCTCCGCATGGCACCGGGAGCGGTTACGTGGTCGACAGCCTGCACTCGGCCCGGCTGGCCTGCGAAGAGGGCGATTACCGCCGGGTGGTGCAGCGCGCCATCTCGCTCGGCCACGACACCGATACGACGGCCTGCATTGCCGGCGGCATTGCTGCCCTGCGCGACGGCCTCGACGCCATCCCCGAGCGCTGGCTCCAGCAGCTGCGGGGCAAGGACATCCTCGAATCACTCGCCTTGCAATGAAACGGAAACATCTTTTGGGCCTCTGCGGCGCTCTCCTTCTCCTGCTGGCGCTTGCTGTGGGTTGTACCCGGCCGGACGAGCAAGCGCAGCCGGCGCTGCGGGTATTCGTCGCCGCGAGCCTGACCGACGTGTTGACCGAGATTGCGGAGGCTTACGAACAGGAGACAGGACGGCAGATCGAGTTCAACTTTGCCAGCTCGGGAGCCCTGGCCCAGCAGATCACGGCGGCCAACGCGGCCGATGTGTTTATCTCGGCCAGCGAGCGCTGGATGGACCATATCGAAACGGCCGGGCGCCTGCAGCCGGGCACGCGCGGGACGATCCTGCACAATCAACTGGTGGTGGTGGCCAACCCGGCCAGCCCTTATGCTCCTCTGGACGACGCCAGCGCGCTTTGCGGGCTCGACTTGCGCTTTCTCTCGATTGGCGATCCCGCCCACGTGCCCGCCGGGCGCTACGCCCAAGCCTGGCTGGAGAGCGTCGACTGCGACCGTGGCGCCAGCCTGTGGGCCCAACTGCAACCCAAGCTTTTGCCCGCGCCAGATGTAAGGGCAGCCTTGACCCAGGTCGAGGGGCGCTCCGACATTGTCGGCATCGTCTATCGCACCGATTACCTGGCCCGCGCGGAGACCTTCCGCCTGCTCTATGCGGTCCCTTTGACCGAAGGCCCCAGCATCCAATACGCCGCCGCCTCCCTCGCCGAAGCGAACGATCCGGAAGGTGCGGCCGCTTTCCTCGCCTACCTGCATGCCCCGGAAGCCCAGCAACGCTTCTCGGCGCACGGCTTCCTCATCCCGGAGCAGCCATGACGACGGTCATCACCTCAACGGTCGGGTGGGCGCTGCTCGCCACGCTGGTGGTCCTGATCCCGGGCCTCCCCCTCGCCTACCTGCTGGCGCGCAAGGAGTTTGCGGGCAAACGGGTCGTGCTGGCGCTGGTCAGCCTGCCGATGGTCCTGCCGCCGACTGCGGTGGGTTACCTGCTCCTGCGCCTGTTTGCCGACACGGGGCCGCTGCGGGCGCTGGGGCTCGATCTGGATGTGCTCTTTACCGGTAAAGCAGTCGTGGTCGCGTGTGCAGTAATGGCTTCCCCGCTCATCGTCCGCACGGCCAAGGTTGCCTTCGAGGCGGTCGACCCCAAACTGGAATCCATGGGGGAGAGCCTGGGCTATTCTTCGCTGGAGGCCTTCGCGCGCATCACACTGCCGCTGGCCCTGCGCGGCATCATGGCCGCCGCCATCCTCGGGTTCAGCCGGGCACTGGGCGAATTCGGCGCCACGGTGATGATTGCCGGCAACATCCCCGGGCGCACCCAGACGCTCGCCTCCGCCATTTACAGTGCTCAACAGGCCGGCGCGGTTGAAAAGACGAACCTGCTGTTGCTGGTCGCCATGGCCGTGGGGTTCAGCGCCGTGCTGATCTCCGAACACCTCACCCGCCAACCCTTAGCCAACCGTACACACCATGGGCAAAGCGCTGGAAATTGAGATTCGGCTGCCACTGGATCGCTTCTCCCTCTCCATCGAGGTGGCAAGCGAAGCACAGGTGAGCGGGCTTTTCGGCCCCTCCGGCTCGGGCAAGACCAGCCTGCTGGAGGTCGTGGCCGGCCTGCGCAAGGCGGCCAGGGGCAAGGTTACGTTTGGAGACGAGGTCTGGCAGGATTCGTCGCGACGGATTTTTCGCCCGACCCAGAAGCGCCTGGTCGGCTACGTGCCCCAAGGCAATCTGCTCTTCCCGCACTGGGATGTGCGTCGCAACCTGCTCGCGGGAGAGCGGCGGGCACGGCGCCTGGGCCCCTCCCACAAGGCAACCTACGAGCAAGTCGTAAAAGTGCTGGAGCTGGGTCCTCTGCTCGCCCGCAGCACTCGCGACCTCTCCGGGGGTGAGAGCCAGCGCGTAGCCCTGGGCCGGGCCTTGTGCTCCGGAGCCCGCCTGCTGCTGCTGGACGAGCCGATGGCCTCGCTCGACAGCTCTCTACGGCTGCGCATCATCGACTACCTCCAGCGGATCAAGCACGAGTTTGGCACTCGCATGATCATCGTATCGCACCAGCCGCTGGACCTGCTGGCGATCTGCGACGAGGTCTACGTCTTGAACGCGGGCAAGCTACAGGCCAGCGGCTCGCCAGTAGAAGTGCTGGAGCAGGCACTGACTAACGGCATCGAACCGCTGCGCAGCAAGTCGGCTCTGTAATACTGCAATTCATAAGAACTTAACAATCCTTATTCTTAGGCAGATGGGATATGCCGCGTGGTCAATTTTAGCCATTTCGGCTTAAAATTGGCATTCTACAGGTCAATTTGGGGCTCAACGAGTGCGGGCACGGCTTGTGCTTTTTCTGAAATGCGAAACAAGTGTTGGGTTTTCTGATTACCCTCGCTTGGTGGCTTGATCCAGTTGTCATCAAATCGCTTGTAACAATGAAAAAAACTTCCGTCATCCTGCCCTTGGTGAGTTTGATCGCGGGCTCTCAGATCATTGCGAGTCCGTTCGTTATTTATGACGTGCCCGACATCACAACGGTGCCCAGCACGTTAACCCCGAACAGCGCCAATTCCAGTTTCTATGACAATAACGGCATCTGGTTGACCATGACGGTGCCGACGGTAACGGTCATCAGCGATGGCTCGTATCCCGGCGGGCCGGATGGCACTTTCCAGCTCAATACGAGTGACTTTTACCTGGACCGTTCGGCGCTGATCTACACTCAGGGGTTGTTTTCCAATGGTAACGATGTGGCGGTAGCCGGGGTCGGATCTCAATCCAACGCCCCCGCGCGTTTTTCCTTTGGGGATACCATCGACTCGTCCTCCCTGTTTACCGGCGGCTTCAACTACTTGGAGCTGGCTGGTGGCCCAGGAGATTCTTATGGCAACTGGAACGGTTATGGGCGTGGCGCGATTGGCGTTTCTTTCCCGATTGCCGGTGAGATCCATTATGGCTTTATCGATATTACGATGAACCCGGATGAAACCATCACGCTTCATGGTTATGCATACAACAGCGTTGCGGGCGAAGGGATTCAGGCCTTCGTCATCCCCGAAAGTTCGACCGTGAGCATGATGGCTGGCTTGAGCGTAGCGATGGGCGTGTTTTTCGTGCGCCGTCGCCGGGCATAAAGCGCCCTGACGTTGTCATTAGTTTTAGTCATGCGCCCCGCCGTAGATTGGCGGGCCGCATGTGGCTTGATTGTGGATTTTAATCCGGATATACCGAGGCTGGATCGCCGTTAATCCTATGCATACCCCATTCTTTTCTCGAAGCCATTTTCTGGGCCTGTTGCTGACTTGCTCGCCGCTGGCGTTGCCCGCCGCTGTTGTGACGTGGGACGTCAGCGACCAAAATCTGATCACCCCGCCTTCGGAGGGCGACGAAACAAATTCGGGAAATACGGCGATCGGAGTGTGGCTAAATTTGTTCAGCGGCCAAGCCTATGTCATTGAGGATGTGGCGGGCGCGCCTGGCCTCACGGATCTGGCCGACGGGCGCTACCAATTGCGCTGGAATGTCTATTGGCGCGACAACGAAGACGGCCTCCCATCTACGGAAGTGGTGGTACAGGGCGCGATTACGACCACGCGCTTGCTGGGGACCAATGTCGCGGTGACGAATGCTGCGCGCGGGAGTCCGGAGCGCCTGGGCTTGGGCGTGAGCATCCCGACGGGCACCGCGTTTTATCCGGCTAGCTATGTCGAGATGGCCGGCGCCTTTGGCGTCTGGCAAGAGCAGGGGCGCGGCTTTCTCGGCCTCTATGCGCGCCACCCTACCCTGCCGCAGTTTCACTACGGGTATGCGGATGTCACGATTCTGGAAGACGGGCGCATCCGCCTGAACGGCTTTGCCTATAACGACACGCCCAATACGACGCTCACCACGGCCTACATTGGTGCCGTTGCTCCGCTGCCCGCTTCCGGACTGAGCGTGACAAGCACGACCGCAACGACGGTATCCCTTGCGTGGACGGATCATTCGGACAACGAAACGGGCTTTAAAATCCAGCGCAGAGGCCCCGGCGAAGAGGTTTTTACGACCGTCGCGACGACGAACCCCGATGTGACGGCCTACACCGATGAGGGCCTCGCTGCGGCGAGCAGCTATACCTACCGAGTGGTGGCGACAACGGGCCTCGACGCGGCCCCGACCAACGAAGTCGTGGCGACGACAGGCGTTGTGACCGTGCCGCCGGCTGCCCCGAGCAATTTTGCCGTAGCCCCCGTCTCTCCGACGAGCCTGCGCCTCAGCTGGGTCGACAACGCGACGGATGAAGTGGGCTACCGGATCGAGCGGCGCACGGCGGCGAGCAGCTTTAGCGTGCTCACCACCACGGGCCCGAGCGCGACGACCTATCTGGATCTCAACCTCTTGCCGGGGATCGAGTATTTTTACCGTATCACGGCGACCAATGGGCTTGATTCTACCACTGTGACATCCCCCGCCAGCCGCACTTTCTCCACCCGGGAAAGCACCGGCGTCGAAGCGATGGCGAACCAGTCCCCCGAACTCAATGGCGCTGGCGTTACCGTCGGCTTGTGGGATTTGGCCCCCGCCCGCTCCACGCATACGGAGTTTGCCGGCGCAGGTGGATCGCGCGTCACCAACGTGCAGGGCGGCGAAGCGTCGGCCGATTCGCGCTCCAACCATACCACGCACGCGGTCAGCCTGATCGCGGCACGCGGGGCAGATGCCACCGCGTTGGGGCTGGCTCCGGCCGCTTCCGTGCAGATTTACGACATCAATGCCGATGTGGACGAATTCCGCTCGCTGGGCATGGAATGGCCCGGCCAAGCGGGCAGGCTGCAGGTCGCCAACGCGTCTTACGGCCCGGTCCGTGGCTGGACGCCCACCAGCGTCGGCTCCGTCACCTGGAGCTTCAATGTGGCGGAGGCCAACGGGAATCCGCAGCCTGTCGATCCGGCATTTGGGGCCTATACGAGCTTCAGTGCGGAGGTGGACGCGGCGCTGGCCGACCGGCCTTACCTGCTGCTGACGCGTCCGGCGGGCAACGACCGCGATGATGGACCCTCCTCGGGCGACCTCGTCTATCTTTCGACCGAGGATGCGAACGCCTTTACGGCCACGATCTATAACCCGACCCTGCACCCGGCCTCGGATGGCGGAAACCTGGGGGGCTATGGTATCGTTTCGGATGCTGCGGCCGCCAAAAACACGCTGACGGTGGGTGCGCTGTATGGTGCTCGTCGCGATCTTTTGACCGGTGCGCTGCTCTTTGCGGGCGACGAGACCGACTTTTCGAACTGGGGCCCGACTCAGGACGGGCGCATTAAGCCAGACCTGGTCGCCCCGGGGGTAAACCTGCGTGCGGCTGGCTACGCCACGGATGACGCCTATGTCACCCTCACGGGGTCGAGTCAGGCCGCCCCGCTGGTGGCCGGAGCGGCAGCGCTTGTCGTCAACGCCTGGGATTATATGGATTTGGGAGGGGCCTTGCGCGCGAGCACCCTCAAGGCGCTGCTCATCCACACGGCGGACGACCTGTCGACGCCCGGTCCCGATCCGCGCACTGGCTGGGGTCTCATCAACGCCAAGGCGGCGATTGATTTGGTGGCCGGGCATGTTGACAACGCCTCGGCGGGTTATCTGCGGGAAGGCCTGCTCTCCAACGGCGGCTCGGGCGACAGCTATCTGGTCTGGGCCGATGGCAGCGGGGAGTTGCGTGCCACTTTGGCGTGGACGGATCCGGCGACCGTGGACGCCGCTCATCCGCTGGTCAACGACCTGGAGCTGCGCCTGATCAATGCAGCTGGCCAAACCTTCGAGCCTTACGTCTTGCCCATCGCCAACCCCTTGTCGGGCGAAAGCAGCCCAGGCGCCGCAGCCGAAACCGGGCCCAATCACGTCGACACGGTCGAGCAGATCCGCATCGCGGCCCCGGTGGGTTACTATTGGGTGCAAGTTTCTGCAGCAGGTGGCCTGAGCGGAGGGCAGCAGGCCTACAGCCTGATCGTCTCCGGTGCGCAAAGCTCGCCGGAGAATCCCGGGCCGAAACCGGTCGAACTGAGCAACATCGGCGCCGGAGAGCTGGAGATTCGAGGCGGGCAGTTTGCGCTCGGTACTTCGGTCCAGTTGAGCGGCCCCGGTTCGGCGAGCGCCAGCGCGGTGACGGTGACGGAAAATCGTGTCCGCTTCCGCTACGATGCCGGGGCGGTGAGCGACGGCCTCTGGCTGATCACGCTGACCCAGCCCGACGGCTTGCAAGCCACCATTCGCTGGCCGGTTGGAGCAGGCACGCCCCAAGGCTACGAGACTTGGCTCCAGACCCATTTTACGGCGGGAGAACGTGCCGATGCGACCATCACCGCCTACGACGCGGATGCCGATCGCGATGGCTACTCGATCCTGGCGGCCTATGCCTTGGGTGCGAGCAGTGGCGTAGTGCCGACGGCCAACAAGCCCACCGTTTACGCAGTAGACTTCAATGGCCAACGTCACCTCGAAATTGCTTACACCCGCCTGCGCAATGCGGATGTGGTGATCGCGGCAGAGATCGCCACTTCACTGGCAGGGGCATGGACGCCTCTGGAGCAGGCGGGCACCGTTGAGGTCACGAACCTCGGCAACGGCACCGAGCGTGTCCGGGTGCGCATGACCGAGGCCGCGTCGACGTCCACTCAAGTCTACGTGCGCGTCCGGGTCAGCTGGCAATAGCCGGTTCACTTTTGGGCGCCCACTTCATTTCGCTGATTCTAGTCCATTAATCCTGCGGGCAAGACGCGCGTCTGCCCACCCTGAGAAGCTTTCTTGTGATGAACCTCCGGAAATTTACCGTGTTGGGAAGTTTGGCACCGCTGCTGGCAACGCCCCTTGGGGCCCAGTCTTCGGCGGATTCGGAAGAAATCCTCGACCTCGACGCCTTTGAGGTTGTCGGCTCGCGGATCGAAACAGTCGACCTGAACACGCCGAGCCCCGTCACGTTCATTTCGGGGGATCAGATTGCCGACCTGGGTTACGTCTCGCTGGGCGACCTCGTGCGCAACCTCCCGATCAATACGGGATCCACGATCGGGATCGAAGGGGCGGCGGTCGGTTTCAGCGCAGGCACCGCTGCGATTAACCTGCGCGGGCTGGGCAACAACAACACGCTCGTCTTGCTGGATGGTCGCCGCTCTTCGCCGGCGGGGGCCTCGGGATTCGACGGCTTTCAAACGGTGTTCGACTTCAACAGCGTCCCGACCGCCCTCGTGGAGTCGATCCAGATCCTGAAGGACGCCGGTTCGGCCGTCTATGGTTCCGACGCCGTGGCCGGCGCCGTCCAAGTCAACCTGAAGGAACGCATCAAAGGGACTTACGTCGAGAGCTCGGTCGGCAACTCGACCGAAGTCTACTCCCCCTATTATCAAAGCAGCCTGACGCATGGGGTAGAGATGGGCAAAGTGGATTTGCTGATCCACCTCGACTACCGCTTCCAAGGCCGGTCCAAATACCGCGACCGGCCCTTCTCCCGCACCGGAGACCAGCGTTGGCGGGGTGGGCTCGACCTGCGCAGCACAACGCCGTATCCGGCCCGCGTCTCCTACTTCGGGAATTTCTATACGGCGGCCGAGCCAACGACCGAACCCCGCTGGGACTTCGATTTCGGGCCCGCATTTGGCAATGTGACTGCGGAAAGCAATCTGGAGGACCCGCCGCGCTACGACTTCAATCAGGACGAAGACATGTTCCCCGAGTCTCAGAACTGGGGGGCCTTCATCCGCCTGCGCTTCGACGAAGACCTGGAGATCGAGCCCTTCTTCGACTTTTCCTTTCGCCAGAACATCACCGACTACATCGCCGCCCCCGTCGCCTTCCGGAATACCCTCGAAAATGGAGACGGGCCCGACGGCCAGATCGTCATCCCCTACGAGAATCCTTACAACCCGTTTGGCATCAGCATCGGCTTCCCAGACGTTTTGTACGAGGACATCCGCTGGCGTTTGACCGAGCTGGGCAACCGACGCTTTCACAACGTTTCGAACTACACCCGGGCCCTGGGCGGCATCAAAGGCGAGGCCGATCTGGGCCGTTGGGAGACCGCCCTCCTGTATGCCCGCAGCGATGCGAGCTATCGCACCGATCATGTCGTCTTCGACGCCGACCTGCAGGCCGCGCTCAACGGCACCTACCCGGGTTGGGAAGGCGTCTACGCCAACCCCTTCGGGCCCAGCGAGCCGGGGCTTTTCGAAGCGCTCGACCGTAGCAACACCAACGAGGCCACCTTTGCCATGGCCTCCTGGGACGGCTTTATCACCGGCGACGTGATGGAGGTCTTCGACGACAAGCTGCGCTACGCCACGGGCTTCGAGATCCGCTCGGAGACGCTCGACGACCGCCGCAGCGAAGTCAGCCAAACCGGCCAGATGGTGGGGGGCTCGGAAGGGGCCGCCTTCAAGGCCTCGCGCGATGTCTACGCAGCCTACGTCGAAGCGTCGATGCCGCTCCCTGCCGCAATCGAGCTGCGAGCCGCCGCCCGCACGGAGTATTACTCCGATTTTGGCCACACCACCAAGCCCAAGGTCGCCGTGGCCTGGACGCCTTTGCCGCGCCTGACCTTCCGGGCGTCTTATGGCGGAGCCTTCCTCGCGCCCAACCTGCCTTACCTCTTCACGCCCCAGCTTACGACCTTCGAGCCCGGGCTGATTCCCGACCCCAAGCGAGGTGGCGAACCCACACAAATTCAGGTCGTGACCGGTGGCGATCCCGACCTGGAGCCCGAAGAGACCTGGGTGACTTCCGCGGGGGTGCTCTGGCATGCACGCGACGACGGCACCGGCTTTGCGGTCGAAGCGACATGGTTCCAGTTCGAGCAGGAAAACCTGCTCCGCCGCTTCACCGCCGCTTTTCTGGTGGCCAACGAAGACTCCTTCCCGGATTCCGTCGTGCGGGCCCCGCTCGCGCCCGGGGCGCCCCCCGGCTCGTTCGGCTCCATCCAATACGTCCGCAGCACCTACCAGAACGTGGGCGAAGGGCTCTACCGGGGCTACGACCTCGACCTGCGTTATCTCTTTGTCTTCGAAGGCGGCAGCAGCCTCAACCTCAGCTCTTCCCTCACCTACGTCGATACCCTGCAGTTCGCGGAAGAGCAGACTTTGGATGATGGCAGCACGCGCCTCGTCGTCTCCGATTACGCCGGGGACTACGGCAACTCGCGCGTGCGCGGCAATCTGTCTGCCGCCTGGCGCTGGAACGATTGGAGCGCCAGTATCTTTTACAACTACATCGGCGCTTACGACCAGCAATTCGAGCCCGGCGAAGTCGATGCCGACGGTCGCATCAATCTGACCCTCGGCCATCAGAACGTGTTTGGCTGGGCCGTCTCCGTGAGCATCCGCAACCTGCTGAACGAAGAGCCGCCCCTCGATTTGTCCCGCGCAGAGGGCTACAACATGGCGGTAAACTCCGGCGAGAGCCGATTCGTCACCCTCAAGGTATCGCGCGCCTTTTGATTCAAGCGGTGGGGCAACAGAGGTGATACCTTGGGCGATCTATCACCATCCAAGGTCTCGCCCATCCCACACCAAAAAGATTCCAAACTAGTGAAAAGTCCGAAGCGATATTACAAGTCGTTGATACACTGGTGGAGGTGGCGGGATTTGAACCCGCGTCCCGAGAGCCTTCTTGGCACGCTTCTACAGGCATAGTTGCGCTTTTGGGTTTTCGCTGATCGGTTGCGGTGCAACGCGCGGCCGGGTCGCTAGCTACCGGTAAGTTACGGCTGCTTCCCCGGTGGCCCGGAAGCAGCTATATCCGCTAGTCGTCGGATTACCTCTTAGCGGACGTGAGAGGTTCTCCGCGCTGATAGGTTAAACTACGCAGCGAGGGCGTATTCTTGTTCGCCATTTATTGGTTTGGCCGATTTTAAAGGAGCCTTCGGCCAACTCCTGCCTGCCACGAGCCATTCCGTCTCAAGGTCGAATTCCGGAACACCCCCAGTGGTCTTTCACTAGGAAAGAACAATTTGAATCGACCAAGATTGCGCATAGTTGGCCTCGTGTCAAGCGAACGTCGACTTGGCTAAATATGCAATTACGGAAGCTCTTTGAGCACTTTGGCGGGAACGCCGCCGACGGCGGTGTTGGCTGGGACGTCTTTGGTCACCACGGCGCCGGCTGCAACGACTGCGTTTTCGCCGATGGTGACGCCGGGGAGGATCGTGGCGTTGGCCCCGATCCAGGCGTTGCGCCGGATTACGACCGGCGCGACTTGCAGGGTTCGGCGCTGGCTGGGATCGAGCGGGTGCCCTTCGGTCAGCACATTTACGCGCGGGCCGATCTTGACTTCGTCTTCAATCGTAATGCCGCCCATGTCGAGAAAGACGCAGGCGTGGTTGATGAAGACGTTGCGGCCTAGCTGGGTAAAGATCCCGACATTGATGTGAAAGGGGGCAAAGATCGTCGTGCTGGGGTCGATGGGGCGTGCCATGATCTCCGACAGGCGTTGCCGGAACTCGTCTACGGAGGTCGAGGCGTTGAGCGCGACCGACAGTCGCATGGTGCGGGCGGCCTGCTCGTGCACCAGCGCGAAGTCGGGGTCGTCGATAGGGATGGAGTGGCCGGCCCTCAAGCGGTCGAAGATGTGCATGGGTCGAATACGGGAGCGGTTTATGCGGTGGCGTCTTCCACGCGGTAGTGCAGCCAGACGACGCCTCCTTCCAGCGTCTCGGTGGCGAGGTGCCGGAGGGCTTTGCCGGCAGCCGGCAGGTCGTCTTTGGCCCCCAGATACTCGAAGATACCGGGCATCCCCGCCAGGCCGTCGATCCCGGGGTAGATGAGCACGCTGATTTCGTCGATCAACCCGGCCTTGAGGAACGCTCCGTTGATGACCCCTCCGCCCTGGAGGAGGAGGGTCTTGAGGCCAAAGGTCTCCCTGAGGCACTCGAGCGCACGAGGCAGGTCGTGCCCGTCCGGCCCGGCAAAGAGGTAGGAAACGCCGTCCTGCCGGAGTTCGGCCAGGTAGTCGTCCGATACCGCTTCGCCGAGGATGGCGATGACATGGTCGCCGTGCGCGTTGTCGCCGCCATAGTGGATCTTGCCGTGGGGATCGAGCGCGATACCGACGGCGCGGCCCTGGCGGTCGGCCACGAAGGTCTCGCGGGGGATGGGTCCATCGGCGTGGGCGGGGCGGCTGGAGGTGCCGGCGTATTCTTCCATAGATTTGCGACCCGCCATCCAGCCATCGGCCTGGAAGCGGTCTGCAATCTGGTCGTAGTAGGCAAACAGGTCGTCGCGGTCGATGCTGGCGGCAGGCGGGGTCCAGCGGTCAACGAGCAGTCGCCCGTCGATGGAAGAAATCATGTGGCTGATAATCTTGGGTCTCATGGCAAACGCCTTTGTTCAGAGGGGCTACGGGGTGTCGTCGCGCTGGATGTTCACCTGGGTGTTTCCTGCCGCGATGAGGGCCTCCAGGTCGCCTTCGATCGTGCCGAGATGGACCAGGCCCGAGGAATAGCTGAAGCCGCGGTAGAAAATCGCGAGGTTGCCCCAGGGGGCGTAGTAGGTGATGTCGCCGGCACGAGGTTCATAGCCTGCCGGGGCGCCTTGCGTCGAGAGCTTGCGCGGCAGGTCGCAGATCTTCTCCGTTTTGGCGTAGTCTTCGAGGGCGACGGTGAGCGGCAGCAGCGTGAGGAAGTCGCGCGCGGCGGGGGTGTTTACAAGGGTCGCCTTCAACGTCTTTTCGCCGACGTCGATGCGAATCTTCATGGAGTCGGCCATCGGGGCTTCATCTGGGGTTGAGGAATGGGTGGGTGCCGCGCTCAAGCTGACTCCCCCTAACAGGAGGAGCGCGCAGAGCATCCGAAGTGGGGACAGCGTTGCCATACCGTGAGCGTGTGAGCGTGAGGCGAGGGATCACTCCCCCACCCTTTTCATTCAAAGCAGCTTAGAAGGTGGCCGCATCGATCACGTAGCGGTAGCGGGCTTCCTTGTTCACGACTTTGGCCCAGGCATCGTTGATCTCGGGGGCCTTGATCATCTGGATCTGGGGCAGCACGCGCTTGTCGGCGCAGTAGTGGATAACTTCCTGCGTTTCGGGAATGCCGCCGATCAGGGAGACGTCGAACTTGACCCGGGATTGGGCGAGGCCGATCGCGCTGACGTCGAACGCCATGCCTTCCGGCATCCCCACCTGGGTGAAGGAGCCGTGCGGTTTGACGACCGAGGAGTAGGCCGCGACGTCGAACTGCACCGGGATGGTGGAGATCATGTAATCGAGCTTGCCCTTGTAGGGTGCCAGCTTCGACAGATCGTCGACGAGGATGGCTTCCTTCGCCCCGAAGGCGAGGATGTCCTTCACCTTGCCGGGCGTGGTGGTGAAGCCGTAGACTTCGGCGCCCTTGGAGACGGCGAGCTTGATGGCCAGGTGGCCGAGCCCTCCGATCCCGGCGACGCCCACCTTGTCCCCAATGTCGAAGTTGGCCTGCATGAGCGGCGAATAGGTCGTGATGCCGGCGCACAGCAGGGGGGCCGCTTCTTCCAGCTTGATGTGATCGGGGATGCGGACGGCAAAATGGTCGCGCACCACGATGTTGTTGGCGTAGCCGCCTTGCGTGATGCCGGTGGGAGAAGTCTGGTCGGGGTAACCGTAGGTAAAGAGCGTTTTGCCGTTATCGCAGTAGTGCTCTTCTCCGTGCTCGCAATGGTCGCAATCCATACAGCTGTCGACCATGCAGCCGACGCCGGCCCGGTCGCCTACCTTGAACTTGGTGACGTTCTTGCCGACTGCCGCCACGATGCCCACGATTTCGTGCCCCGGCACCTGGGGATACTTTTGCGGGCCCCAGTGGCCTTTCATCTGGTGAATGTCGGAGTGGCAAATGCTGGCGTATTTGATTTCGATCAGGACGTCGTTATCGCGCATGGCCCGGCGCTCGAACTCCCAGGGGGTCAGCTTGCCGGAGGCATCCGTCGCAGCATAGCCACGCGATTTGATCTTTCCAGTGGGGGCCGATGGAGCGGATTGGGCAAAGGTCGTGTTTTGGGCGATCAAAAGCCCGGCTCCGGCCACGGCAGACTTTTGCATGAATTGGCGTCGATTCACTTTGCTGTTTTCGAGTTCCATCGGATTCCTGGTTTTGGTGGGTGGTGCAACGGGTTCGCTGGCGGGCTCATCGACGCCGCCTCGGGCTAACCCAGATCGTGCACCAGTATACCGCAGGCAGGGGTGCAAGTCGCCCAATCCGTTGCTGTGGCTGTAGGAATATTGCGCAAAAGCAGCGCAGGGGCTCGGCCTGCCGCTCAGCGCTGCCTGCGGTATTCGCTCGGCGACAGGCCGACGACCCGCCGGAAGACGTTGGCAAAGTGGCTGGGGTTGGCATACCCCACGTCCAGCGCGACGGCCGAGATGCTGTGCCGGGTCTCACGCAAGAGGCGGCGCGCTTGCTTCATGCGCACTTCCGTCTGGTAGGCGTATGGCGTCATGCCCATTGCACTCTTGAAGAGACGGTGGAAGTAAAATTCGCTCAAGCCAGCCAAGGTCGCGAGGCGGCCCAGGTCGAAGTCCTGATCGAAGTGCTGGTCGATCCAGTCGGTGACCTGGCGGAGCTTGTAACCGGGCAGCGAGGAAAGGCTGTGCGCGCTGTGGCTGACGACTTCCGCGTAGTTGCGCGCCAGATGCACCGCGATCAGCTGGGCCAGGCTTTTGACGGCGAGCGCGCTGGCCTTTGGGCTCTGGAGTTCGCGATAGACCTGCCGCATGAGAAGGCTCAGGGTCTCATCGCTGAAGCCGCAAAAGTCTTGCAGCTGCACGTGGTCGGCCTCCGCGCCAAACACTTCTTCGTATGCCTCCTGCAAGACGGGGACGGCAATCGTCACCATCATGTATTCGAAGGGTTCGCCCGAGAGGGCGCGCCACCGGCAGTCGTAGGGCCCTGTCGAGCCCGTCAGGAAAAACGAATCCTTCTTGATCAGGGTGCGGCTCCAGGCGCCGTCGCCTTCGCGGTCTTCCACTTCCACCTCTCCGGATATCGTCCACTGCAAAAGCGGCTCGCTCAGGCCGGGTGAGGTGGTGGTACCTTTGGCTGGGGCGGAGTAGACGGCCGCGCGGAGTTCGCGCCATGCTGGCCCTTGGGCAGTCGCGATGCGCTTGCCGGGGATGTAGGAATCAAATTCATCAGCGGATGTGACCTCTGGAACCAGCATGCTGGGAATGATGGGGGCGATCTGGCGGCATGGCAATGCTATCGCATCTCCAATCCCCCGCCCCTGCCCGCCCGCGACAAGCGGCCGCAGGTGCCCCCCTCGGGGCCAAAGTGTGTTTTGCGCAACCTCAGAACAGGTCCGGCAACAGGATGTTAGACGAGCGGCGCAGATCGGAGTATCATCCAGCCATGTCGATGGGCACCTCCGGCAATCTGGACGTTTTCCCCACCCCGGGGACCGACCGGCCTGGCCGAGAAAGCCGATCGTTTTGGCGCGCCACTTGCGCCCCAGGTTTATCTCCTCCTCCCCCGACCGGCCTCCTTGCAGGGCGAAAGGTCACCGACGTCAACTCAACGCACACCGACATGAATCGCACCCTACGCACCTTCATCCAAGCGACGACGATAACTGGACTCACCTTGCCTGCCATTCTTCAGGCCCAGGCGACGAACGCATCTCACCCCGAAAAAGAATCGACCATGAAAATCACACGAAACGGCGCACAAGAATCGGCCAAAGGCCCCGCTGACTGGTTTACCGGCAATGTCCGGATCGACCCGCTTTTCAGCCCCAACGATCCGGCCCGAACCGGCGCAGCCACGGTGACGTTCGAGCCCGGGGCCCGCACGGCCTGGCACACGCACCCGCTGGGCCAGACCTTGATCATCACCTCCGGCGTGGGCTGGGTCCAGACCGAGGGTGGCCCGATCGAGGAAGTGCGCCCGGGCGATGTGGTGTGGTTCCCGCCGCACACGAAGCACTGGCACGGCGCCTCCCCCAAGAAGGCGATGACCCACATTGCGATCCAGGAATACCAGGACGGCTCCCCCGTTACCTGGATGGAGAAGGTGACCGACAGCCAATACCAGAAGTAGTATCATGAGCGACTGGAGCTCAGAGGAGCTGGAGAAGATCCGGCCGGCAGACGATCTGCACATCTCGCCCTTCCGTGCCGACGGCAAAACCTATGGTACGCCTACCTGGATCTGGTCCGTCGTAGTCGACGGCCAGCTCTTTGTGCGGGCCTACCACGGGCGCAAGTCTCGCTGGCATCAGGCGGCGGTAACGCAGAGAGCCGGGCGGATCCAGGTGGCAGGTATGCAGCCGGAGGTGACGTTCGAGGAGGTCGACGATCCGCAGCTTAATGGCCGGATCGACGCAGCCTACCGCGAGAAATACGCCGAAAGCCCTTACCTGCCTCCGATGATCAGCGACCGGACGCGGGCGGCCACCATCCTCATCCAACCCAATCGCGAGGCCTAGCCTGAAAGGCGCGACCTCACCGATGGAAGGCATTGGAATCCCCTTGCCATGAGCACTACCGATCTCTCCTCACGGCGCTCCCCTGCTGCAACCCTTGGGGTGGTGGCAGGCGGCACCATGCTGGCCTTGATCGTGTTCACCCTGCCGTTGACGACGGTCGCGGCGACGGTCGCCGAATTGTCTGCGGGGCCCAGGGGACAGGCATGGATCCTGAGCGGTATGCCCTTGGGGGCCGCCGCCGGGCTGCTCGGGGCCGGGGCACTGGGTGATAACCATGGGCGCAAGCGCGTCTTCGTCGCCGGCCTCGTCCTCCTCGTGGCAGCGTCGATCATGGGAGCCCTGGCGCCTTCCACCTTGCTGCTGATCCTGGCGCGGCTGCTGCAAGGGCTTTCCTCTTCGGCCATGCTCGCCTGCGGGCTGGGCTTGATCGGGCAGGTTTTCCCCAGCGGGCATGAGCGGGCCAAGGCAGCCGGCGTCTGGGCTGCCGGGCTGGGGGCCGGCGTGGCCGTAGGGCCTATCATCGCCGCAGCGCTGCTGTCGCTGGGTGGATGGCGCGCCTCTTATTGGGTGATGGCTGCCCTGGCAGCCCCACTCGCCGTTGTCGGGCAATGGCTCTTGCCGGATACGGAGGCTGTTGGCGGGCGACGCGTCGACTACGCCGGCGCACTGGTCCTCATGCTCGGCCTCACCGCCTTTCTCTCGGCCTTGACGGAAGCGCGCCTCGGCCTGCGCCCGCTCGTGCTGTGGCTGCTGGCCGCCGGAGTAGTCCTGCTCGCTGGTTTTATGTGGATCGAAGCCCGGAGCGACAACCCGATCCTGCAGCTATCCCTCTTTCGACGGGCCGACTTTGTAGGTGCCACGATGGGAGCCTTCGCTTCCGGCGCGGGCGTGCTGGCCATCATGACGCTTGTGCCCACCGTGCTGGAGCAATCGTTGGGCGTGAGCCCGCTACTGGCCGCAGTGGTATTGGTCGCGTGGTCGGCCATGACCGCCGTCACCGCGCTTGCAGCCCAACACCTGCACGCGGGGCTCCGCCCACGCACGCTGCTCTTTACCAGTATGGCGGGTTGTGGCTTGGGGCAGTTGCTGCTCCTGCTGATCCATCCGGCCGGAGGCGTCTTGCGGGCGCTTCCCGGGCTGTTTCTGGCCGGTGTTTCAAATGGCTTCCTCAATGCGGCGCTTGGGCACCAGGCGGTGCAGAGCGTGCCGCACCACCGCACGGCAATGGGCAGTGCGGCCAACAACACGGCCCGCTACCTCGGCTCGGCCATCGGCATCACGACCGCAGCCATCCTGATTGCCCACGGGGCCGAAAAGGGCGGTGCGAGCGGTCTCTTCGAAGGCTGGCACCAGGCTCTGCTCGTCTCCGTGGCGTTCACGGCCGTCGGCGCGGCCACCGTTTATTTTGCCCGGGAGCAGGCAAGCCCTGCCGCTCCCCAAACCCAACCCCTCTAAACAAGAAAACCTCATGAACAACATCCAAGACAAAGTCATCGTCATTACAGGTGCCTCCAGTGGACTGGGGGCCGAGACCGCCCGCTACCTTTCCAGGCTGGGCGCCAAGGTCGTCCTCGGCGCACGCCGGATGGAGCGCCTCGAAAAACTCGCCCAGGAAATCGGCCTCGACGCCAAGGCGATCGTCAAAACCGACGTAACCGACCGTCACCAGGTCAAGGCGCTCGTCGACCGCGCGATTGAGCTGCATGGGCGCGTCGACGTGATCCTGAACAACGCCGGCCTGATGCCCAGCTCGATGCTCGACAAGCTGAAGTTTGACGAGTGGGACCAGATGATCGACGTCAACATCAAGGGCACCCTCTACGGGATCGCCGCCGCCCTGCCCTACATGCAAAAGCAGAAGTCGGGGCACATCATCAACGTGTCGTCCGTCGCCGGCCACAAGGTGGGCCCGGGCGGTGCCGTCTACGCCGGCACGAAGTGGGCCGTGCGCGCGATCTCCGAAGGCCTGCGCCAGGAAGTAAAACCCTACAACATCCGCACCACCATCGTTTCGCCTGGAGCCGTGGATACCGAACTGACGGACACGATTACCGACGAAGACGTCGCCGCCGGCATGAAGGAAGTCTACCAGCAGGCGATCCCCGCCAGCTCTTTCGCCCGCGTGATCGAGTTTGCGCTCAACCAGCCGGCCGAGGTGGACATCAACGAGGTGCTCTTCCGCCCCACCAGCCAGCAATACTAGGCTAGTCAGCATCCGCCGATGCCGCACATCGCCGTCAAAGTCATACCGGGCAAAACGGAGGCGCAAAAGCAACGTCTCGCCGATGCCATCACCCGCGACGTCGTGGAGATCTTTGGATACGAAGAGGCCGCGGTCTCGATCGCACTCGAAGAAATCCCGGCGGAGCGCTGGAAGGAAGATGTATATCTTCCCGAGATCCAGGGGCACCCTCAACGGCTGCTGAAGGAGCCGGGATATCAGCTTTAGAATCTTATCATGAAAAACGGATCTATTCGCGTTGGATTCATCGGCTTGAATCCCGACTCTCACTGGGCGGCCACCGCCCACCTTCCGGCGCTCAAAGCCTTGGGAGAGCGCTACGAAATCGTAGGGGCCGCCAACTCGTCGCCCGAAAGCAGCCAGCGAACGGCCAAGGCCCTCGGCCTGCGGCACGCTTTTGTCAATGCGCAGGAGCTCGTGACCTCGCCGGAGGTAGACCTGGTGGTGGTGACCGTGAAGGTGCCTCACCATCTTGAGCTGGTGACTGCCGCCCTCGAAGCCGGCAAGCACGTCTACTGCGAGTGGCCGCTGGGCAACGGCCTGGCCGAAGCCCGCCAGCTGGCGGCGCTCGCTGCGGCAAAAGGAGTCGTGGCCGTGGCGGGCACGCAGGCCCGCGCCGCAATCGAAGTCGAACACCTCCGCCGACTCATTGCCGACGGCTATGTCGGTACCGTCCTTTCCACCACACTCGTGGGTTCAGGCGGCAACTGGGCCGGCGAGTGCATTGCCGACCACGCCTACCTTTTCGACTCCGCGAATGGAGCGACGATGCAGGCCATCCCTCTCGCCCACACCTTGGCCGCTTTGCAGGACGTGCTCGGGCCGATCGACGATGTATCTGCCCGCTTCATCAGCCGTTTCGACAAGGTGAAGGTGAGCGAGACCGGCGAATCGCTCCCCAAAAACGCACCTGATCAGGTGATGATCCACGGGGCGCTCGCCAGCGGTGCCGCCCTCTCCGTCCACTATCGCGGCGGGCAATCGCGCGGCACCAATCTCTTGTGGGAAATCAACGGGACCTCGGGCGACATTCAGGTAACGGCGGGCAGCGGCCATGCCCAAATGGCTCCGCTGACGATCCGTGGCGCCCAGGGCGACGCCGAGGAGCTGGAGCTGTTGATGCCTCCTGCCTCCGCCTATGATGGCTGGCCGGATAGCTCGATCGCCCGCAACGTGGCCCGGATGTATGCCCGCATGGCCGACGATATCCAGCACGGCACGCGCACGGCTCCCAGCTTTGAAGACGCCGTCGCACTCCATCAGGTGCTCGACAACATCGAGCGATCGGCCGCCGCGTCTCACCCATAGCCAGACGGCAACTTTCACCTCAAGCGGAAGCCTCCGACCGGTAGACTTCCGCTTTTTTTGTTTCCCCTCGTGGTCGCGAGGCAAAGCGCATCTTGCACGAATGTTGAAGGAGACGCGGGGCGCATGGCTGGATTCCCCGACCGCCCAGGCCCGGGATATGCCACTCACGAGGTGGTGGCAGGGGCTGGTATATGCCGTGCTTTAGAGGAGACAGCACTAACCTCAACCCACATCACACCATGGATATCCCGTCATACTCACTTTACCCGGAGCCGCCCGCCAGTGGCTCCAGCCACATCAACGTCAGCAACCCCGAGCGGATCATCTCGGCGGTAGGAGGCCTTGCGCTGACGGCTTTCGCTTTCCGCCAGCGCCAACCTTGGCTGGGCCTCCTGATGGGCGCGGCAGGCGGTGGCCTGCTTTATCGCGGCCTCTCGGGCCATTGCCCGCTCAGCTCGGCGGTGGGGCGCGATACGGCCCCCACCCAGAGCGCCCGCCCGATCAGCGCGCATGTGACGGAAACGATTCTCGCCCCGCGCGAGGAAGTCTACCGCTATTGGCGCCAACTCGAAAATCTGCCGCGCTTCATGCACCACGTGGTGAAGGTCTCGGAATACGACGAGCGCACTTCGCACTGGGTGGCCCACCTGCCGGGCGGTCGCGGTCGCGTCTCCTGGGATGCCGAGATCCACTACGACGAGCCCGAGGAGCGTATTGCCTGGCGTTCGGTGCCGGGTGCAGCCGTAGACAACGCGGGCGAAGTCCAGTTTGTCGACTCCCCCGGCGGTTACGGCACGGAGGTGCACGTCCATATCTCTTATCGCCCCCCGGTCGGCGCCATCGGCCTGGTGATGGGCAAGGCGCTCAACAAGTCCTTTGAGCAAATGGTGAAGGAGGACTTGCAGCGCCTGAAGGAGAATCTGGAAACCGAGCACGCACCGGTCGAGACCGGCATGCCGGCGATGATTTAAGAATCTTCCAACTCTTCTGACACAAAAGCCGCCTTCCGATCTGGAGGGCGGCTTTGCTGCGTTTATGAGGTTGTCTTAGGCGGCGGCAAGGGCAGCCCGGCAGGCCTTTTCACAGGCGCGGCAGGCTTCGGCGCAGATACGGCAGTGCGCGTGCATCTGGGCGTGTTGCTCACACTCCTTCGCGCACATGCCGCAGGCCTTCTCGCAGGTCTCGACTTGCGCGCGAACCAGTGAATCGTCCCGCGCAGTTTGGGTGAGCAGCAGGCTGAGGGTCGTCTCGCAGATTTTGGCGCAGGCGATATCCGTCTGGATGCAACGGCGGAGCATATCCAGCTTTTCCTCCGCCAGGCAGGCATCGGCGCAGCCTTGGCAAGTTGCCGCACAGTCGCCCGTAGCCTTGATCAACTGCTGCCAGGCGTCGGTGGAGCCAAAGGGAGTTGGATGGGGATGGGTCGGGAGTATTTCGATTAAATGTTTCATACCATCCCCAACGTTTGCAGGTTGGATGCCACTCGCTCCTCTCACTGGTATGGCATATGCACCCAATCGGTGACATGAATGCGATTCGCGACTTCATCTCCAACCCTACCGTCATGAGCATCTGGTTGGTGCTGATGGCCCTCTCCCTTGCGGTCCTGATCTGGGATTTGGCAAAAAACAACCGCGAGATCATGCCCTTGATGAAAGTAGTCTGGGGGCTCACGGTGCTGTATTCGGGCCCCGTCGGGCTGGCGGTCTACTACTACTCGGGCCGCAAACAGATCGCGCGTGACTCGCTGTGGCGCAAGAGCTTCCGCTCGGTCTCACACTGCTATTCCGGCTGCGGCGCGGGCGAGGTCACCGGCCTCGTCGTCCTGACCGGCGTGCTGGCCGTCAACAGCAACCTGTGGGTGGGCCTCTGCACCTTTGTGCTGGCCTACATCTTCGGTTTTGGCATGACGATGGGGCCACTCCTGCAAGATGGCGAGAGCTTCGGCACGGCGTTGAAAGATGCCGCCTACAGCGAGTCTGCCAGCATCGCGGTGATGGAGGTGGTCGCGATTGGGGTCGACTTCTGGCTGGCGAAAAACGCCCAATTTGGCGAGCCGCTGTTCTGGTCTTCGCTTGTCGTATCGCTTTCCGTGGGCCTGATCGCCGCTTATCCGGTCAACGTGCTGCTGATCAAGTTTGGGGTCAAGGAAGGCATGCACAACCCCAAGGAGATGGCGAAGCATGCCCACCACGGGGAGGATGGGGGCCACGCCCATGCGCACTGAACGCCCACGGGTGCAGTGCGCCCTAACGCGGCATCAGATTGAAGGCAGCCTGCAACGGATCTTCTTCCGCTCCTCTCAAGTCGGAACCGCAGGCAAGTAAATAGCGTTGTCCAACGGTGATTTGGACCATTCACCACAGATTGGCGCAGGCCCTGCGCACTCCTAGCCAAACCTTCAAACTATTGACGCTATGGCGAAGACAGCAGCAGACATCCTTGTAGAAACCCTGATCGACTGGGGGGTAGAAGTAATTTTCGGTCTCCCAGGCGACGGGATCAACGGCATCATGGAGTCGCTCCGCACGCGGCGGGACAAGATCCGCTTCGTGCAAGTGCGGCACGAAGAATCCGCAGCCTTCATGGCTTGTGGCTATGCCAAATATACCAAGAAGCTCGGCTGTTGCCTGGCGACTTCGGGCCCCGGCGGCGTTCACTTGCTCAACGGCCTCTATGACGCCAAGATGGACGGCGCTCCGGTGCTGGCGATCACCGGCCACCATTACCATGACCTGATCGATACCATGGCCCAGCAAGACGTAGCGCTCGACCGCCTCTTTATGGATGTGGCGGCCTACAATACGCGCGTAATGGGGCCTGAACATGTCGCCAACGTCACCCAAATGGCTTGTCGCACGGCCGTAGCCCGCCGGGCGGTAACGCATATCAATTTCCCGGCCGACCTGCAGAGCCTGACCGTCGAGGACGGAAGCCGGTCCAGCCGCAACGTCCCGAAGCACGATCGTGGCTCTTATTACGTGGAGCCGCCCACCCCACAGGAAGCACACCTCAAAAAAGCCGCAGAAGTGCTCAACTCGGGCAAGAAGGTGGTGATGCTCGTCGGTCAAGGGGCCTTGGGATGCACCAAGGAGCTGCTGGAAGTCGCGGACATCCTGGGCGCGCCTATCGTCAAGGCGCTGCTGGGCAAGGCGGCGGTGCCCGATCACCATCCTTTGACCACTGGCGGGATCGGCCTGCTGGGTACCCTGCCCTCCGAAAATGCGATGCAGGAGTGCGATACCTTGCTCATGGTCGGCACGTCATTCCCCTACATCGAGTATTATCCGAAGCCCGGGCAGGCGAAGTGCGTGCAGATCGACATCGAGCCAGCCCGCATTGGCCTGCGTTACCCGGTGGAGGTCGGCCTGCCCTACGACAGCAAGTCGACCCTGCGCGGTCTCAAGGCCCACTTGAAGCGTCAGGAAGACCGCAGCTTTCTGGAGCAGCGCCAGAAGGAAACCCACGAGTGGTGGCAACTGATGGAAAAGCGGGGCACGCGGCAGGACAAGCCGATGAAGCCGCAAGTGGTCGCATGGGAGCTGGGCAAGCGCCTGCGAGACGACGCGATCATCACCAGCGATTCGGGCACGATCGCGACTTGGTTTGCACGCCAGATCCCGGCCAAGGGCAACCAGATGTTCTCGCTTTCGGGCAACCTCGCCACGATGGCCAATGGCCTCCCCTACACCATCGCCGCACAGGTCGCGCACCCCGACCGGCAATGCGTGGCGTTTATCGGCGACGGCGGCTTCAGCATGCTGATGGCGGAATTTGCCACCGCCGTGCGCTACGAATTGCCGATCAAGGTGATCCTCATCAACAACGGGACGCTGGGCCAGATCAAGTGGGAGCAAATGGTCTTCCTCGGCAACCCGGAATTTGAAGTGGACCTCGCGCCCATCGACTTTGCCAAGGTGGCGGAGGCCTGCGGCGGAGTGGGCCTGCGTTGCGACGACCCGGCGCGGATCGGCGAAGTGCTCGATCAGGCCCTGGCTTACCCCGGGCCGGTCCTCGTCGATGCCATTGTGGACAAGCAGGAGCCTCCGATGCCGAGCAAGATCAAGGTGGGCCAAGCCACGAAGTTCGCCAAATCGATGCTGAGGGGCGAAAAGTACCGCGAAGAGATCGTCACCACTGTCGCCCGCGACAAGGTGAAAGAAATGATCTAGCGGTGACTGCCGTCGAGCAGTCGATTACGCGGTCGCGGGTCCGAATTTTCAGGATCCCGACCGCTTCCCCGGAATCGGACGGCACGCTTGCGTGGGATGCGACCACGTTGGTGCTGGTCGAGGTATGGAGCGCCGAGGCCAAGGGCTTCGGCTACACCTACGCCGACGCCAGCGCCGCGCATTTCATCCACGAGCACCTCCTGTCTTTGCTTGAGGATGCCTCCGCGCTCACACCTGCGGCGCATCATGAAGCCATGCTCAACACGATTCGCAACCTGGGGCAAACGGGGCTGCCCATGATGGCGATTTCCGCCGTCGACACCGCCTTGTGGGATCTCTACGCCCGCTTGCTGGACCAGCCTCTCGCTCGCCTCCTGGGCCAGGCTCAGGACAGCGTGATGGCCTACGGCAGCGGCGGCTTTACCTCGTATGAGCTGGGAGAGCTGGAGAGCCAGCTGCGCAGCTGGAGCGAGCGCGGGCTCCGCGCGGTAAAGATGAAGGTAGGTCGTCAACCCGATCGCGACCGAGAACGAGTGGAAGCCGCTCGCTTGGTGATCGGCCCCGACACCGCTTTGATGGTGGATGCCAACAGCGCCTACACCCTCTCCCAGGCGCGCCAATGGGCGGAGGTCTTTGCCGAGGTCGGCCAGATTTCGTGGCTGGAGCAGCCGCTGAACCCCGCCGATCTGCCGGGCCTGCACGCGCTCCGCCCCAACCTGCCGCCGGGGGTGGAATTGGCTGATGGCGAATACCTCTACCGCAGCTCCGAAGCCCGGCGTTTCCTTGAGCAGCGGTCGGTCGACGTGCTCATGCCCGACGTTACCCGCTGTGGCGGCTATACCGGATTTCGGCGAATTGCCGTGCTGGCGGAGGCGTTCGAAACCCCGCTGAGTGCCCACTGCGCCCCCGCCTTGACGGTTCCCATTGCCTGCGCGTCGCCGGGGCTGCGGCACCTTGAATATTTCTACGACCATACTCGGCTGGAGGCGATGGCTTTCGAAGGCCTGCCCGAGCTGAAAGGTGGCGATCTTTACCCTGCCCTCGACCGGCCCGGCCATGGGCTGGAGCTGCGGGAAAGCGATTTGAAACCCTTCTCTCTCTGATCTTATGGCCCAGCCACCCGCCGCCTCACCCGAAGCCCTCGTCAACCGGCCGCCCGTCGACCTGGTCCGCCTCAGCAATCGTCTGAAGCAGAAGCTGCAGGGCGAAGTCCGCCTGGGGCCAGGAGCCAGCGCGCTCTATGCGACAGACAGCTCCAACTACCGCCTGCCACCGCTTGGAGTCGTCATCCCCAAAACGGTCGACGACGTGGTGCACACGCTGGAGGTCGCGCGTGAGATGGGGGTGGCAATTACCTCGCGGGGCGGGGGAACCGGGCTGGCCGGGCAGACGGCCAACCATGGGCTGATCCTGGATTTCTCAAAATACCTGCATCGCGTAACGGAGGTAAATGTGGAGGAGCGCTGGGCCCGGGTGGAGCCGGGTTGTGTGCTCGACACGCTGCAGCATCAGGTGAAGCCGCACGGTCTGCGCTTTGGGCCCGACCCTTCCACGCACAACAACTGCAGCTTTGGCGGCATGATCGGCAACAATGCCTGCGGCACCCACAGCGTGCTGGCGGCTTTTGAAGGCGAGGGCGCGCGGACGAGCGATCAGGTGATCGAGCTGGAAGTGCTCACTTACGATGGCCTGCGCCTCACCGTCGGCCGCACCCCCGAGCCGGAACTTGACGCAAAGATCCGAGCCGGAGGCCGCAGCGGCGAGATCTATGGCGGCCTCAAGCGTATCCGCGACCAGTATGGAGGCTTGATCCGCGAACGCTTCCCCGATATCCCGCGCCGCGTTTCGGGTTACAACCTCGACGATCTTTTACCCGGGCACGGTTGCCACGTCGCCCGTGCCCTCTGCGGCACCGAAGGCACCTGTGTGGTCGTGCTCAGCGCCAAGGTGCGCCTGTTGCCCGAGCCGAAAGAAAAGGCCATGCTGGTGCTGGGGTTCCCCGATATCGCCACCGCCGCCGACCATGTGCCGCTGGTGATGGAACATCGCCCAATGGCCTGCGAGGGGATGGACCAGCGCCTGCTCGGCGATATGGAGGTGAACGACCTGCACACCGAAGACATCCAGTATCTGCCCGACGGCCACGGTTGGCTGATTGTAGAATTTGGAGGCGATACGCGAGACGAGGCCAAGCAGAAAGCAAGCGCACTGGAGCAGGCGTTGCAGAAGCAAAAAACGCCGCCTTCCACCGCGCTGTTTGACGACCCGGAGCAGCAAAAGCGGGTATGGGAGGGCCGCGAATCCGGTCTCGGCGCCACCGCACATATCCCCCACCAGGACGACACCTGGGAGGGGTGGGAAGACACGGCGGTGCCGCCGGAGAAACTGGGCGATTACCTGCGCGACTTCCGCAAGCTCTTCCAGAAATACGACTACGACGGGCCCTTTTACGGCCACTTTGGGCAAGGGCTCGTGCATACGCGCATCAACTTCCTGCTCAAGGACGAGCAAGGGATCGGAAAGTTTCGCCGGTTCCTCGAAGAAGGTGCGGATCTGGTCGTCAGCTATGGCGGCACGCTCTCGGGGGAACACGGCGACGGGCAGTCCAAGGCCGAACTGCTGGAAAAGATGTATGGCCCGGAGTTGATCCAAGCCTTCGCCGAATTCAAAGCGCTGTGGGATCCGGATAACGGCATGAACCCGCACAAGGTCGTCGACCCCTACCCGCTCGACAGCAAACTGCGACTGGGTGCCGGTTACCGGCCGCGCGAGCCCAAAACGCACTTCAAGTTTCCGCAGGACGACGGCAGCTTTGCGCAGGCCACCTTGCGCTGCGTGGGCGTCGGCAATTGCCGCAAGACGGAAAACGGGACGATGTGCCCCAGCTACATGGTAACGCGCGAAGAGCAGCACGCCACGCGCGGGCGAGCCCACCTGCTTTTCGAGTTGCTGCAGGGCGATGTGATCGGCCAGAACGGCTGGAAAGACGACACCGTCCACGAGGCCCTGAGCCTTTGTCTCGCCTGCAAGGCCTGCAAGAGCGAGTGCCCGGTGAATGTAGATATGGCCACCTACAAGGCCGAGTTTATGAGTCACTACTACGAGGGCCGTCTGCGCCCTCGCCCGGCCTACGCCATGGGCTACATCTACTGGTGGGCGCGCCTGGCTTCGAAGCTGCCGGGGCTGGCCAACTTTATGACGCAGGCCCCTGGGATTTCCACCTTGGCCAAAAAGACCGCAGGGCTCGCCACCGAGCGCCAGATGCCGCGCTTTGCCCGCCAGACCTTCCGCGCATGGTTTGAAAAGGAGCATCGGGAGCCGACAGATGCCGCCAGCCGCCCTGTCGCGCTGCTCTGGCCGGACACCTTCAACAATTTTTTGCTCCCCCATACGGCGCAGGCGATGGTCAAGGTGCTGGAGCACGTAGGCTACCGGGTCGTGCTGCCGCCGCAGACGCTCTGTTGCGGTCGACCGCTCTACGACTACGGCCTGCTCGATCGCGCAAAAAAGCTACTCTTCCAGACGATGGAGGTGCTGCGCCCACAACTGGAGGACGACAGCGTGATCGTCGGCATCGAGCCGAGTTGCCTCACGGTCTTTCGTGACGAGCTGCAGAATCTCTTCCCCCACCACGAGGATGCCCGACGCCTCGGCAAGCGCGTCTTCACGTTGGCGGAGTTCCTGCAAAAAATGGTGCCCGATGCGGCGCTGCCTCAGATCAGGCGCAAGGCCTTGGTCCATCGCCACTGCCACCACCAATCTATCTTGAAGTTCCACCACGACCAGAAGCTGCTGGAGCGCCTGGGGCTGGATTTCGAGGTGCTCGACAGTGGTTGTTGCGGCATGGCGGGCTCCTTTGGCTTTGAGGCCGACAACTACGCAGTGTCGGTGGCGGCGGGCGAGCGCGTGCTCTTGCCACGCGTGCGTGCAGCCAAGCCAGATACGCTGATCATCGCCGACGGCTTCTCCTGTCGCGAGCAGATCCTGCAGCTGACCGACCGCGAACCCAAGCATGTGGCCGAAGTAATTGCGGAAGCGCTTTGAGGGCAGGGAAGCCTGGGAAGCGTGATGCGGGGTCCCAAACCTCCCCATCGATTGGCGGAGGCGGCGCGTAAATGGCGCATGGAGGGTGACGGGCCTCTCCCCAAAGAAGGCGGTCGCACCCCTTGCAACCGTTGCGCGCACCTTGCGTGGGCCCGAAGAGCTCACCTCCCCCCTCACTCCCCCCCATGGACTCCCACCGTTTCAAGGCGCTGGCTGTATTGGCCTGCGCTCCGCTGCCATTGTCGGCGGCACCCGTGCCCATTTTCAGCAGCACCGCATCGGTCCACGACCCTTCCATTGTGCAGGATGGCGAATACTATTACGTCTTCGGCTCGCACGCCGCCTCCGCCTGGTCGCCCGACCTGATAAACTGGTATCAATATTCGACCCACGTCGCGGTCGGCAACCCGCTCTTTCCCGATCCCTTCACGGAGCTGTCCGAAGCCTTTGACTGGACTGGCGCTGATACGCTGTGGGCTCCCGATGTTTACCAGCTACCCGACGGCACCTGGGCCTACTACTACTGCGCGTCCGAAGGCTCGTCGCCGCGGGGCCTTACCGGAATTGCCGAATCCGACACCGTACTGGGTCCTTACACCGATCGCGGTGTCCTCCTGCGCTCGGGCATGTGGGGGCAGGTAAGCCCCGACGGCACCATCTACGACGCCACACGCCACCCGCATGCGGTCGACCCTGCAATGTTCAACGACCCAAGCGGCGGACTCTGGATGGCCTATGGATCCTATTCGGGCGGCATCTTTGTGATGGAGATGGACCGCAACACCGGCGTGCAGCTCGATGGTCAAGGCTACGGCACCAAGATCATGGGCGGCAACCATGCCCGGATCGAAGGGGCTTATGTGGTCTACCACCCGGAGACCCAGTATTACTACATGTTCGTCTCCTTCGGCGGGCTGGGAGCCGACGGGGCTTACAATATCCGCGTGGCGCGTTCGACGACCCCCGAAGGCCCCTATTTCGATGCGGCAGGCCAGGATATGATCGCAGCCAAGGGGGCTGCGGGCACGATCTTCGACGATGTCTCCATTGCACCCTACGGGGCCAAGCTGATGGGCAATTACCAATTCCTGCATGCGGAGGGTGAGCCCTACACCACCAGCCGCGGATATGTTTCGCCCGGTCACAACTCCGTGCTGCACGATGCTGCCACGGGCAAGTGGTTCAACGTCTTCCATACCCGCTTTGTGGGGCGCGACGAGCAGCACGAGGTGCGCGTACATCAGGTGTTCTTTAGCGAAGACGGCTGGCCCGTGGTGGCGCCCCATCGCTACGCGGGTGAAACCATCGGTACCTACACGGCAGCCGACATCGCCGGCAGTTACAAGGTGATCCATCACGGCACCGATGTCTCCACCACGGTCAAGACTTCGACTGAGGTCGAGCTGCTGGCCAACGGCACGCTCTCCGGCACCAGCGGCACCTGGAGCTTGTCCGGCGATCACTACATCACGATCACGATGGGCGGTGTGGCCTACAAGGGCGTCGTCTGCCGGATGTGGGACGACGATAACCGGATGTGGGTCGATACCTTCTCCGCGCTGGCGCCCAACAACGCCGCCATCTGGGGCAGCGCGGTGGCGATCCCGGAGAGAAGCGCGCCCTACACGCCCATCGACCTGACGCCCGTCGCGGCCCAAGCCATCGGCATCGGCGAGACGCTCGACCTCGTGCTCAGCGACCGGCAGGACGATACGCCCTATGTGCTCGAATATGCCCTGCGCGAAGCCCCTGCCGGCACCACCATCAACCCGCTGACGGGGCAACTGACCTTTACCCCACTCCTCAGCCAGCAGGGCCAGACCTTTACCATCCGCGCGCAAGCGCATGACGTGCTGGAGCCGGAATATACGGACGAGGTGACGTTCAACGTCTATGTGGGCGCGCCGATCGACGTGGCGCAGTCGACCGTCACCTTCACCGGCGAAGCCACGGGCGGCATTCTCGATCAGGACGGCACGCCCACCGGCTTCACCACCCGCCTTGGCGGCACCGGAGGCACCCTCGCTACCCACGACCCGAAACTGAACCTCGACACCACCGCCGAAGTGCTGGAAATCCGCTCCAGCCAGGCCGACTTTGCGGGTCAGGCGGGCATGGCGGGGCTCTCTGCACCGGGTCTGCGGCTCTCGGACTTCGGCTTTACCGGCGATCAGGACTTCGTGATCCGGGCTGAGTTTGCCCCGGTCGTTGGCTTCGCATTTGTGGACCAGCTCGGCCTCTACGTCGGCACGGCCAGCACAAACGTCACCCGCGCCGGTTTCATCCTTCTGGATGCTCCGCAGGCCTACTCGGCTCACACGCCCGGCACTCAAGACGCAGGTGCACATTTCTCGAGCTTTATCGACGTCAGTGACGGCCTCTCGGTGGTGATTGCGCGCCAGAACGGCGCGTGGTCCTACTTCGTCGATGGCGTTTCCACCCACCCGACGACGGGCGAAGCGACCTTCCTCAATGGCCAGAGCGACCTGACCTTCGGCGTCTTTGCCATCACGCCGCTGAATGCCGACGTGAAGACCGCGCAGCTGCAATCGCTCACCGTGATGATCGAAAACGGGGATTCTTCACAGACCGACTGGGCCCAATGGGTGATCACGCACTTTGGGGCGAATCCCCTGCCGGCGGTGGCCGCGCAGGATGCCGACCCCGATGTCGACGGCCTGCCCAACCTGATCGAATACGCCACCGGGACCGATCCGATGGTGCCCGACGCCAATGGCGCGCTGCAGGCCTCATCAGCCAACGGCATGCTTTCGTTGAGCTTCGACCGCATCGCCGACCCGGCCTTGCGCTACTACATCGAGGCAAGCGATGACCCGACCATGGCCGAATGGCCCCATCAACTGTGGTCGAGCGCGGGCTCGGACAACGCTGCCGGTAAGGTGGCCCTGCCAGAAGTCGCCGCACCCAGCGACAGCGCCCGCTACTTCCGCCTGCGCGTGGAGACGGTGGAATAACGAAGGTTTCAGCAGGATTCAAAGCGGTTCAGGGAGATCTCTGAACCGCTTCTTTTTTGGTCCTAACCAACATTGACAGATTATTTTGTCGGCCCATTTTAGAGGGATGCTAGATCTTCAGGTGATTGAAGAGCCCGTGGCCGCCTCCTTGACAATGGATCCCATCAAGGCCCGAATTCTGGCCGAGCTGCGTGCGCCTGCCTCGGCGGCAGCATTGGCGCCTCGCGTGGGTCTGACGCGGCAAAAAGTCAATTACCACCTCAAGGCGCTGGAAGAGCACAAGCTGGTGGAGCCCGCCGAATCCCGCCAATGGGGAGGCATCACGGAGCGGGTGCTGGTAGCCAGCGCCTCGACCTACATTATCTCGCCCGCCGCCTTGGGCGACTTGGCCCCGGCCCCCGAGCGGCGCCCCGACAAGCTGCTGGCCAGCTACGTGGTAGCTTTGGCTTCCCGCATGGTGCAGGAGGTCGGGCGACTGTGGCGTCGCTCGCACGAGGAAAACAAACGACTCTTTACCTTCTCGCTCGATACCGTCATCCGCTTCCGCTCGCCTGCCGAGCGCACCGCCTTTACCGAAGAACTGACGCAAGCAGTTTCAGAACTCGCCTCCCGCTACCACGCCGAGCAGGCGGGCGCGCGGCCCCACCGGCTCGTGGTTGCTGCGTATCCCGCCCCACAAGAAACCTCTCACTCATCGTAGAGCGACGTCACTCTGGAAGACCCTTCCCGGCAGCTGAATAACGAGCGCAAAAAAGAGGTGGGCGTGATGACGCTCACCTCGATTACTTTCAGGCTCAATCTTCCGGGCGTTCTCCGGCCGGGGCCATCTTGACGATCCGCGGGTGGAAGGCCGCAAAGGTCTCGACGAGGTCTTGCTGCTCGGCCATCACTTCGTCGATGTCCTTATAGACAAACGGCACTTCGTCCAGTCCGGCTGAGATCAGGTGCACCCCGCGCTCGGTCAGGAGCTGGCGAGCATCGGCCCAGTTGAGCGACTTCCTGGCCTTTGTGCGGCTCATCACGCGGCCGGCACCGTGTGAGGCGCTGCAGAGGGATTCCGGCTGCCCCTTGCCCATTACAATGTAGGCGGGGCTGGCCATGGTGCCAGGGATGATGCCGAGCACGCCCGCGTGGGCGGGCGTGGCACCCTTGCGGTGCACGACCACCTCGCGGCCTTCGTGCACTTCCTTCCAGGCGAAGTTGTGAGGGTTTTCGAGGTCGAGCAGCACCTCGGCCCCCAGGTTGCCGGCCATTGCGCGGTGAATGCAGGCGTGGTTGGCGGCGGCGTAATGCCCCATCAGCTCCATCGCGGCCCAGTATTCCTGCCCTTCGTGCGTATCCAGCCCCAGCCAGCTGAGGAAGCGGAGGCGCTCCGGGATGTCCGGGTGCTGGCTCTTGGCCAGCTTGCTGTAATGGTCGCAGACGGCCGCCCCGGTCCCACGGCTTCCGCTGTGCGAGAGCAGCGCCAGGTATTTCCCCGGTGCCAGCCCCGCCCGAGCGTCTTGAATGATCAACTCTCCAAACTCGACGAAGTGGTTACCGCTCCCGCTGGTCCCAAGCTGGCCCCACGCGCGGTCCTTGTTCTGGTGGGTGATCGGCGATACGCTCCAGTCGCGGTCCATTACGTCATGTAGGTGGCGGCGCTTGAACTTGGCCCCCACCCCAAACTGGGTCTCACGCTCCAAGGCATCACGCAGGCGCTTGCGGCCCACTTCGTCTTTCAGCGTCTCGACCGGCAAGTCCAGCACGGTCATCTTCATGCGGCAGGCGATGTCGACCCCCACGGCGTAGGGGATGACGGCGTTTTCTGTCGCCAGCACCCCACCGATGGGCAAGCCGTAACCGAGGTGGGCATCCGGCATCAGGGCCCCACGAACGGAAATCGGCAGCTCGGCCGCGTCGGCGATCTGTTGCAACGACTCCGGCTCCAGGTCCTTACCCCAGATGCGAACGGGAGCGGCCTGAGCGCGGGGCGTAAAGGGATAGGCGTGCTTCATGGCTCTTCCACATCTTTGGGAGTGGAGCCCACGATGCCAACCAGTAACAAAAAGGACGACCCCACCACAGGGTCGCCCTTGCTCTCAAGTCAGTTCCAGGCGTTTGCGCGACTAGAAGTCGTAGCGCATGCCGACCGCGAAGGTACGGCTGACGATCCAGTTGCCGAAGTTGAAGAGGTCTTCGTCTTCGTAATAGCTGTGGAAGGTCTCCTGCGTGAGGTTCGTCGCGTCGAAGGTCACCGTCAGCGCTTCCGTCACCGCCCAGGAGACTTGCAGGTCGAGGCTCTTGTCGGGAGTGCGGTAAACGCCTCTGGGGTTAGCAAACTGGGGAGCCTCATACTCGTTCATGAAGTTGTCTCGCCAGACATAGCCCAGGCGGGCGCTCACCGGGCCACGCTCATAGGCGAGCACAACACTATAGGAAGTGTCGGAAACGCCGAAAAATGGCCTGCGATCTTCCCTCACGACTTCCCCTTGATTATTGGTTACAGGGATGGTCTGCTCCGAATCAAGCAGTGTAAGGCTCGCCTGCACTCCAAAACCATCGAGGACTGAAGGCAGGCTCTCCGGGAAATAGATCAAACCAAATTCAAACCCATCCAAGGTGCCATCAGAGGTGTTATCAGGCCGTGTGAGGATATAAGGATAGTCCTCGCCTTGGGCATTCTGCGCAATGATGCGACTGCGGAAAGTCTCCACCAAACCTTCAACCTCGCGCTTGAACCAAGTGCCATAGATGGCATTGCCTTCGCCAAAGTAGTATTCAAGGGAGATGTCGTAGTTTTTCGACGTCGTTGGATCAAGATAAGGGTTACCGCTGGTAGCCTCACCATAACCAATGTTGGTCACGTCGTCGACCAAGTTAAGATTTGGATTCAACTGGCTGAAATTCGGACGTCGCAACGTTTCGCCGTAGCTCAGGCGGAGACGGAGATCTTCCGTCAGGCTGTAGCGGACCGAAGCACTGGGGAGAAATTTCTCAACATCAACACTGACGGTCTCCCCAAACTGCATATCGGTAGTGACGGTGACGTAACGGACACCGAACTGCCCGTCCAGCTTCCGTCCGAACAGCTCGGTTGCGAAAGTAGACATGAGGTAGGCAGAAGTGGTGGCTTCCTCTACATCGAAGTTCTTCTCAATAGGATTATTGTAAATAGTCGGATCGTCCAACGTGTTCCGATAGAGCTGACGGATAGCCTCCCGGTTGTCGAAAATGAAATCGCCATCAGCAGAGAGCCAACTACTGGGAATATCAGCCCGCCCATCGAAAAATCCGCTATTGGTACTACCGAACTCTGGAAAACTGCTCAGCGGCTGCCCAAGGAATGGCACTGCAGCTTGCGGTCGATCTGCTTCCGAGGCACTGCGGTCATCGTAGCGAACCCCAAACTTGAGCGATTCGAGGACAGGCCAATCGAGCTTGTAGTCGCCATCGGTGGTATAGGTCCAAGCTTCGCCTTCGTGCCTGACCGAGTTATCGTACAATTGGGCTACAGTCCACAGCGACGGGTCGGTGAGAGAACTTTCATCAGCGGCAGTGGTTGGGTTATCCCCAAAACTGAAAGCAGGGAGGCCGCCCTTACTATTGAAATCAATATCGATGGAATCGAAGACCCGATCGAAACGCATACCAAAGAATTCCTCTTTAAATTCGCTGGTTTGGTATGTAATCTCGGACTTCAGCGTCAGGTTATCGCCGATATCCCAGCGCCCGCCTACAGCATAGAGATAGCTGTCGGTCTCGCTGCGAGTAATATCACCGCTAGTAAAGCCGTAGGGAGCTCCGACTCTGCGCGACTTAATAATATTGGTCCCCGGGTAGAGCTCGACTTCTGGATCGTCGCCAAGTGCTCCCCACCAGTCTGCAAAGGAGAAGAGCAGCGAGTTGCTGGTCTCGTTACGATAACCGTTATAAAACGCCTCGAAGACGTATTCTGACCAATCATTAGGGGCGTATTGAATGGAAAGGTTGCCTGCCGGACGTTCGCGGGATCCGAGAAGATCGCTCTGGAAAATCGCATCGCGGCTCAGCAGGTAGGGCACCTGCACGGTCTGGCCGTCGATAATCATGGGCAAAGTGGAGCCTTCTGCATAGGGCAGGCCTGCGTCCAGGCCCGGCTCCCACAGGTCGCCCCCTTCCACGATCGGCGAGACTCCTTCACGTTCGAGGAAAATACGCTCATAAGGTGTCCACGGGGCGGGAGGGGTGCCATTTACGAAAGGCACGGCAGCGCCTGGGGTCACGCTTTGGTCGCGGTAGTTCGTCTCTGCATAGGAGACATTGAAGAGTACCCCGAGGCGAGCCCCACCCTGAAGTTCCCAGGTGTTACTGATGAGCGCGCTGAGGTTGGGGTCGAACTCATCGGCCTGCTCCTGATAGATACCGCGGGCCGCGACCACGGCCTTGAAGCCGTCGAAGTTGAAAGGCCGGTGGGTCCTGATGTCGATCACACCGGCAATCCCGGTCTCGATCTGGTCGGCGGAACGGGTTTTGTAAACGTCGACCCGGTGCAGCAGGCTGGCCGGAATGTCTTGCAAGGAGACGTGGCGGCCGGAAGAAGTAAAGATGTTGCGGCCGTTGATAGTGGTGTTGACGTCGTTGAGGCCGCGAATGGATACGGTGGAGACTTCGCCGCCAGCACGGTCGGTCACCTGCACGCCGGAGACGCGCTGGAGGGCTTCGACGAGATTGTTGTCCGGGAACTTGCCGATGTCTTCCGCCACGATCGCGTCGACCATCTCATACGAGCCGCGCTTGATTTCGATCGACTGGATCATGCTCTCGCGCATGCCGGTGACGACGAACTCTTCCAGCTCGAAGACCTGGTCGTCGTCGGGCGTTTCGTTGCTGGCGGTCTGGGCCAGCGTGAGGTTGGCGCCGGCCGCGAGGGCCAGAAGGAAAGACAGGGAAAAAAGCGCGGCTTTCCGGGGGGAACGCGGAAAACCCGGGGCTTGGGTTTGTAGATTGGGGGTCATAAGCAGAGGATGTGAGTGAACATGAAGTCTCGGTCATGTCCGTCGTGCCTCAGGAGCCAAGGTGCGGGCACAGAACCGATTGGGTGCTTCACGGGTATATGCGCCAACGGCAGCCGATTCCCGCCACTCGTCCAGAAGGTTTCATAAAACTCCGCCTGACGCGCGCTTGATCTTCCCTCCCGGGCACAAAAAAAGGAGCCCTTGGTGGGCTCCCTCTGCAAATGCTTATGAACGCAACAGGCGCTAGGCGTTGAGCGCAGCTTCGCGCTTTTCGGCCTTGCGGCGCTCGTTGGAGTTGAGGATGCGCTTGCGCAGGCGCAGGTAATTCGGCGTGGCTTCAACAAACTCGTCGCCCGCGATGTACTCCAGCGCGCGCTCCAGCGAGAAGCGGAGGGCCGGGGCGAGCTGGACATTGTCGTCGCGACCGGAAGCGCGCATGTTGTCGAGCTTCTTGGCCTTGGTCGGGTTGACGGGGATCTCTTCCTTGCGGGGGTTTTCGCCGACCACCATACCTTCGTAAACCATGTCGCCCGGGCCGACAAAGAGCTTGCCGCGCTCTTGCAGGGCCATCAGCGAGTAGCCGGTGGCTTCGCCGGTGTCCATGGAGACGAGGGTGCCGGTGAGGCGGGTATTGATTTCGCCCGCCCAGTTGCCGTAGTCCTTGAAAAGGTGAGACATCACGGCGCGGCCGGACGTCAGGTTCATCAGGTCGAATTCGAAACCGATCAAGCCGCGCGTCGGCAGGTAGCACTCTACCGTGGTGCCGAGCTTGTGGTTGATCATGTTGTCGATGCGGGCCTTGCGGCCAGCGAGCGACTTGAGGATGCCGCCGAGGCAGTCGTCGGGCGTCTCGACCCAGAGGGTTTCGTACGGCTCAAGCGTGTTGCCTTGCTCGTCCTTGCGGGTAATGACCTTGGGGCGCGAAACGAGCACTTCGTAGCCTTCGCGGCGCATGGTTTCGACGAGCACGGCCACCTGCATGGCGCCACGGGCCACGACTTCAAAGGTGCCACCAAATTCGCCATCGCTGATGCGCAGGGAGATGTTGATCTTCTGCTCGCGGGCGAGGCGGTCGCGGATTTGGCGGGAGGTGACGTATTTGCCGTCCTGGCCAGCCAGCGGGCCGTCATTGACCGCGAACATCATGGAGATGGTGGGCGGGTCGATTTCGACGAACGGCAGCGGCTCGGCGGTTTCATCGGCGGCGAGCGTCACGCCGATGTCGACGTCTTCAAAGCCGGCGAGGCCGATAATGTCACCGGCTTCACCAGCCAAAGAGTCGGAGGTCGCGAGGCCGCTGTAGGTAAAGATCTTGGTGATCTTGGTGCGCTTCTTGTTGCCTTCGCGATCGAAGACGTAGATCTGATCGCCCGCCTGGATCCGGCCGCTGGCTACCTTGCCCACCGCCACACGACCGACGTAGTCGTTCCAGTCGATGTTGCTCACGAGCATCTTGAACGGCTGTTCCGGTTCGGCTTCCGGGCCGTGGATGGCCTCGACGATGGTCTCGAAGAGCGGGATCATGTCCTTGCGCTCGTCGTTGAGGTCGTGGACCATGAAGCCGTTCTTGGCGCTGCCGTAGATGAACGGGCAATTAAATTGTTCTTCGGTCGCTTCCAGCTCCATCAGCAGCTCGAGCACCTGATCGTGCACCTTGTGCGGGTCGCTGTTGTCGCGGTCGATCTTGTTGATCACCACGACCGGGCGCAGGCCTTGCTGGAGCGCCTTGCGCAGCACGAAGCGGGTCTGCGCCTGCGGGCCGTCGTAGGCGTCGACGAGCAGCAGCACGCCGTCGACCATCTTCATCACGCGCTCCACCTCGCCGCCGAAGTCGGCGTGGCCAGGGGTATCAACGATGTTGATGATGTAGTCGCGCCAGTGCACGGAAGTGTTCTTGGCCTTGATGGTGATGCCCTTCTCGCGTTCGAGATCCATGCTATCCATGGCTCGCTCAGCCACTTGCTGGTTTTCACGGAAGGCGCCGCCTTGGCGCAGGAGTTGGTCCACCAGGGTCGTCTTGCCGTGGTCAACGTGGGCGATGATCGCAATATTGCGGATGTGGGCGATGGTCGGCATGCCAGTATAAGTTCAGAGACAAAAGGGCCAGAATGCAGGAACCGGGCGGGCGAAGCAAGGCTGTAGTTGGACGATCTCGCCCGGCAATTTCTGCCGCCATAATCGGAGGGCCGAGGCGGCCTTTTGGGGCAAAGAGAGCTTTACTTTCCGCAGTTGCCGGTCGATCAACAAAACACGATGTTCGAACAACTTCCTTCCACTGCGGCGGACTTTTACCGGGTAACGCTGTTCAATGCGTTGGTCTCGCTCAAGATCAACCGCCATGCGGACAACTTCGACGCGTTCCGCTTCAATGTGGATGGGAAGGACCATGCGCTCGATTTCAACGTGGCGGACCATGTCTTCTATTTCGACTGGTTTTTCCGCACCCATCCGCTGCTCTTCGCCACCTATCAGCAGCTGGGCGACGACGCTTCCAAGCGCCTCTTCCTCTTTCTGGTGCTCTATCGCCTCTGCGGGCACCTGAGCGTGAAGATCCCCCTCCCCTGGCGCGATCAGACGGCGGAGTTGGAAGCATACCGACAGGCAGAGAGCCCCCAACCTTCCACTCTGGCCCTCAGCGGGCTTTTTGGCGGGCTCAAGCACTACGATTTTACCTACCGGGGCCGGCATTACCGCATGGACTCGATGCACCTGGAGCCCGTCATCTTCCGCCGCCAGTATTTCTACGAAGACAATGGCCTGCGGATCGCGCCCGAAGCGGGGGACCACGTAATCGACGGCGGCGCGTGCACGGGAGACACGGCCGTGATTTTCTCCGACATCGTGGGCCCGGAGGGGCGCGTCTACGCCTTCGACCCGGTGGCGGACCACCTCGACGTGATCCAGCACAACCTGACGCAAAATGGCTTCCAAAATGTCTCGCTGCTTCCCTACGGCATCTCCGAGACAGACGTGGATGCCGAGCCGATGCGCCTCAACCGCTACTGGGCTGGGTTTAATGTGCAGGACCAGCCCGTGCCGCTGCGCACGATCGACCGCCTCGTCGCCGAAGGGCAGATCGAGCGGGTCGACTTCATCAAATTCGACATCGAGGGCTCCGAGCTGGCGGGCCTCAAGGGCGCGCGACAGACCATCGAGCGCTTCAAGCCCAAGCTCGCGATCTCCCTCTACCACAAGCCGCAGGATCTCTACGAGATCCCCCAATACCTGCGCGACAACTTCCCCTTCTACGAGTTTCGCCTCGGCCACTACACGATCCACCGCGAGGAAACGATCCTCTACGCCATCGCCCGGGCTTAAATCCAGGCTGCAAGCACTTCCGCCTTGCCAGATTGCAGCGCTACCCGTGAACATGCGCGCACAATGAATTCCCGCGAACGCATGCTCGCCGCCCTCGCTTGCCAACCGGTGGACCGCCCTCCCCTTTGGGTGATGCGCCAGGCCGGTCGCTATTTGCCCGAATACCGGGAACTGAAGGCGCAACATGGCTTCCTGAAAATGGTGAAGACGCCTGATCTCGCGATGGAGGTGACGCTGCAGCCGCTGCGCCGCTTCGCGCTGGATGCGGCCATCCTCTTTAGCGACATCCTCGTGATCCCCGAGGCACTGGGCCAGCCTTACCGTTTCCGCGACGAGGGGGGCATCGCGATGGATTTCCGCCTCGATTCCGCCGCCGACATCGACCGCCTGAAGCCGGCCAGCAACGTGCGTGAGGCCCTCGCCTACATGCCCGCCGCCCACCGACTGCTGCGGGCCGAGCTGCCGGAGACGGCGCTGCTGGGCTTCGTCGGCTCGCCCTGGACGCTGGCCACTTACATGGTCGAGGGCGGCTCAAGCGATACCTACGCGCGGATCAAGGCTCTCTATTATAGCGACCGGCCTCTTTTCGAGCGTCTGATGACGCGCGTGACCGATGCCGTGATCGAGCTCTGCCGTATGCAAGTGGAGGCCGGGGCCGATGCAATTCAGATTTTCGACTCCTGGGCCGCCGCCTGCCCGGGCAATCTCTATACGGATCTTTCGCTGCGCTGGGTGTGGCGCGTGATCCAGGCACTGCCGGAGGGCTACCCAGTGATCTTTTTCGGCAAGGGCATGGCGCACCAGCAGGCCAATCTCGTGGCGACGGGTGCCTGCTGCCTCGGGCTCGATTGGACGGTCGACCTCCCGGCATACGCCCGCCAGCTCCGCCCCGACGTGGCCGTGCAGGGCAATCTCGACCCGGTGCTGATGACGTTGCCGCCCGAGCACGTGGCCGCCGCCGCGCGCGAACTGGTGCAGAGCATGCGCGACCGCCCGGGCTTCGTCGTCAACCTCGGCCATGGCATCACCCCGCAGGCGCGCGTCGAATCCATGCAAGCTTTGGTGGACGCGGTCGGTTCCTTCGCCTAACTTGTCTGCATGCTTCCCCGTGCCTTAGTGGAAAAGTATCAGCGCCCCGGGCCTCGCTACACGTCGTACCCGACGGCGCTGCACTTCACGGACAAGGTCGAGCCGGCCACGTTGATCGCCGACGCGGTCCAGCAAACCGGCCCGCGTTCCCTCTACTTTCACCTGCCGTTTTGCGAGAGCCTGTGCTGGTTTTGTGCCTGCGCCAAGGTGATCACCAAGGACACTTCGCGTGCCGACCGCTACCTGCAGGCGCTGGAGCGCGAGTTGGACCTCTATGTGGCCGCGACCGGGGCCGAACGCCCGGTGGAGCAGTTGCACCTCGGCGGCGGTTCGCCCAGCTTTTTCACCGTGGCGCAACTGGCCCGGTTGATGGAGCTGGTGCGCCAGCGTTTTACGTATGCGCCTGACGCAGAACTGTCGGTGGAGTTGGACCCGCGGACCGTCGACGCCGAGAAGATCGCGGTATTGGCCGAGACGGGGTTCCGGCGTGCGTCCTTTGGCGTGCAGGATGTGGAGCCCAAGGTGCAGGAGGCAATCCACCGGATTCAGCCGAGTGAGATGAACCGCCAGTGCATCGAACAGGCCCGCGCCGCCGGTTTCAACTCCGTCAATATCGACCTGATTTACGGCCTGCCCGAGCAGACGCCGCAGAGCTGGACGCGCACGCTCGACGAGGTGCTGACTTATCAGCCCGACCGGCTGGCGATCTTTGCCTACGCCCATGTGCCGTGGTCGGCCCCCGCCCAGAAGATTCTGGAGCGCAAGACGCCGCTGCCGGAGACGGAGGAGCGCCTGGCCATGCTCGAAAGAGCCAACGAGCGTCTGTTGGCCGCCGGCTATGCCTTTATCGGGATGGACCACTACGCGTTGCCCGATGACGAGCTGGCGGTGGCCCAGCGCGAAGGCACCCTGCACCGCAACTTCCAGGGCTACAGCACGCGCGCGGGCCGCGAGATCGCAGGCTTTGGCATGAGTGCCATTTCGCAGACTTCGGGCAGCTTCCGCCAAAACGTGAAAGACCTCAAGGGCTATTACGCAGCGGTAGAGGGTGGATCATGGCCCGTGGATCGTGGTTACTTGCTGACCGACGACGACCAGATCCGCCGTCATGCGATCATGGAAGTGATGTGCCACGGTCGCCTGCAGTGGGCAGACCTGAAGCGCGCTTATGGGATCCAGCCGCTGGAGTATTTCCAGCGCAGCCTGCCCAGCCTGGCCGAAATGGAACAGGACGGCCTCCTGACGCTTACCCCGGCGGGGCTGGAAGTGACGGATATCGGCTGGCGCCTGTTGCGCAACATTGCGATGACCTTCGACGCTTATTTGAAGCCCGAAGAAAAGCGGCACGCCCGCACGATCTAAGAGCGCGTTGCATTCCGCATGGATAAGAGCTCTACTTAAGCAAAAATAGGGCTTTACGCTTTCTCGATAAGAGGGTATTTAAGCCCATAATTACCAACTAAAGTTGACCTTTAAACTTAAATTTGGTTAGACCTTCAGGAGTCGCTGAGATTCCCGATACCTGAAGGTAAATGCTGCTACTGTCCCCTTATGCTCGCAGGCCTCGCCGTGGCTTCACCTTGGTGGAAATGGCGATCGGCATGGCCATCTTTGCGGTCGTCGCGATGGCCGTGATGGCCGCAGCAATGCGCGCCTACAAGGAGGCCGAAGACACGAACCGCTTTCTGGCCGCACACTCGCTGGCCCTGAGCATGTTGCAGCAGGTGACCAGCGCACCGGGTGACCGGCAGGCTCACATCACCAACGGAATCTCTTACGAGGTATACGATTCTGAAGGCCAGAAGTATAACCTGCCTATCAACGGGGCCACGCCGGTCACGATCTCGCTTCACTCCACGCTCGATCAGGGTCAGCGGCACGTAAGCGGCTCTTTCGACGTGAACATCTTTCTGACGGTCACGCGCGTTTCGGGCTACCGTTCTTACCAGATCACGGTGACGTGCGACTATGGTGTGACCAGCGGTGGAGGCGAGCGCAGCATTGCGATCAGCGCCTTTGCTCCTAACACCAACAACAACGCTTCCTGAGCCCATGCAGATGCGTCACCGATTTGTCCTTTCGCCCTCCCGCCAGGCCTTCACGCTGCTGGAGGTGCTGATCTCGATGGCGATTCTCTCCATGCTGCTGGGGGCGATCGGGGTCTTCATGATCGAAGTGTCGCGCTCTTATTATGGCGCGGCAGCCAAGACCGCCTACGCCAGCGAGGTGCGCGACCTGGCCGACCACATCGGCCGCGATGTGCTCAGCTCGTTCACCACCACCGTCTACCGCTCGACCACCGCCGAGGATTGGGACGACCCCAAGAACGACCAACTGGGGGCCAACGAAGCGGGCCGCCTTCTGTTTCTCGTGCAGGCGACCGTCAACTACGACTCCCTGCCGGCCTATGAGCGAATCGACCGGCTGATAGCCTATTCGGTGGATAGCAGCAAGCCGGTGCGCAATCAGGATGGTGAGACGATCGGCTATCCCCTCTTCCGCTACGAGCTGGTGCCGCCAGCGGGCGAAGACTGGGTACTGCAGGTGGGCGTCTACCAGAACGGCGAATACGACCCAAACCCGGGTGAGGCTATCAACCATCCTGCCACGATCGACGCGTATTCAGACTACATTGCGCTGACTTTGCAGCAGCAGCCTGAATACATGCTGACGGTCTCTTCGGAAAACGGCACCTTTAACCACAATCGTGCTTTCATCAAGCTGCCCAACGATGGCGTGGCCTTGGCCCTTGGGGTCGTGGCCAGCAGCGGCAACATCACCGACAGCAACGGAGACGGCATTTACGAGGCCAGCAACGCCAGCATCGTCACGGCCAACACTCTCAACCTTTCCTTCGCACCAAGGGGTTACGAATGAGCATCCTGAAATCCTTCCGCGAGCGAACAGGCTCCGTGTATCTCCTCATCCTGTTTTTGGCGACGGCCTTCGGTGCCCTCGTCTACTCCATGTTGGCCTACCAGAATACGGAGGTCATCAACAACTACTCCTACGCCTTGCGCAAGCAGGCGCGCCTGGCCAACGAATCGCTTTTTTACCTCGTCTGCGAAGAGCTGCAGCGTATCTACGACAACAATACGAGCGCACTGCAGCCCGGCAATACCATCACGATCGATATCCCCAGATCGCAACTGGAGGCGCTGCTCCCGGACTCCCTCCATGCCGACTGGGATTTCGCCAAAACGGAGATCCATGTCGGCACGCTCAGCGGGTGGACGATGCGGTATGTTTCCAGCGAGGTGCCAGGCATGGAAAGCTCCGCCTTTCTGGAGCAGATGAACTCGTTCCAGACGGTGCCGATCTTCACCAAGGTGACGTTGACGGGCACCAAGGGCACGCGAGCCACCAGCTATGCCCGCAGCACTTATGCGGTCAACGCCGTGCCGCTGACCTCTTACGCGATCTTTTACAACCAGCTGCTGGAGTCCTACGCCGGGGGTGACTTCACGGCGGCAGGTCGCGTGCACGTGAACGGAGATTTTTCGACCTCAAATGACGCCAGCAACGCGGTCCACCTCTACTTCGACCGCGTCACGGCCTCTGGCCGGCACTATATGGATTGGTTTCACGGGAATACCGACACCAAATGGGTCGCCTTTCACACAGGAGACTTCCGGGCGAATGGCACTCCACGCTTTGTCGGGCTGCGTAACGGCACTTTCTCGAAAAATATCCTTGGGGATCTCTATACGATAGATCGGCCAAGCACCGGCGACCGCAGCTTTGGCTCCATCCAGAACAACTCGACTGATTCTTCCTATCAGGGCCTCGTCTACAAGAGCTGGATGGACAACCACATTTCCGAGCAGGACGACGACTGGTATGAGCTGGCTTACAAAAACTGGAACGGCTTTCTCAAGACGGGCGCCATGGGCGTAGAGAAGGTAACCGTACCCGGGATGGACCGTTACGAACAGCCCAGCGCCAAGCCGTTTAACCCCAAGAGCACGGATTACTGGAACACAGCCTACCAGATGATCCAGCCCGTGCGGGAATCCGACGATGCATCTTTTACCAGCGCCAACACGGCAGAAAACTCCAAGAACTGGACGCGCGAGAAGAACAAGTTTGCCTACAACGCGGGCTTGGTCATCGAGGTGACTGGAAGTTCCGGCAATGACGGTTACGGCAACGTCGAGCTGAACCCAAACGATCCCGGCATCAACGTCACCGCCTATACCTACGAGCGCGACCCGCAGACCAAGGCAATCCTTTACAATGCCGACGGGACGCCGCGCAAACGCTACGTGGGTAACCCGCGCGACCTGGGAATCGTCACCCTTGAGCCCTACGCCGAGGACATCAACGACAATACCATCGTGACGGGTGGCCTGTACGACAACCGCCGTCAGGAGCGCGTGCACCTGGTGAAGGTCGACGTGGGCAAGATCAAGGAGGTGGTCGACAATTATGCCGACCTCCCGCCGACCCAGCGCTTTACGGAAGACCCGATCGGCAACGACCTGACCACGGGCTTCTGGAACGGCAGCGTCTATGTGCAAATGCCCTACGCGCGGAACAACCCCCGGCTCAATTCGGGCGGCGGCCCTGCCCAGGACGGCGCGCAGCCTTCGGTCGGGAACTACGGCGTCTATTTGACCAATGGCCAGGAGCTACCGCAACAGGGCCTGACCATCGCGACCAACAACGTCGTCTACGTGGCGGGGCACTACAACGCCGACGGCGATCCCACGACTGGCAACATGCAGGTGCCGGATGATGCTGGCGAGCCGCCAGCGGCCGTCGCAGGCGACGCGGTCGTGCTCCTGAGCGCCAACTGGGAGCCCAACAACAGCCGCGCCAATTCCAAGGCCAAAGCCCCCACCGGAGGCACTCGCCCTGCCGCGCCCACCGAATACTCGATGGCCATCATCAGCGGCAACGTGCCCACAGGTCGTAGCACCACCACCGGCAACAGCAGCCAGAGCGGCTCCATTGCAAACTTCCTCCGCTTCCTCGAAGACTGGAACACCTCGAACAAGTGGAACTCCTCATCGGCCGGGACCGAAGCTGTCGTGCGGGGCTCTATCGTCTGCATGTGGGACAGCGAGATCGCCGAAGAGAGGTGGCCCGGCCACTCCAACGTCTACGTGCGTCCTGCTCGCCTCTTTGGCTACAACCAGCTTTTCGAGACCAGCACACCTCCTGGCATCCCGCTCGGCGGCTTCTCCGGCCCGGGCTACTTCAAGGAAGTCGAGGCCAAGCTGTGGACGGACGAACTCGCCGAGCTCAATTAATGAAAAGAATGGTGCGTTCATTTCGCCTGCCCTTGCTTGTGGCCCTCGCTGGCGCGGGTTGCAGTTTCAGCGCTCCCGTGCTCGCGCAGGCGCCCAATAATCCGACCGCAGCACAGGCCGAGGAGGACCCCTACGCCAGCCTGCCCGGCCCGGCTATCGTCTTGCCCCGCTCGGGCACCACGTCGAGCCGTTTTGAGGCGTTCGAGGAAAACGTCGACGGCTACATCTTTGAGAAGCTGGGCATCGTCTTCGGCGATCTGCGGATCAGCCACCAGTACCCGCCGGAGGGCTTTTTCCTGCAGCCTGCCGCCTCCGTAGCGCCTTTTACCGCGGTGCTGCGGCTGCCCCGGCTGGAGGGCGCCTTTGTCGGCCTCGCGCATTACGAGACGTCTCCGGTCGAAAAGTTCGACGAGCAGACGCAGCTCCGTTACCTGCGGGGAATTGCCGACCGCGCTCCGCAAGGCCAAACGGTAAGCATCACGCGCGGCCCGCTGGAGGGCAACCGTGAGACGGTGGTGCTCGGCTTCAACACCCGCTCGTATCAATACGACTATGTGTCGGAAGAATCGGGCGAAGTCGTGCGCCGCGTGCGGGAGTTTCTGACCTTGATGGGCGACGGCAGCCTGATGCTGAGCCGCTACGAGGGCAGCCCCGCGGCCTTCGAGCAGATCGCGCCGCTGGCGGAAGCGTTTCTGCAGAATCTGCTGATCGAGCATGAGTAAAGCGCACTCTGGGCTGGCATTGCGCCGTTTCCTGCCCAATGAGTAGCAGGATGCAGGAGCCAAGCGCAGGGGTCGTCATCGTCGGGGCCGGGATCACCGGGCTCGCATTGGCACTGGAGCTGGAACGGCAGGGCGTGAGCGTGCGCATCCTCGAAGCCGCAGACCGCGTAGGCGGAGCGATCCAGACGGTGCGCGAAGACGGCTTTCTCTACGAGCGCGGCCCCAATTCCCTGCTGTTGCGGCGCCCGGAGGTGGGCCAATGGCTGGAAAGCCATGGGCTGACCGATCGCATGGCAGCAGCATCCGGCGCGGTGTCGAAGCGCTTCCTCGTGAAGAGTGGGCGCATCCGGCCCATGCCGCGCTCGCCCCTCTCGGCCATCACCACGCCGCTTTACTCGCCGACGGCCAAGCTGGGGGTGACGCTGGAGCCTTTTCGTGCCCCGACGGACTCGGAAGACGAGAGCGTCGCCAGTTTTGTCTCACGCCGGCTAGGTCGGGAATTCCTCGACTACGGCATCGCCGCGCTCGTCAACGGTGTCTACGCGGGCGACGCCGAGCGGCTTTCCATGCGCCATGCCTTTCCTCGGGTCTGGAACCTCGAGCGACTGGGCGGCAGCCTGATCAAAGGCGCGCTCAAGCTGAAGCAGCAGCGTAAAGCCGCAGGCGAAGCCCCATACAAGAGCCGGATTGTCTCTTGGCGTGGCGGCCTGGAGGAGTTGACGGGGCAGATGGCAGCCAAGCTGCAACAGCCCCCCACCCTGCGGGCCAGCTTGGAGGATATCCGCCGCGACGGCCCGGGCTGGCGGATCGCATTTGCAGCCGTCGGCGGCCAGCGGCAAGAGATCCGCACCCGCCATGTGGTGGTGACGACGCCGGTCCATCGCTGGGCGCAACTGCCTTGGGCGGCAGAAATCGCCCCGACGGTCGCCCAGGTGCCCGTGCCCCGCTATGCCCCCGTCGCCACGATGCTGCTGGGCTTTCGTCGCGAGCAGGTGCGGCACCCGCTGGATGGATTTGGCGTGCTGATCCCGCCCAAGGAGGGCCAGCGGCTGCTCGGCGCGATCTTCAGCTCCACCCTGTTTGCGGGGCGCGCACCAGAGGGTCAGGTGGCGCTCTCGTGCTTCCTCGGCGGCATGCGGCACCAAGAGGTAGTCGACCTCTCCCAAACCGAGCGGCTGCGCATCGCGCTGGACACACTGAAGCCACTGCTCGGCATCACAGGCGAGCCGACCAAGGTGATGGAAACGTGCTGGCCGCAGGCGATCCCGCAATACGAGTTGGGCTACGAAAACCTGTTGGCGAGTGTGCAGGCGCTGGAGGCCGCGCAACCGGGCCTGCACTTCCTCGGCAACTTCCGCGAGGGGCCTGGCCTCTACGACTGCCTCGATTCAGCCCGTCGCCATGCCGTTGAACTGGCAAAAGACGCCGGTGAGCATGTCTGAGGTTTGACGTCGCGGCGGATTGGCCAAGAATGTCTTTATGCCGAAGCAAGCTGCGTTGCTGATCAATCTCGGTTCCCCCGATAGCACCGACCCCGCCGACGTCCGCCGTTACCTCGCCGAATTCCTCGGCGACGAGCGCGTGATCGACCTGCCCTTTGTGCGCAAGGTCGTCGTGCCGGGCATCATCCTCAATACCCGGCCCAAGAAGTCGGCCGAGGCCTACGCCGAAGTCTGGACCGAAGAGGGCTCACCGCTGATCGTCGTGAGCGAGCACCAGCAGCAACTCGTTTCCGCGCGGGTAGACTTACCGGTTTATCTGGCCATGCGCTACGCCAACCCTTCGATCCGCTCGGTGCTGGAGCAGATCCTGCGCGACGGCGTGGAAGAGCTTTTCGTGCTGCCGCTGTACCCGCACTATGCGATGTCGAGCTACGAGACCGTGGTGGTGAAGGTGATGGAGGAAGTGAAGGCGCTCGGAGTAGAAGACAAGCTCTTCGTGGAGCACCTGCAGCCGTTTTACAACGACCCGCAATACCTCGACGCGGTGGCCGAAAGCGCCCGCCCCTATGTGGAAAAGAACGATGGCTGGGAGCGCATCCTCTTCAGCTTCCACGGCGTGCCGGAGCGCCAGATCCGCAAGAGCGACCCGTCCCACGCACACTGCCTGGTGACGCGCGACTGTTGCACACGCCCCAACCCGGCTCACCATACGTGCTACCGCCACCAGTGCTACTACACGATGCAGGAGGTGGCAAAGCGCCTCGGCCTGCGGCCGGACCAGTATTTCATGAGCTTCCAGAGCCGTCTGGGCAGCGACCCGTGGCTACGCCCCTTTACCGACCACACGCTCAAGGAGTGGGCGGCGAACGGCGTGAAGCGCATCAAGGTGATCTGCCCGGCCTTCGTGACCGATTGCCTGGAAACGTTGGAAGAGATTGCCGGAGAAGGCGCGGAAGACTTCAAGCACGCCGGCGGCGAAGCGTTTGAGCTGATCCCGTGCATGAACGAGCACCCTGCCTGGATCCAGTTTATGGTCGATCGTATCCAGCAGTGGCAGGCCGGTCGCCAAGCCGCAATCTAAGCGCATAGCGAACCTACCCTCACGCTCGCAAAACCTGACAGCCCAGACTGCCCGGTCTTAATCTGCTTGATCCGCGCCCGATATCAGGCAGAAAGGACTGTTTTCACCTGCAGCCAGCTCGCTACTGGCTACTGTTGAAGGATGGATCGACTCTTCGTCATTATCGGCGCCATTGGTTATCTGGTGGCGTTCGCAATCGCATTGGGGGCCCTGCGGGTGCGGGAGCGCCCTCCCCGGGCGTGGATCATGACGGCGATCGGGGCCGGGTTTCTTTTCCAGACGATCGGCCTCCACCTGCGCGGCTTTGCCGTCGGAGCCTGCCCCATCGGCAACCCCTACGAGGTGCTGCAGTTCATCAGCTGGTCGATCATCCTCGTCTACCTGCTCGCTGGGCCTATTTTCCGGCTTTCGCTGCTGGGCAGCGTCTCCGCGACGCTCGCCGCGCTGCTTTCAGTGCTGGGGCTCATCGTCCCGGGTTGGGACCACCCGACGCCGGGCAAGCTTTTTGGCGACCCGTGGATCGAGATGCACGCTGCGCTCGCCTTGATGAGCTATGGTATTTTTGGCCTGCTCGCCGTGACCAGCGGCCTCTACCTCGCCCAGAATTACGGGCTGAAGAGCAAGCGCTTTTCCGTCCTGCTGCGGCTCTTCCCTTCGCTCGTGGAGCTGGAGAGCGTCAACTTTCGCCTGCTGGTAATCGGGTGCGGCATGTTCTCGTGTGCCCTCGTCATCGGCTCGGTTTATTGGTTGAACAACTGGGGCGATACGTCGGTCCCCAAGCTGATCATTACAGTCGCCCTCTGGAGTGCCTACCTTGCCGTGCTCGTCTTGCGGCTGGGGCAAAAACTCGTGGGCTTTTCCCTTTCCGTGGCCTGCCTGAGCCTGTTCGTGGGCGCGTTGCTCGCGCTCTGGCCGGTAGAGGCCGACCGGGTGCAATCGCATCCCCAGGCGGTCCCCGCAGACGTTGCACACCATGGCTGAGCGAGCTTCACTGATCCTCGTCGGTTGTAACCACCAGCGGGCGTCGATGGAAGTCCGCGAACGCATGGCGCTGTCCGGTAACGACGTGCAGGAGATGTATCGCGTGCTGGCCCAGCTCGAAGCGCTGGACGAGGTGGTGATCCTCAATACCTGCAACCGGGTGGAAGTCTACGCCGCCAGCAAAGACACCGATGCGCCGGAACAGGTGGTCAACGCACTCTGCCACATCCGCCAGTTCCCGGAAGCGGAGTTTCGCGACCTCGCCTACATCAAGCACGGGCCGGAAGCGATCGAGCACCTCTACGCGGTCGCCTCGGGGCTGGATTCGCAAATGGTGGGCGAGACGGAGATCCTGGGGCAGGTCAAGGACGCCTACCAGCGCGCCAGCAAGGCCAAATATGTGCGGGGGCGCTTGCACAAGGTGTTCCAGAAGAGCTTTCAGGCGGCCAAGTGGGCGCGATCCAATACGGGGATCAGCCAAGGGCAGGTGAGCCTCGGCAACGTGGCGGTAGATCTGGCGCAACGCATTTTCGGTCAGCTCTCTCACGCGAGCGTGCTGGTCGTCGGGTCCGGCGAAGTCGGGCAGGACGTGGCAAAGGCGTTCAAGGGGCGCGGGGTGAAAAACATCCTCGTCACCAGTCGCACCGCCGGGCGCGCAGACAAGCTGGCGGTCGAGATCGAGGCCAAGGTCGTGCCGTTCGACACCTGGCAGAGCGAACTGCCCCATCACGATATCGTGCTCTGCGCCACCTCGGCCCCCACGGCCATCGTCTCGGCTGAGATCATCAAGGAGGCGGTGCACCAACGCCCGGCACGCCCGCTGTTCCTGATCGACCTGGCCATGCCGCGCGACATCGAGGCGGGAGCCGCAGAAGTAGGCAACACCTACCTTTACAACCTCGACGACCTGGCCCAAATCGCGAACGAAAACCTTGCCGCCCGACAGGCCGAAGTCGAGCGTGCCCGCGAAGGCCTCAAACAGCGGGCCGACTTCCTCTGGCAGCATTTGCAACCCAGCCGCTAAGTTTGCTTCGTTACCTTCTGTTCGGTTTCCAAGCCTTATTTTCGCGTGCAAAACTCCGGAAAACGCATTTAGTGCAGCCATGACCCGTTCCCCCGCCCAAGTCAAAGTGGCCCTGCCCCAGTATGTCGTGGTGGCAGACAAGCAGGCCAATCTGGCCACGGCCGAGCGCCTCGTCCGCCAGGCAGCCGGCCAAGGCGCGCAGATCATCTGCCTGCAGGAGCTGTTCGACACCCTCTACTTTTGCATCGATCAGGACCCGGAGCATTTCGAGCTGGCAGACAGCGTGCCGAGCCCGGCGATTACGCACCTGCAGGCGGTTGCGAAGGAGCTGGAAGTCGTGCTGGTGGTGCCGTTTTTCGAGCGCCGCGCCCCGGGGCTCTACCACAACAGCGCCGCCATTATCGACGCCGACGGCGCGCTGCTCGGGCTCTACCGCAAGATGCACATCCCGCAGGATCCGGGCTTTGAGGAGAAGTTTTACTTCACCCCCGGCGACCTCGGATTCAAGGCGTGGGACACCCGTTACGGTCGCATCGGCGTGCTGATCTGCTGGGACCAATGGTATCCGGAGGGGGCCCGACTAACGGCTCTCGACGGTGCGCAGATCCTTTTTTACCCGACCGCAATCGGCTGGCTGCCGGAAGAAAAGGCGGCTTTGGGCGAGGCCCAGCACAATGCCTGGCAGACCGTCCAACGTGGCCACGCAGTTGCCAACGGCTGTTATGTCGCCGCCCCCAACCGTATCGGAACCGAGGGCAAGACGGAGTTTTGGGGCCGCTCGTTTATCGCCAACCCTTACGGTCAAGTCGTGGCCGAAGGCGGGCTGGACGAGGAGATCGTGATGGCCACGGTCGACTTCGCCGAACTGGAAAACACCCGCCGCTGGTGGCCCTTTTTCCGCGACCGTCGCATCGACGCCTACGGCGATATCACCGAGCGCTGGCGGCAGGCTTAGGATGTAATTTTGTAATTTGGAACAGGAGTTAAAAGGAGTGAAAAAGAGTTCCAATCAAAGCCGTCACAGAAGGTAACGAAGCAAACGAAGAACCGTTTTTAAAGGTTACTTAGCTTTTCGTTTCCTTCGTTCTCTTCTGTTTTAAAACTCCTTTTTACTCCTTTAACTCCTGTTCAATTCCCCTCTTCCTTTTCTATATTTATGGCTTCTCCTGCTGAACTTGGATACGTCATGCCGCCCGAATGGGCGCCCCAACAAGCGGTCTGGTTTTCATGGCCGTGGCACGCTCATACCTGGCCGGACAGCAAGGACAAGGCCGTAGCCGAATACGCGGCATTTCTCGCCACGACGACCCGCTATGCGCCGATCAAGATCGTGTGCGAGCGCAAGCAGCAGAAGGCCGCCGAAAAAGCTCTCGCCGCCGCACAGGCCGATCTGGATCGCGTGGAATGGGTCGACCTGCCTTCCAATGACGCCTGGATCCGCGACTTCGGCCCCACCTTCGTCAAGCACCGCGAGACGGGCAAGCTGGCGATGGTCGACTGGCAATACAACGCCTGGGGCGGCAAGTTCGCACCGTGGGATGAGGACAGTGCATTGGTCGAGCGACTGGAAGAGCGCTTGGAGATTCCGCGCTTTGCGGCACCTTTTATCTGCGAAGGCGGCGCGCTGGAGGTCAATGGCCAAGGCCTGTGCCTCACGACCGAGAGCGTGTTGCTCAACCACAACCGCAATCGCGAACTGACCGAGCCGACGATCACGCGCTACCTCAAGGAGTTCCTCGGCATGCGCGAAGTGGCGTGGCTGGAGCGTGGGCAGGCGACCGACGACACCGATGGGCACATCGACACACTGGCCCGCTTTTTCAAGGACGACGGCATCGTCGCCATCGTGACCGAAGACAGCCGTCACCACGACTACGCCGCCCTGCAGGGCAACCGGGAGCGTCTGGAGGGCTTGCGCACGGCTTCGGGTGGTCGTTTCGATCTCGCCTGGCTTCCCCTGCCCGAGCCGATCCATGTGCCGGGCGCGCGCGAAGAGTTCCTGCCCGCCAGCTACGCGAATTTCCTGATCGTAAATGACGGGGTGCTCGTGCCGGTGTATGGCCAGCCCAAGCTCGACGACCGCGCCTGCGGCATCCTGCAAGAGCTGTTCCCCCGGCACGAAGTAGTAGGCGTCTCCTGCCGCGAACTCGTCTGGGAAGGCGGCGCGGCGCACTGCCTGAGCCAGCAGATGCCGCGCTGATTCTTAGCGGAAGAGCAGCACGGGGATCTGGCAGGTGCGCACGAGGGCCGTCGTCGTGCTGCCGACAAAGAACTCCCGCAGGCGCGATTGCCCGTAGGCTCCCATCACGAGCAGTTGCGCCTTTTCGCGGGCCACGACCTCAGGGATCACCTTTTCGGGGTCGCCCGGCGGCTGGTCGACCACCACGTTGCGGCCCGCCTTCTTCAGGCTCAGCTCTGCCGCTTCCAGCTCCAGCTTGGCCGCATTGGATTGGGTGCCAACGCAGAGCAGGCGAATCGAGAGACCTTCGAAGAGGGGCGACGTAGCCGCATATTCTGCCGCCTTTCGCGCACTGGGGCCGCCGTCAAAGGCGATCACCGCGCGCTCGATGGGCTGGAAAGCCCGGGCCGCGACCAGCACCGGGTGCTTGCTCGTGCGGATGACGCGCTCGAGGTTGCTACCGAGGTGGCCCTTGTCGAAATTGGCATGCTCACCGCGCTTGCCGATCACGATCAGCTCATGCGTGGCCGCAAATTCGCTGACGGCGTCGGCCAGACGACCGTGTCGCGCTTCGGTCTGGATCTGCACGCCAGCGATTCCTGCCGCTTCGAGGCGCGCCTGCGCCGCCTGCAGGATCGCATCGGCCCGAGACTGCGCCACGCGCGATTTGGCCCGCTCCAGCGCCACGAGCTCGTCAGACAGCTTCTGCTGGGCATCCACGCCGATAATGCCGCTAAAGTCGGCCTGGTAGGCGGCCACGGGCACGGGCTCAAGCATGTGCAGCACGCGCACGTCGCCCTGCAGGCGCTTGGCCGCCCAGGCGGCGTGGTCGCAAATGCTTTCGGCGTAAACGGAGCCGTCGGTGCAAACGAGGAGCTTGTTCATGATCTGGCGGGGCTGGGGTTAGTGGGCGCCGGCATTGTCCATCGCGCCGGGCTTGTCGTGCTGGGCTAGGCGGAGCACGAGGGTCTTGCTGGCTTCGTTGAGGCCAACCAGTTCCACTTCAGCACCTTCGCGGCGGAACTTCAAGACAACGCGGTCGAGCGCTGTGATCGAGGTCAAGTCCCACAGGTGGGCACGAGAGACGTCGATGCGGATGTTGGGCACCACTTCGGCAAAGTCGAAAGCCTCGGCAAACTTGCTGGCCGAGACAAAGAAGAGCTGCCCGTGCACGTGGTAGGTGCGCGTCTGCTTGTCGGCCGACAGCTCGGAGCTGACGTCGAGCAACTGCGAGATACGGTAGGCGAAAAAGAGCGCGCTGAGCAGCACGCCCACCCCCACGCCAAGTGCGAGGTTGTGCGTGAACACGACCGTAATGACCGTCGCGACCATCACGACGCTGGAGGTCTTGTTGTGCACCGTGAGGTTGCGGAACGAGGCCCAGTTGAAGGTGCCGATCGACACCATGATCATGACGGCCACGAGCGCGGCCATCGGAATCTGTGCCACCCAATCGCCCAGCACCACGCAGAGGATCAGCAGAAAGATACCGGCACAGAAGGTGGAGAGACGCCCGCGACCGCCGGATTTCACGTTGATGACCGATTGGCCGATCATGGCGCAGCCCGCCATGCCGCCAATCAGGCCGGTGGCGAGGTTGGCAATCCCTTGGCCGGTGCACTCGCGGTTCTTGTCGGAGCTGGTATCAGTCAGGTCGTCGACGATCGTAGAGGTCATCAGCGACTCCAGCAGGCCCACCACCGCCAGCGGCACTGAATACGGCAGGATGATCAGCAGCGTCTCCAGGTTCAGCGGGATGTCGGGCAGGAGGAAAGTCGGGAGGGCGTCCGGCAGTTGGCCCATGTCGCCCACCGTGCGCAGGAGGTCGTTTTCGCCCCAGCCGAGGGTCATCGAGAGGATCGTCAGCACAATGATGCAGACCAGCGGCGACGGCACGGCCTTGGTCAGGCGCGGCAGGCCGTAGATGATGGCCAGGCCGCCCGCCACGCAGGCATACATAAGCGCCCCCTGCCCTTTGAACTCCGGCAGCTGGGCCATGAAGATGAGGATCGCCAGCGCGTTGACGAAGCCGACCACGACCGAGCGCGAGACGAACATCATCAGGTTGCCGAGCTTGAAGACACCCGCCAACACCTGGATCACGCCTGTCAGCAGCGTGGCGGCGAGCAGGTATTGCAAGCCGTGCTCTTTGACCAGCGTCACCATCAGCAGAGCCATGGCCCCGGTGGCGGCGGAGATCATGCCCGGGCGGCCGCCGACGAAGGCAATCACCACAGCCATGCTGAAGGAGGCGTAAAGGCCCACCTGGGGGTCGACCCCGGCGATGATGGAGAAAGCGATGGCTTCCGGGATCAGGGCAAGCGCCACCACGGCCCCGGCCACGACGTCGCGCACAGGGTTACCGAACCATTGTTCTCGGTAAGTCATAAAAAGCGTCAGGAAATATGAGACCAGCGCGGTGGGAAACGCCCAAAGCCGCGACAAAAGCGGCTTATGCAGAAGCATCGAAGCCTGAGCGCAAGCCCAAAATCCCGGGTAGCAGCCGCACTCATACCGTCAGAACGCCGCATCCGTTGCCATGCATAGCTTTAGCCACACAGTGGTAGTGTCCCTCTTCCCTCCAGCCCCGCTCCCCTTATGTATCCGTATCCCCGTATCCTTTTGCTCGTGCTCTGCATGCTCGCTTCCTTGCTCCACGCCAACCCCTACCAGACCGTTGCCCCCGGCGCAGATGCCTTTGCGCTGATCCAAGGCGGGCGGGCCGTACCGCTGGCCTTGGGCGCGTCGACGCCACCCCAGGTGCGCCGAGCCGCTGAAGACCTCGCCCAAGACATCGAACGCGTGACGGGCCAGCGCCCGCAGATCCTCGATCTGGAGGCGGTCGGGCAAAAACCGGCCTTGGTGGTCAAGCTGGCGGAGAAAGGCAGTGCGTTGCAAGGCCAGTGGGAGGCCTTCACGATCGGCGCGGAAGGTCAGCAACTCGTGATCACAGGCAGCGACATGCGGGGCGCGATTTTCGGGATTTACGAAGTGTCTCAGGCCATCGGCGTCTCCCCCTGGCATTGGTGGGACGACGTGCCGGTGGCGCGAAACCCCGAGGTGGCCCTACCCCGCGCACTGCACCGGCAAGGCTCGCCATCGGTCAAATACCGAGGCATCTTCATCAACGATGAGGATTGGGGCCTGCACCCGTGGGCGGCGCACACCTTCGACCCCGAGCTGGGCGACATTGGCCCAAAGACTTACGAGCGCGTCTTTGAGCTGTTGCTGCGCCTGAAGGCCAACACGCTCTGGCCGGCGATGCATGAGGTGACGAAAGCTTTCAACCTCTACCCGGAAAACGCCCGACTGGCCGATGCCTACGGAATCGTGATGGGATCATCGCACGCCGAGCCGATGCTGCGTAACAACGTGACCGAATGGACGCTACCGCACAGCCACTTCAACTACGCCACCCACGCAGAGGCAGTGCGCGACTACTGGGAGGGTCGGGCCGAGGCCAACGGCGGCTATGAGAATATCTACACGCTGGGCATGCGCGGCATCCACGATTCGGGCATGACGGCCGGGCGCGATACCTCGGAGAAGGTGGCCACGCTGGAGAAAATCATCTCCGATCAGCGCGACATTCTGCGCCGTCACGTGAGCGAGGATGTCGAGCAGGTGCCGCAGGTCTTTACGCCCTACAAGGAGGTGCTGGAGCTCTACCGCGCGGGGCTTAAAGTGCCGGACGACGTCACCCTCGTATGGCCCGACGACAACCACGGCTACATCCGCCACTTCCCGACCGCCCGGGAGCGCGCGCGAGACGGAGGTTCGGGGATTTATTACCACGTCTCCTACCTTGGCTCCCCCCTCTCCTATCTTTGGCTGTCGACCACCCCTCCGGCGGTCATCTGGTCGGAAATGTCGAAGGCCTACGCGTTGGGTGCGCGCGAGCTCTGGATCCTGAACGTGGGCGACATCAAGCCGGCGGAGGTCAGCATCGAGCTGTTTCTGCAAATGGCGTGGGACATCGACCGCTGGAATGTCGACACGCTCGACCGCTTCCTCGTCACCTGGGCGGCGCGCGAATTCGGGCCGGAGCAGGCGGAAGAGATCGCCGAGATCATGTGCGGCTACTACCGGCTCAATTTCCAGCGTCGGCCGGAGCACCTGCAATGGTGGCTGCCGCATAGCCGCGAACGGGGAAGCCCGCTGACGACGGAGGAAGCAGACGAGCGTCTGGCGGCTTTCGCCTCACTGGCCGCCCGGGCAGAAGCAGTCGAGGCTCGCCTGCCCAGCGAGATGCGCGACGCCTTTTATCAGCTGGTGCTCTATCCGGTGGCAGCGAGCGACGCAGCCAACCAGGTCTATTTCTACAACGAACGCTATGGCCGCCTCTTCAATGCCGAGATGGAGCTGCGTGGGCAATACGGCCTCAAGGCCCGCCTCGCCCACGAGCGAATCGAAGCGCTCACCCATCGCTACAACCACGAGATCGCGGGCGGCAAATGGCAGCGCTTTATGGCCCCGGAACCGGCGGACAACATGTGGCGCTCTTACCGCACCGCAGTGCCGATCCTGCCGGCCGAGGGCATGGTAGACCGCGAACTGCGCCCCGAGCTGTTCCCGGCGGAAGATGTGGGCGGCCTGCTGGACAAGGCACGCGAGCAACCGTCCCGTTTTGTCGAGCACGACGGCATCGTGGCGATGGAGGCGGAGCACTTCAGCCGTGCGGGCAGCATCGGGGACGCGGCCTGGGCAGTCGTGCCCGAGCTGGGACGCACGGGCGATGCCGTCACGGTATTGCCGGTGACGACGGCCTCCACGGCCCCGGGAGAAGGCGCATGGCTCGAATACGATTTCGCCACGCAAACCAGCGGCGACGCGACCCTCACGATCTACCTCCTGCCAACCTTCCCTATCGACTCGGCCCACGGGCTGCGCCTGGCGGTTTCAGTCGACGGTGGCGAGCCCCAGCCGGTCGAGCTGGTCCGCGAAACGGGTGATACGGAGTGGAAGCAGGCCGTGCTCAACGCCTCGGTGCAGGTATCCTTGCCCCTGAACGCCCTGCAAGCCGGCCCCCACCGCCTGCGCCTCCACCAGGTAGATCCGGGTGTGGTCGTCGACAAGCTGGTCGTCCACTTCGGCGAGCTGCCGGGCAGCTACCTGGGGCCAAAAGAGACGGTAGAGTAGTAGATTACCCGCCCACTTCGATACGGGCGGTGCCCAGGGCGGAGCGGAACTCCTCGGGCGGAGGCTGGTCGGTCACGACGACGTCGAGCTGATCGCAGCCGGCGAAATAGTAGGAAGAGCTGAGGCCGAACTTGTAGTGGTCGGCCAAAAGGATGACCTCGTCGGCCTGCTCGAAGAGAAAGCGCTTGAAGGCAGCCTGGGGCTCGGTGGCTTCACTGAGGCCGCGCGTGCGGTGGAGGCCGCGGCAAGAGAAGAAAATCTGGTCGATCCGGTAGCGGCGGGCCATGTCCATCGTGGCTGGGCCGGTGAAGCTAAGGGAGCGCCGGTCGAGATTACCGCCGAGCAGGATGAGGTTGACCTGCGAGAGGTGGCTGAGCTGAGTCACGATCTTTTGCGCATGCGTGATCACCGTCAGCTCCTGATCTGGAAGTAGGCGGGCTAATGCCAGCGCGGTGGAGCTGGCGTCGAGGAAGATGCAGGATCGCGGCTTGATGAGCTGGAGTGCGCGCCGGGAAATCTTGGCCTTTTCTTTGATCTGCTGCCCCTCCCGCTCCTGGTAGTCCAATTCTCGGTCGAGGGCGAGGTCGAGCACGGCGCCGCCATGGGTGCGCTTGAGCTTGCCGGTCTCCTCCAGTTTCAGCAGATCCTTGCGCACCGTCTCCTCCGTCACGCCCAGCCGTTCGGCCAAAAGCGTCGTCCGTACCGCCCCTTCCAGCTGAAGGGTTTCGAGGATGGTTTGGTGTCTTTGTGAGGCCAGCATCTATCTCCGAATTTCTGTGTTTAGTTTTGACTTTGCAATCCGAAAGCGGCTTCCTCAAGGGGCGATCATCGGTCCAATCCCGACCTGTTAAAGAACCCTACAGAGGCCCTACAGTTATACTCACCCACTACGTCTACTCTTATGATTCAGGATTTTAACGGTCAATACCGCCATGTGAACTACCTTTGGGACGACACCGTCGCAGCCAAGCTCGACCTGGTGGACTTGCTCGTGTACCGTTCCAATCTGCTCGGTTCCGATCAGCGGATTACCAACACCGGCGGCGGCAACACGTCGTCGAAGATCACGGAGAAGGACCCTCTCACCGGTCAGGAAACCGAAGTGCTCTGGGTCAAGGGCTCGGGCGGCGACCTCCGCACCAGCAAGCGCGGCAACTTCTCCTCCCTCTACATGGACAAGCTGGAGGGCCTGAAGAATATTTACGGTGCCGAGGCCAATCGTGGCGTGAAGACCCCGATCGAAGATGCGATGGTGGACCTCTACCGCCACTGCACCTTCAACCTCAACCCGCGCGCTTCCTCGATCGACACGCCGCTGCACGCCTTCATCCCGGCCAAGCATGTCGACCACATGCACCCGAATTCGGTGATCGCGCTGGCCGCTGCCGCCAACTCCGAGGCGCTGACGAAGGAAATTTTTGGCGATTCCGTGGTATGGACGCCGTGGATGCGCCCGGGCTTCGAGCTGGGCCTGACGCTGGAGCGCGTGGCCCGCGAAAACCCGCAGGCCAAGGGCATCATCATGGGGCAGCACGGCCTGATCAACTGGGCCAACGACCCGAAGGAGTGCTACACCCTCACGCTCAACATCATCGAGCAGGCCGCCCGCTTCATCGAAGAAAAGGCAAAGACCAAGGTCTCCTTTGGCGGCGCCAAGGTGCAGAGCCTGCCGGCCGAACAGCGTGACGACCTCCTCGTGAGCGTGCTGCCGTGGCTGCGTGGCCAGACGGCCTTCCAGGGCAAGCCCATGATCGCGACCGTCCAGTATGACGAGAACGTGATGGACTACGCGAACAGCGCCGACGCGCCCCGCCTGTCCGAGCTCGGCACCTCCTGCCCCGACCACTTCCTGCGCACCAAGATCAAGCCGCTGTATGTGGACTTCGATCCGGCCAAGGACGACGCAGCCGCCCTGCAAGACAAGCTGGCCAAGGGCCTCGAAGCCTACCGCGCCGACTACGCGAAGTATTACGAGACCTGCCGCCACGCCAATTCCCCGGCGATGCGCAACCCCAACCCGACCGTCATCATCATCCCCGGCGTGGGCATGATCGGCTGGGGCAAGAACAAGAGCGAATCGCGCGTCACGGCTGAGTTCTACAACTGCGCCATCCACGTGATGCGCGGCGCGGAGGCGATGGACAAGTATATCGCCCTGCCCCAGCAGGAAGCTTTCGACATCGAATACTGGCTGCTCGAAGAGGCCAAGCTGCAGCGTATGCCCGCCGAGCAGGAGTATGCCCGCAAGGTGGCCGTGATCATCGGCGCCGGCGGCGGCATCGGCAAGGAAACCGCCATCCGCCTGGCCAAAGAGACCGCCCACGTGGTGTGTGTCGACTTGAAGGCTGAGCTGGCCCAGGAAACCGCCAAGGAGATCGAAGCCTCCGTGGGGATGGGCATCGGCGTGGCGGGCTCCGACATCAGCAACTGCGGCCCCGTAATCGGCCTGGCTTGCGACATTACCAAGCGCGACACCGTGCAGACGATGCTGAAGCAGACGATCCTCGCCTACGGTGGCGTGGACTCCGTCGCGGTGACCGCCGGCATCTTCCCCTCGCCCGACAAGCAGGGCATGGTGCCCGATGCGATGTGGGATGTGACCTTCCGCATCAACGTGGCCGGCGCTTACTTCGTGGCCAATGAAGCCGCCAAGGTCTGGAAGCAGCAGTCCCTCTCCGGCGGTGCTTTCGTGCTGACCACCAGCGCCAACGCCGTAGTCTCCAAGAAGGGCAGCCTGGCCTACGACACCAGCAAGGCCGCCGCCAACCACCTCGTGCGCGGCTTGGCAGTGGAGCTTGCTGGCCTGGCCCGCGTCAACGGCGTGGCCCCGGCGACCGTTGTGGCCGGCAGCTCGATGTTCCCGCGCGACCGCGTCATTTCTTCCCTCGTCAAATACGATATCCCGCACTCGGAAGATGAGGACACCGAGTCTCTGCGTGACAAGCTGGCGATGTTCTACGCCCAGCGCACGCTGACCAAGTCCCCCATCACTCCGGCCGACCAGGCCAAGGCCATCATCGCCCTGCTGGGCGAGCTCCTGCCCAAGACCACGGGCCAGGTGATTGCCGTGGACGGAGGCCTGACCGAGGCATTCCTGCGTTAGAAACACTTACATGTCCACTCCCCCCCCCTCAACCGCGCGGCAGGTCTTCATCGCCATCGACTGCGGCGCTTCCAGTTCCCGCGTCATGGCCGTTATTTGGCAAGACGCGGGGTTGAGTATCCACGAAGTCCACCGTTTCCCCACGCCCTTCTACGAGCGTAACGGTGGGCTCCATTGGGACCTGCAGGTCATGCGCGACGAGTTCCTGACGGGCCTCCGGGAGGCCGGGAACCGCTACGGCCAGGATGTGCGCTCGATTGGCGCCGACACCTGGGGCGTGGACTACGTGTTGCTCGATGCGGCGGGCGAGCCGATGGACGATCCCTTCCAGTACCGCGACAGCCGGACGGACGGGATTATCCCCTGGATGGACGAACGCGTCTCCGCCTGGGAGCGCTTCGCCCGCACCGGCATCCAGAACCAGTTCTTCAACACGGCCAACCAGCTGTGTGCGGACTTGCACCTGGGCAATCGGCTGGTCGCCAAGGCCGATTGCCTGCTCTACATGCCGGACTGGATCAACTACCTCCTGTGCGGCGTGAAGCGCAATGAGCTGACGGAGGCCAGTACGGCCCAGTTGCTCGACCAGGATCGCAAGTATCATCAGGGCTTGCTGGAAGAATACGGCATCCCCGCCGGCGTTTTTGCCCCGCTGGTCGAGCCCGGCACCGTGCTGGCGCCGCTGAAGGACGACCTGCAGCAAGACCTCGGCATCTCCCCGCAAGTTGTGACCGTCGCCTCGCACGACACCGGCTCGGCCTATGTCGCCGCGCCGTGTATGGACGAGCGCACGGCGTTCCTCAGCTCCGGCACCTGGTCGCTCTTCGGCGTCGAAGCGAACAAGCTGGAAGTCTCGGAAACGGCCTACAAGTATGGCTTGACCAACGAGGCGGGCGTCGAAGGTACCACCCGCCTGCTGCGCAACATCGTGGGCCTCTGGATGATCCAGGAGTGTGTGCGTGAATGGCGTGCGCAGGGCGAAACGGTCGATTTCGGCGAGCTGGACAAGGCTTCCGCCCGCGAGCCGGGCTGGCGCATCCTGCTCAACCCCGACCACGGGCCCTTCCTCGTGCCGGGCGACATGCCGGAGAAGATCCGCAATTTCTGCCGCCGTACCGGCCAGCCGATCCCGAACACCAAGGGCGCCATCGTCCGCGCGATTCAGGACACGCTGGCCCTCACCTACCGCCGCACGCTGGTGGCGCTGCGCGAGTTGACCGGTCTACAACTCGAGCGCATCAACATCGTGGGCGGGGGCGCGCAAAGCCGTTTGCTGAACCAGCTGACGGCCGACGCGACCGAGTGTGAAGTGCTGGCCGGCCCGATTGAGGCAACGGCCTTGGGCAATGCCATCATGCAGATGAAAGCCTTGGGCTTGATTGAGAATATGGCCGAGGGGCGTAAGCTGATTCAGGCTTCCTTCCCCCTCGAAACCTATTCGCCCCGCCCGGTGCCGGACCGCGAAGCGCTACTGAGCCGCTTCGAAGATGTCTGCCAGCCGCTGGCCTAGGCGACCCCCATCCTGACCGACTGACCTATGCTTCTTGACCATCGAGCTACTGGCACGCGTATCCAGCTGATGTCCACGTGCCTTTGCGACGCGTTTTTTGACGATGTCGCGAAGGCCACGGTCGAAGTGCTGGAATACCTGGGCTGCACCGTGGATTTCCCGGAAAGCCAGACCTGTTGCGGCCAGCCGGCCTTCAACGGGGGCGACTGGAAATCCGCCCGCACGGTCGTCCGCCACCAAATGAAGGCCTTCGAGGGCGACGCCCCGGTGATCGTGCCCTCCGGCTCCTGCGCAGCCATGGCTTTCCATGGCAGCCTGCTCGCGTTTGAAAAGGAGCAGGATCTGCCGGAAGTCGAAGCCTTGGCCAAGCGCACCTGGGAGGTCTGCGACTTCATCGTCAACGGCCTCGGGGTGAAGCAGATCAAGGGCAACTACGCCGCGCGCATCGCCATCCACAACTCGTGCCACACCCGCGGCACGGGCACGGGAGACGCTGCCGCGACACTGCTTGGCTCGATCGAGGGTGTCGAGCTGGTGACCTACGGAGAGCCTGAGCAATGCTGCGGCTTTGGTGGCACTTTCGCGGTCGCCTTCCCTCATATTTCGGGCGCGATGGGCCGCGTAAAGATCGAAAACCTGCTGGAGCTGAAGCCCGACATGGTGGTCTCGGCCGACATGAGCTGCCTGATGCACCAGCGTGGTTTGGCCAACAAGGCAAACATTCCTTACACCGCGCAGCACGTGATCCAGGTGATCCGAGATGCTCTGCGCAACGGAGGTGAGTTGGCATGAAAAAGCAGGAAATCGACAGCTTTTCCGAGGTCTTGGCCGCCGACGTGCGCGAATCGGTCCACTCCGGCTCCGCCTCGGGGGTGACGAAACGGCGCGAGGTGCTCGTGGCCGACTTTCCCGACGCCAACGCGATCCGTCGCCTGGCCGGGCAGATCAAGCAGCACACGATCGAGCACCTCGACAAGTATCTGGAGCAGGCCGAGCGCAGCCTCACGGCCAACGGCGTGAAGGTCCACTTTGCCTGGGACGGTGCTTCGGCCAAGGAGGCGATCGTCAAGATCCTGGAAGCGCGGAAGGCTCACACCATCTGCAAGTCCAAGAGCATGGCGAGCGAGGAAATCGAGCTGAACGATTACCTCACCGACAAGGGTTACGACATCGTCGAGACCGACCTGGGCGAGTTCATCCTGCAGCTCGACAACGATCACCCGAGCCACGTCGTCAAGCCGATCATCCACAAGAACCGCCGTCAGATCGCGACCACGTTTGAAAAGCACGGCCTCGGCGCTTATAACGACGAGCCAGAGGTGATCACGCAGCGTGCCCGCAAGTTTCTGCGCAAGAAATACCTGCAGGGCGAAGTGACCATGACGGGCGGCAACTTCATCTCGGCCGAGAGCGGTCGGATGGTCATCGTGACCAATGAGGGCAACTCCCGTTTCGGCCTCGCCGGCGCCAAATGCCACATCGCCTTGATCGGCATCGAAAAGCTGGTGCCGACCGACCGCGACCTGGGCGTGATGCTCAACCTGCTCGGTCGTTCCGCCACCGGGCAGCAGCTCACCGTCTACACGGAGTTCGTCTCCGGCCCCCGTAGTGCCGAACAGCCCGAAGGCCCGGAAGAGATGCACGTCATCCTCTTCAACAACAACCGGACCGAGGTGCTGGCGTCGGACTGCCGCGAGATTTTGCGCTGTATCCGTTGCGGCGCGTGCATGAACGTGTGCCCCGTCTACCGCCAGTCGTCGGGCCACGCCTACCGCTCGGTTTACCCCGGCCCTCTCGGCGCAGTGCTCAGCCCTCTGCTGGCGGGCAAGGCTCGCTTCCCGGAGTTGGCCGACCTGCCGAAAGCGTCCAGCCTTTGCGGCGCTTGTCAGGAGGTTTGCCCGGTCGACATCCCCATCCCCGACCTGCTCTTGCGCCTGCGCAACCGGGCCAAGCTGGAGAAGGCGGGCAAGGCCGCTATCGGCACGCCCGACATGACGCTTTGGGCCACCTTGGCCACCCACCCGACCGCCTGGCGCACCGCCATGAAGTCGGCCAATCTGCTCAACGGGCTGCCCTACGACGTCTTGCCGCTGGCCCCGCTACGCGCCTGGAGCAAGCAGCGCACGCTGCCGCGTTGGGAAGGCGGCAAGTTCCGCGCCTGGATGAAAGACCGCAAGCAAGGAGACAAGTCGTGAGCGACGATCGCAGCCGTATTTTTTCCGCCATTCGCGAAGCCCTCGGGCCGCTGCAAGCCGCTGGCAAAGCCACCGCCTACCCCGAGTATTCGGTGGACGTCCTCAGCGCCCTGCCCCGCCTCAAGGGCGAGGACCAATGGACGGTCTTCGCCCGCAACCTCAAGAACGTCAATGGGCGTGCGATGAGCGACGTGGCCGAACTGGCAGCCTACCTGCAGAGCGAAAACGCCGCCGAGGGCTATTGCGACCCCACGCTGATCGCGACCATCGCCCCTGCGCTGAGCGGCGTTACCCTGCACGGCAGCTTTGAACGCGCCGAACTGGAGCGCTATACGTTTGGGATCACCCGCGCGAGCGGCATCATCGTCGAGAGCGGCACCGTGATCCTGAAGGATCGCGAGACCTCAAACCGCCTTGGCGCGCTGGCCCCGTGGGTCCACATCGCTGTCATCTTTGGCGATACGCCGGTCTACCACACGATCAGCGAAGCGATTGCTGCACTGGGCGACGACCCGAACACGATTTTTGTCACCGGCCCCTCCAAGACGGCCGACGTCGAAGGGATCCTGATCGAAGGCGTGCACGGCCCCGGTCAACAGATCTGCCTGCGCCTGAGCTAACCCACCCCACCCTCCATTTATGACTGCTCTCTACGATTATGCCCGCGAGACCTACGCCAAGCTCGGCGTAGACACCGAGGCCGCGCTGAACGCCCTGGCGGGCGTCGCCATTTCCCTGCATTGCTGGCAGGGTGACGACGTGGTCGGCTTCGAAAGCTCTGGGGAAGAGCTGGGCGGCGGCCTCGCCGTGACCGGCAATTACCCGGGCAAGGCTCGCACGATCGACGAACTGCGGCAGGACCTCGACGTGGCCCTGAAGCTGATCCCGGGCACCCACCGCCTGAACCTGCACGCCATTTACGGCGACTTCGGCGGCCAGAAGGTCGACCGCGACCAGGTCGAAGTCAGCCACTTCCAGAGCTGGATCGACTGGGCGGCAGAGCGCAAGATGGGCCTCGACTTCAACCCCACCTGCTTTGCCCACCCGAAGGCGTCCGACGGGCTCACCCTGAGCCATCCCGATGCCGGGATCCGCAATTTCTGGATCGAGCACTGCCAGCGCAGCCGCGAAATCGGGGCCGCCATGGGCCGCCAACTGGGCTCTACCACCGTTACCAACGTGTGGATCCCCGACGGCCTCAAGGACATGCCGGCCAGCCGCCTGAGCTACCGCGCCCGTCTCGAAGAGAGCCTCGATGCGGTCTTCGCCAAGGAACTGCCCGCCTCCGAGCACCTCGACGCGGTAGAGTGCAAGCTGTTCGGCATCGGCTCGGAAAGCTTCGTCGTCGGCTCGCACGAGTTTTACATGGGCTACGCGATCAAGAAGCAAAAGACGCTTTGCCTCGACGCCGGCCACTTCCACCCGACGGAGAGCATCGCCGACAAGGTATCTTCGGTGCTTCTCTCCGTGCCGCACCTCTTGCTCCACGTGAGCCGCGGTGTGCGTTGGGACAGCGACCACGTGGTGCTGCTCGACGACCAGACGCAGGCCATCATGCAAGAGCTGGTGCGCTGCAACGCCCTGCCGAAGACCCACATCGGCCTCGATTTCTTCGACGCGAGCATCAACCGCATCGCCGCTTGGGTGATCGGTACCCGCGCCGCCCAAAAGGCACTGCTGCAAGCCCTGCTGGAGCCCGCCAAGGCTCTCGTCGAAGCCGAGCAAGCCGGCAATTACACCGCCCGCCTCGCCCTCTTCGAGCAAGCCAAGACGCTGCCGTGGGCCATCGTGTGGGACGAGTTCTGCCGCCGTCAAAGCACGCCGGTGGAAGCCGATTGGCTGCCCCAGGTGCAGGACTACGAGCGCAAGGTGTTGAACCAGCGCTAGAGCCGCTCGCCACTTTCGAGATCCTTTTCAGCCACCATTTCCCCGGTGGCTTTTTTAGTGCCCCGAATGGGAGCCTCGAAGGCACGAAAAAAGCCCCCGCATCAGAAAGATGCGGGGGCGTCTGCAAGTTCTCAGGCACTCAGACCAACCTTGCCCAGACTAGAAGCTGAGGCTGGTGGTCAGGAAGATCTGACGGGGCTCCTTGATGCGGTAGTTGGCCACCGAGCCATCCCAGTTGGCGTAGACCGGCACCAGATCGTCTTCGTCGGCGAAGAGGTCGCGGATGTTCAACTGAACGCTGGCGCGCATCTTCTCACCAAGGTCGAAGTCATACTTGAACCAGAGGTCGATATGGGTCAGGTCCCTCCAACGATCGGCACCCACATCGGTATCGTAGATCGGGCGGCTGGCATCGGCTGCATAATATTTCTCCTCATCGAGATCAGCTTGGGTAACAGGGTCCACATCGGTCTTCAAGCCGTGATACCCAATGATGGCCTTGTCTTCCATCCGGATCGCACCGCCGATGCTGAAACCTTCCAGCGGTCCTTCGGTGAAGCGGTAGTTGGTAATGATGTTGGCGCGGTATTTCCGCTGACCAAATGGGGCAGCACCTTCCAGTTGGCGCGATTCAGCAATGGCACCGTCAACAGCGGTAGTAAACCAAGACTGCGGCGTCTGGCTCCACTCCACGGAGTTGGGGTGAGCCGGGATGTTGCCAAAGCCCCAGCCTGTCCAATACCGCTCGACGCTGATCGTAGAAGGATTGGCCTCGCGGCTGGTATCATACTCGCCTGCCAGATCCGGCGCAACTGCCGCCTCCCAGACTGCCCTTCTCTGGGCGACCCAAGCCTCATACTCAGGCATGATGCTGCTGTAGCTCGCGTCTTGCTTGGCCACAACCAGCTTGATGTTCCAGTTCGGCATTGGATTGTAAATCAACTCGAATTCGAAGCCGTCGGACTCATTTGACTGAGTAGAGGCGATATCCAAGCCTGGCCACCGATAATCTTGGCCGGTCAGCTCTTCCACCTCTTGCTCCTGCGCAGGAGTGAGCGGCGTTGAAGCCCAGCCAGTCTGAGGATCCGTGTCGGAACGGTCTTCACCGGCACGAAGACGGACCACGGTCTCGGCCCAGGCGCGGAAGTTTTGGGTGTCCGCATTAATGACCCGACCCAATACATTCGGTGTAACGCGCTCCAACTTTGATTCCGTATGGAACATGTTGAAACGTGCGATAAGTTTGTTGTCGAACAGGTTAAGCGATACACCATAGTCATATCCCTCGCCTTCAGGCTCGGGCAGGCTTTGACTATAGATGTTGAACTGCTGGCTGGGAGGCGGGGCGAAATTCTCAGATGTGTTATAGTGGAAGCTCAACCAGCTGAGCGGCTTCACAACTACGCCCATAGTGCCAGTCGTTTTTTCGATGACTTCTGCCTGAGTGAAACGGCCGTGGCGAAGGTAGTCAACGTTCGCCAGCCGGTAGTCGTTTCCAACCGGGTACAGTCCCTCATCATTAGAATTCCGAATAGGGATTTCCGCGAGTGTAGGCGGACCGTTTCGATCTGCGCCGGGAGCCCAGTAGTTACCCAAGGTGTTTGCCCGGCCTTCCCACTTGTCACGGCGCATCCCCAAAGTAGTGATGATGCGATCTTCTAGGAAGTAGCTCTGCAGCACCCCAGCGTAAGAAGTGATTTTCCGGTTGTTAACACCAACGCCATTGCCAGCGTGGTAGTGCACGTGCTCCAAGGTGGTTTCATCTTCGCGAAACGACCTGGTATTCCAGTCATAGGCACGAATAGAGGTCGACAAAGGATGCCCGAAAGGTACATCCCACTGGGAGGAGCTACCCGCAGTCACCACACCTGGCGTGCTTCCATTACCCAAATAGAGGCTACGGCGAATATTGCTGGTATTGGCCGCGTAGTAGAAGTTGGAATTTTTCGTATCAGGAATCCACGGATTGGCAGTAGGCTCGACAAATGCCATACGGTAGCGGTTGTAATACTCGTAGTCTTCCTGCCATTGATACAGGCCCATGGCCCGGTGGCGACCTAACCATTTGATCAGGCCATCCTTGTCACTCAGGTCGAGTTCGTAGGCCAACATCGCGCGAACCACATCGCGCTCGGCCGGCGCTGTCACTGCATCCTGTTGATAATCCTCTACGTAGGGCACCAAGTAGTTTGGATTGGGCGAACCATCCAAATCATACATGTTGATGTCCATCAGAATCGTCACCGGTTGCTGCTGCCCCAGAGGATAGTATTCAAAAGAATCGTATTCCTGGCGGAACCAACCAGCGGTGAAATAAAGATTCTCAATGATCTTCTGCTCGAATTCGACGTTGTAGGTATCGCCCTCAAACTCTCCATAGTTCACCGCGAGAAGGTTATACTCCGTCCAATCATAAATATTCTTATTGGTGAGAGCGGGTGCCGTCCAATTGGAGTAGAAATTCGAAGGCATCGGAGACAGTGCCGACTGCGCCATACGGCGATCGTAAAAAGCGCGACGGCTCGGGTCAGCGTTCAACCACTGGGACTGATCTCGAGGAGTGCCGTCGTCATTGAATCCATAATCCGGGAAATTGGTGGTAGCGCGGCGTTGCGGGAAACTAAAGCTCCCGTTCGGGCTCACCCGCAAATTGGGACGCCCGTTATCCATCCAGCCGACTCCACGAATAAATCGAGGTGAGTCCGGGTTGTCCAGAAGGCGATCGCCGCCATAAGAGACCCCATCATCATCTACATCGCTCGCCAGGCTCGTGTAGCGAAACGGGTTCACTTGTCCCGAATCGAGGTAGGTAAATTGCTGCGTGAGCGGGTTCCATACGGGGCGCCCGGACTCGATCCATGGAGTGATGCCGTCGCGCGGCAGCAACGAATTCGGCAAGCGGCTGGTGTTCTCGTAATGCTCGTAGAAGCCGCGAATTGTAGCGCCTGCCCAAGGCTTGACCGTCAGGCCGACAGTGGCGCGACGTGAAATATCCTGGGAGGGCTTACGGCTGAAGTTCTTCTCGTCGTAGACACCTGCGACGAAAATAGCCATGCGGTCGTCCAGGAATGACTGATTCGTCGAGGCGCTAGTCCGAACGCCGTTGGTGCCGACCCGGAACTGCAGATCGGTCGAATCGTCACCCACGGTGGCATAGCCGACGGATTGATTGACGATACCGGCGGGGCTGCCCAGGCCGAACAGGATCGAATTCGGGCCACGGTTGATTTCAATCGAGCGCACATTGTAGCCGTCAGCAGGGATGCGTGCCATCGACGGGTAGTAGTTCCAGCCAAAGTCGGGGGCAGCAATACCGCGCACACGATTGGCAGTAGTCGCGTTGTTTGCAACTCCGCCATTGGTAGCAGATCCGCCTACCCGGTCCTTCAAACCACCGCGGTTGAGCTCGACTGGGGTGTAATTGTAAGCGCCTTCGATGTTAGCTTCATAAAGGAAGACTTCATTGAAGCTGGTGGCACCGGTGTCTTCCATCTGCTGCTTTGTCACGACCGTGATGGGCGCGGCAAGGTCAGCCAGGTTGGTGTTCAAGCGGCTACCTGCAAGGGTGTTTGAAGCGTAGTAGCCGATGTCGTCTTCGCTGCTGGTAACTTCGAAGGGCGAGAGTTCGAAGATTTCGTCGTTCTCGTTAGAATTACCAGTTTGAGACCAGACAGCGGGCGCGGAGGCCAGCAGGAAGGATAGGGATGCGAAGGGGAGTAATTTCCTGCAGAGTGGGGTGATGCGAGTAGTCATAAATCGGACTATTTTCGTTAGAGTTTGGGACAAGCTCTCGCCGATCGGAGACACAGGCCGTTGTCCGTGAGTAGCAGCCTGCTACAGATTCAGGGGGGGAGCTTGGAAGGGTAGTTGCTGGGGTGACTTGGCTGACGAGTCGCTTGGGGTAGACAACTGGTAGCGGATTCAATCCAGCTGTGTGCATTCATTCTCAAATTCGTCAGGCGGGGCAATTTTGACGAAATCTGACAGTAACCTTGAGCATGAATGCACGAGCATTAGCACGCATAAACTGCTGGATTACTGAATCTTGCAGTTTTCCAAAGCGAAAAGCAACGATCATCAGCATTTTTACCTTTTCCTTGGCAAATCCACGAGTCGTGAACGCGAAATAGATTCCTTCTGACATAAAAAAGATCTCCCCGGCAAAGGGAGATCTTAAGGAAAAAGCCAGCGAGCTGGTGAGGCCTCAAACCGCCGCGCAGATACGTTCGTCGACTTGAGCCACCAAGGTCGGGCCTTGCTTCCAGCCGGCCGGGATGGTGGTGGTCGAGGGCGTTTCAGGGACGCCGTATTCGTTGCGGTGCAGCTGGGCGATGAGTTGCTCCATCGCGCGCATTCCGATCATCTGCGGGCGCAAGTCGAGCCCGGCCACTTCGACGGAGCTGGTCCATACGTTCAGGCTGCAATAGCCGTGGGTGTGGGGCACACGCGCGCCGGCAGCTTCCATCCACTCGATGATTGCGGAGTTGTGCGCCATGACGACATCGGGGCGCTCGCGCAGGAACCATTGGGTAAAGGCTTCCTGATTGAGATCGCCCACGATGAGCGGTGGGATGTTGTCGAAGCAGTCGTTGTGCTCGTGGAAGGTGCGGAAGGCAGCTTCCCAGCGGTAGAGCAGGCGGCGGTCGTGCATGTCGTGCAAGACCACACCGGGCCGTCGGTAGCCCAACTCGTCCAGGCGGCGCAGCGCGATGACCATGGAGCGGAAGTGGTCGGAGCAGACCGAATTCAGGCCGGGCCGTTCGATTATATAGTCGGAGTAAATGCCCGCAAAGTGATCCCAGTCGAGGTTCTGGATGTCGGGCGAATTACCGGCGGGCAGCAGGAAGACGCCTCGAATGCCGCGCGACTTGAGGATCGTGCTGAGGCGTTCGATCGAGAGGTGGTCGCGACCGAGGACAAATATCTCGGTCTTGAAGCCGAGGTTGTGGGCCGCCGTGGTGGCGCCGCGCACGACCTGGCGGTGGTAGATCTGGGCGGTACTGGGCCGTTGATGGGCGTCTTCCAGGTCTACAATCGCCACGACACCGCGAAAGGTGCCGACGCCGGAGCGACGCATTTCCGACATCAAGGCGCCGGCAAGGGGGTTGTATTGGTATCCCGCCTCGTCTGCCGCTTGCAGCACCCGCTGCCGTGTTTCTTCTTTCACTCGGGGGTTGTTGCGGAGAGCATCGGAGACGGTAGTATGAGACAGCCCAAGCGAGCGGGCCAGTTCACGAACCGATTTAATCGCCATAGGGAGGGGTAGAGAGCCGGGTTGAGGGTGATCTAAGGGGTATGTGGGGTAAGACGGCTCTGACTGTCAGATTTGACCCATATTGCCGCACTTGGCAAGCCGATTATTAATAAAACATAAGAAAAGCTTCGAAAGCCACTCCTTTCTACAAACCCCATCAACTAGATCGTCATTTACTGAAATGATGCGTGACGATCCATGCCTTTCATGCTTCCTCATTCTTTAAACGTGCCTCGTATCGCCTTGATTGGAGCGACGGGTTATGCGCAGATATACCTCGATCTTTTGCGCGAAGCCTATCGAGAACGGCGGGTGCAGATTGTAGCCGCAGCCATTATCGAGAGCCAGCAACATCTGGACTCGGTTCAGGAGCTGCGCTCCTGGGGTGCCACGATCTACCCTAGCTACGATTCGATGCTGGCGGCCGAGCGGGGCAAACTCGACCTGTGCCTCATCCCCACCGGTATTCAGTGGCATGCGCGCATGACGGTCGCCGCGCTGGAGGCAGGCTGCAATGTGTTGGTAGAGAAGCCCTTGGCCGGCGATCAATCCGATGGTGAGGCCATTATTGCCGCCGAGAAAGCCACTGGCAAATGGGTGGCGGTAGGCTTTCAGGATGTCTATTGCGACGAGGTCAAGTGGTTGAAACAAGAGCTGCTCAATGGAGCGATCGGGCGCGTAAAGTCGCTTCGCATGATCGGCATGTGGCCCCGCGCACGCGGCTATTTCAGTCGTAATAGTTGGGCCGGTCGTCTTTATGCAGACGGAGCTGCCACGATGGATTCTCCGTTGAACAACGCGTTCGCACATTTCGTAAACCTTTCCCTCTATTTTGCGGGTAGCAACATGCCCTACCCGGCCGAGGCAAAAATCCTGCATGCGGAGCTATTGCGCGCACACGACATTCAAAGCTTCGACACGGCGGTGGTGCAGGCGATCTCCGCTAATGATATACATTTCTGGTTCGGGGTCTCGCATGCGACAGCGATAAACCGCGAACCCGAGATTTATATCAATGGCGAAAAGGGCCATGCGCAGTGGTTCCACGACCGCAAGATCGTACTCGCACCGCAGGGGCAAGCCCCTACCGCGATCGAAAGTCCGGATTATGACAAGACGCGGCACCAGATGTTCGAAGCGGTGATGCAGCGCCTGCAGGATGGCGAAACGGCTGTCTACCGCCCGATCATGGCGCTACCCCACACGTCGTTCATTACCGACCTGCACCGCGATTATGCGATCCAAAGCTTTTCGCCGGAAGAATTTAGCTGGAATGCCGGCGAGGCCGCCGAGTCGATCCCTTGCGTGCATGGCATTGAGCAGGCGCTCGACATTGCCATGAAACAGCGCGCCACGCTGCAAAGCGTCCGCCCCTACCACCTCACCGAAGTCGCCGCATCATGATCCGCAAATCTTTCGTAATGAGCGTCAACACAGGCTGCGAAGCCGAGTATGAGCATCGCCACAACCCGATCTGGGATGAACTGGCGGCGACCCTCAAGGCCCACGGCGCGCACAATTACTCGATCTTCCTCCACCCGGAGACCCGCCAGCTCTTCGGTTATGTGGAGGTCGAGAGTGAGGAGCGCTGGAACGCGATCGCGCAGACCGAGATCTGCCAGCGATGGTGGCGCCATATGGCCGATGTCATGCCGTCCAACCCGGACCACAGCCCGGTTTCCGTCGAATTGAAAGAGGTCTTCCACCTCAGTTAGTCTTTCCGCTACTCCCCTTCCCCAACCCCACTCTTCCCCTCTTCATGAAGCACGTTTCTCGCCGAGATTTCGTCAAGTTCAGCGCCGTGGGCGCCGCTGCCGCCTGGCAGTTGGCCCATGCCCTCAATGCCCAGAACACGACCGCACGCCCCATCCGCAAATTTTCGACCGGCGGCCCAACCCGCGTCCAATGGCTGGAAGCCCAGCCCAAGCTGCACGCCGGCACCACCTGGGGCCTGGCCTGGCCGCGTGGGCAACATCGCCCCGATGCTTCTTTTGCGGTGAAAGGAGACTCCGGCCAAGCCGTGCCGGTGCAGACCTGGCCGACCGCTTATTGGCCCGACGGTTCGGTGAAGTGGACGGCGCACGCGATCCCAGGCGGCGACAAGCCGGCCAGCGAATACTCGGTGACGGCAGGTGCTTCCGCGGCCCCCAAACAGCCCGTAAAGGCGTCCCGCAGTGGCGACGGCGTGGTGCTGGACAATGGACTGGTGCGCTGCGTAATCCCGCTGAAGGGCGACGCCTTTATCTCGGTGCTCGAGCGCGGAGGCCAAGCCGTGGCCCGCGATGGGCATCTAGTCGGCATGGTGCAGGATTCCGCCGAAATCGGGACGACCGTCCAGTCGTTTCGCGGCAAGACCCAGAGCGTCGAGATCGAGCAGGATGGGCCCGTGCGCGCGGTGGTGAAGATCGCAGGCCAGCATGTGACCGACGATGGTCGCAGCTGGCTGCCTTACGTCTTGCGCGTTTACCTCTACGCTGGAGCCGAAGCCATCCGTGTGGCCCATACGTTCGTCTTCGATGGCGACGAGGAGAAGGACTTTTTGCGCGGGCTGGGCGTCCGCTTTGCCGTGCCGATGCGCGACGAGGCTTATGACCGGCACATCCGCTTTGCCGGAGAAGGCAAGGGCCTTTGGGCCGAGGCCGTGCAGGGCATCACCGGGCTGCGTCGCGACCCGGGCGAAGCCGTGCGCCAGGCCCAGATCGACGGCAAGAAACTTCCTCCGCTCAGCGAATGGGCCGAGACGGTGAGCAGCCGCCTGCATTTTGTGCCCAAGTGGGGCGACTTTACCCTCAGCCAGTTGACAGCCAACGGCTTCCAGATCCGCAAGCGCACGCAGGCCGGCTATGGCTGGATCGATGCCGATCAGGGCCACCGGGCAGCCGGGCTCGCCTACATCGGCGGCGCCAGCGGCGGCCTCGCCTTTGGTATGCGCGACTTTTGGCAGCTGCATCCGGTGCAGCTCGATGTGCGCGACGCCGAGACGGAACTGGCCCAAGCCACCGTTTGGATGTATTCGCCCGAAGCCCCGCCGATGGACATCCGCTTTTACCACAGCGGCGAGGGTCAGGAGAGCTATGAGGCGCAGCTCGATGCCCTCAACATCACCTACGAGGACTACGAGCCGGGCTTCGGCACGCCCCACGGGGTCGCCCGCACGACGGATTTGATGTTCTGGGCCTTGCCCGCCACCCCGAGCCGCGAACGCTTGGTGGAGATGGCCGGGGCCACCCAACTGCCGCCCGTGCTGGTGGCGCGACCGGAGGACTACCTGAAGGCGGAAGTATTCGGCGCGCTCTGGAGCCTGCCCGACCGTTCGAGCCCCGCCAAGGCCAAGATCGAGGACCGCCTGGAGTGGTCGGTCGATTATTACAAGGGCCAGATCGACCAGCGCCACTGGTATGGCTTCTGGAACTACGGCGACGTGATGCACACCTACGATCACGATCGGCATGTGTGGCGCTACGACATCGGCGGCTACGCGTGGGACAACTCCGAGCTGTCGCCCGACTTGTGGCTCTGGTATTCGTTCCTGCGCAGCGGGCGGGCCGAAACCTTCCGCATCGCCGAAGCGATGACGCGCCACAACCGCGACGTGGACATCTACCACCTGGGGCGCTTCCAAGGCTTTGGCACCCGCCACAATGTGCAGCACTGGGGTTGCAGCGCCAAGCAGCTGCGCATCAGCACGGCCGCCTACCGCCGCTTCCACTATTTCCTGACCGGCGACGAACGCACAGGCGATGTGCTCGAAGAAGTGGCCCAGGCCGACCGCGCGCTCGCCGGGCTCAAGGCCACGCGCAAGCTGCCCAACCAAATGCCCACGCCTCCCGGGGTGGATGCCTTTATCGGGGTCGGCACCGACTGGGGCTCGGCCGCAGCCAATTGGCTGACAGCTCTGGAGCGCACGCAGGATGAAAAATACCGCGTGTGGCTGGAGGATACGATGCGCACGATCGGCAGCATCTCCATCGGCTTCTTCAACGGCGGCTACGGCTTTAACGTGGAGTCGAAAGAGCTGATCCCGCCGGACGACATCAAGGTGGGCGTCTCGCACCTTTCTGCCGTGTTTGGGCTCACCGAGATGTGTGCGGAGCTGATCCAGCTCTTCGACGTGCCGGAGTTCAAGGAGGCGTGGCTGCAATACTGCACGCTTTACAATGCCTCCGGCGAAGAGCAGCAGGAGGCCCTCGGCACTTCGCTCCGCGGCACAAGCCTGCGCGTAGCCCATTCGCGCCTGACTGCCTACGCCGCCAAGCTGAAGAACGACCCCGAGCTGGGCGCACGGGCCTGGAAAGAGTTTTACGCCCATGAATGGGGCCCGCGCCCCACCATCGAGACGCGCCGACTGACCGGGCCCGCCGTGCTCAACCCCATAGACGAAGCGGCCTGGGTCTCGACTAACGACAGCGCCCAGTGGGGCCTCGCCGCGATCCAGAACCTGGCCTTGGTGCCAGACGCTCTGCCGCGTAGCTAAAGCCTCGCTACCGTTCTTCCCCTTCCTTACCCTTACCCGATCCGATGTCACCCCGACTATTTCCTTTGCTGCTCACCCTGCTGCTGGGCTGGTGCCTACCCTCCGCCACCCACGCCCAGGCCAATATCGAGACGCAGCCGTCCTTTGCCTACACCGATTTGCCGGCCCCTCCCGTAGGGCTGGAGGAGTTCTACCTCGGGCAGGCAGGGGGCTCGCTCTTGCTGGCAGGGGGGCGCAACCCGGAGACGGGGCAGCCTTCGGATACCATTTACCGCTGGGACGGTGGGGAAAACGAATGGTCCTCCGCCGGCACCTTGCCTCAGCCTCTGGCCGGTGGAGCCTCGATTAGCGCGGCAGGTGGCTTGATCGTCGTCGGAGGCAACAGCGACGGCACCGCGCAATCGAGCGTGCTGAAGCTGACCCCCACTGCGAACGCGGTAGAGATTACCGACCTGCCTCCCTTGCCGCAGCCCCTCGAAAACCCGGGCGCGACGCTCTTGGCCGGCAGGCTTTATGTGGCAGGCAGCGCGGGCGGGCAAAACTACTTCCTGTCCCTCGATCCTGCTGCGCCGGGCGCCGGCTGGCAGACGCTGCCGGCATGGTCGGGCGCTCCGCGTTCCGGGCCGCTGCTGGCGACTTCGCTCGACGGGATCTACCTCTTCGGCGGTGTGGCCGAGGGCCAACCGGTCAGAGACGCCCACGTCTACACCCAGCTGCGCGGCTGGCGCGAGGCAACGCCGCCACCGTTCTGGGCGGGCAGCGCGGCAGCCCTGCCCTTCGGTGAATCGCACATCTTCGTGTTCCCTGGGCGCAACGAAACCGGCAATGCCGACGGCAATATCCTGGCTTACCACACCTATACGGACACCTGGATCACGGTGGACCGCTGGCCCGACCACCCGCCGCTCTACCCGCGCGCTACGTTTTTCAACGGTCAACCGGTGCTCGTGTCGGAGCTGTCGATGCGGAGTATCGAGGTGCTGCCGCTCGAGACCAATTACGGCTGGCTCGACCACATCGTGGTGGCGATCTACCTGCTTGGCATGATCGGCATGGGCCTCTACTTCGTGCGCAAGGAGAAGGATACGAAGGACTACTTCCGTGGTGGCCAGAGCATCCCGTGGTGGGCCACCGGCATGAGCCTCTTTGCCACTGCCGCCAGCGCGATCAGCCTCATGGCGATGCCGGGCAAGTCTTACGCGACCGATTGGACGTATTTCGCGATCAGCATCTGCTCGGTTATCTGCCTGCCGCTTTCGATCTACTTCCTCGCCCCCGTGGTGCGAAAGCTGAACATCGCCACCGCGTTCGAATATCTGGAGCTGCGCTTTGGAGTCGTTGCGCGGATCGTGGGCAGCGTGATCTTTATCGTGAATCAGGTGCTGGCGCGCATGGGGCCGATCATGTTGCTGCCCTCCATCGCCATGGCCGCCATCACCGGGATCGAAGTCACCACCTGGATCTTGGTCATCGGCGTGGTCACGACGCTTTACACTTTCTTTGGCGGCCTGAAGGCCGTGATCTGGACGGATACGGTGCAGGGCCTCGTGATGCTGGTGACGGTATTCGGCTGCCTCATCCTGATCCTGTTCAAGCTCGACATGCCTTTCGACCAGATGTGGACGGTGCTGCAGGAAAACAACAAGCTGCACACCTTCGACTGGGAGTGGGATACGACCTACCCGACGATCTGGATGGTGTTCATCGGCACGATCTTCATCACGCTCTACGGCATCGGCGACCAGAACTACGTGCAGCGCGTGCAAGCCACTCCTACCCTCAAGGATGCGAAGAAGGCCATCGCGACCCAGATGGCCGTGGCGGTGCCGATCAACTTCCTGCTCTTCGCCCTGGGCACGGCGCTCTACATCTTTTACCGCGCGCACCCGGAGCAGCTGAACCCGGTGATGAAGACCGACGGCGTCTACCCGCTCTTTGCGGCGCAACACCTACCGCCGGGCGTCTCCGGCCTTGTCATCGCCGCGCTGCTGGCCGCCTCGATGTCCACGATTTCCAGCGCGATTTGCAGCGTGGCCAACCTGGGGGTCGACGACTTCTTCCGCCGCTTCAAGAGCGATGCGACCGAAAAGCAGGCCCTCCTGCTCGGTCGAGTGCTGACGGCGGTGATCGGCTGCCTCGGCATTGGTGCGGGCCTCTTCCTCGCGCACTCCGATACCCCTTCGGTCTGGGATATCGCCCTGCTGATCACGGGCCTGATTACCAACGGCATCGTGGGCTTCTACGCGCTCGGCCTGCTGACGCGCCGCGCCAACGAGATCGGTGCACTGGTGGGCATCGTGGCGGGCATGATCGTGATCTACTGGATCCAGAAGAATACGGACATGACTTTCTGGCTGTATCAGCCGATCGGGTCGGCGGTCACCTTTACGGTGGGCTACCTCGTCAGCATGTGCACGCCTACCCCACCCCAACGCGCAGCGGGGCTGACGATCTACGAGCTGCGCCGCCAGCACGCCAGCCCCGAGTGATCCGCGCCATGCGTCTACCCTCGTTGACTTCTCTTGCCTTGCTGGCGGCCTGCACCGCCTCGGCCCAGCAGTTCGACTTCGGCAACCCTCGGGCAGAAGCCCCGCAGATCGGAGTCGCGGCTCCGCAGCCCTATGAAAGCGCCACCGGCTACGGGCTGCTCTTTCAACAAGACCTGAGCACCCAGGAGGCAGAGACCGGCACGGCAGGGTTTGAATCGGCCTGGCCATGGGCCTTTGGCGTCAAGCTGCCGGGCGGGAACTACCGGGTCTCCGTGCAGCTGCGCAATGCGAGCGAAGAGGATCAGATGGTGACGATCAAGGCCGAGGCCCGTCGATTGATGGTCCACGGTCTCCAGGTGCCTGCTGGGAAGCAGATCGAGACGGAGTTCACGGTGCACATTCATGACGACAGCCTCGCCTCCGGCGGCAAAGTGCAGCTCAACGACCGCGAGATCGGGCATTGGAACTGGAACGACCGGCTGGAGCTGGAGTTCGCGGCACCGGGCGTAGCCGTCGACCACCTAACGATTGAACCTGCGGAAGGCGCTCCCACCGTATACCTCGCGGGCGATTCCACCGTCACCGATCAGGCTCAGGAGCCTTGGGCCGGCTGGGGGCAGATGATGCCCGTCTTTTTCAAGGAACATGTGGCGGTGGCCAATTACGCAGAATCGGGCGAGACGCTGAAGCAGTTCCGCGCCGAGCATCGCCTGCAGAAGATCCTCGAACAGATCCAGCCGGGTGACTACCTGTTGCTCCAGTTTGGCCACAACGACATGAAGGAGAAGGGCGAAGGCATCGGCCCGTTCCAGAGCTACGCCGACGACTTGCGCGCGTTCATCCGCGCCGCGCGGGCCAAAGGTGCTCTGCCGGTGCTCGTCACCTCGATGAAGCGCCGCCACTTCGATGAAGAGGGCAAGCTGAAGCCGACCTTGGGCGACTACCCGGAGGCGATGCGGCAAGTAGCTGAAGAGATGCAGGTGCCGCTGATCGACCTCAACGCGATGAGCGCCCAGCTCTACTATGCCTGGGGCGGCGTCGACGGCTCGACCATCGGTTTCGTCCACTACCCCGCCGGCACTTTTCCCGGGCAGGACAAGGACCTGAAGGACGACACGCACTTCAATACCTATGGCGGCTATCAGCTTGCACGCTGTGTCGTATTAGGAATCCAAAAACAGGTTCCGGGCTTGCAAGATTGGTTGCGACGAGACATCGTCCCGTTCGATCCGGCTCGGCCTGAGCCGGTCGGTGAGGTCGCGATTCCGTCCAGCCCCCTTGGGCCCTACATGACCGACCCCACCCAGACAGTGTTTGGTTCATATTAGTGCTGCGTTCTAGAGAAGTCAGGATCCCCGCCCCATCTTCACACGCTCAACACACCCCAACAACATGAACCTAAGATCCGATCTTGGCAGCTTAATCGGCTCGGCTGCACTGTGCCTTGCCACCTCAACCCTGCTGGGCCAGACCGCGCCCAAGTCCACCGCAGATCTGCGTATTGATACAACGCAGACAGAAGCCCACATCCACCCGGAGGTCTACGGCCACTTCGCCGAGCACCTCGGGCGCTGTATCTATGAAGGCATCTGGGTAGGCGAAGACTCCTCCATCCCCAACACCCGCGGCATCCGCAACGACGTGGTTGCCGCCTTGAAAGACCTCGAAATCCCCGTGCTGCGTTGGCCGGGTGGCTGCTTCGCCGACGAATATCACTGGAAAGACGGCATCGGCCCGCGCGAAGAACGCCCGGCCATGATCAATACCCACTGGGGCGCGGTGGTGGAGAACAACCACTTTGGCACCCACGAATTCATGGACCTCTGCGAGATGATCGGCACCGACGCCTACGTCTCCGGCAATGTCGGCAGCGGCACCGTGCAGGAAATGATGGAGTGGGTCGAATACATGACCTCCGACGCCGACTCGCCGATGGCCAACCTGCGCCGTGAAAATGGCCGCGACAAGCCTTGGGAGCTGAAATATTTTGGCGTGGGCAACGAAAGCTGGGGCTGCGGCGGCAACATGCGCCCAGAGTTCTACGCCGACATCTACCGCCAGTACAACACCTACGTGAAGAACTACTCGGGCAACAAGGTCTACCGCATCGCCTGCGGCGCCAATGGCTCGGACTACAACTGGACGAGCGTGCTGATGGAGCGTGCGGCCCGTTATATGGACGGCCTCTCGGTGCACTACTACACGCTGCCCACCGGCAACTGGCAGAAGAAGGGGCCGGCCACTGGCTTTGACGAGAAGCAGTATATCGACACCCTCGTGAATGCGCTGCACATCGACGAGGTGATCGGCAACCACGCCGCCGTGATGGACGAGTTCGACAAGGAAAAGCGCGTAGGCATGATCGTCGACGAGTGGGGCATCTGGACGGATGCCGAGCCAGGCACCAACCCGGGCTTCCTCTACCAGCAAAATTCGATGCGCGATGCGATCATCGCCGGCCTGCACTTCAACATCTTCCACACCTACGCCGATCGCATCCGTATGGCCAACATCGCGCAGACCGTCAACGTGCTGCAGGCGATGATCCTCACGGACAAGGAAAAGATGATCAAGACCCCTACCTACTGGGTCTTCCACATGTATAAGGAGCACCAGGGCAACGACGTGCTGCCGCTCCAACTGATGACGGGCAACTACAAGGTGGGCGACGTCTCGATCCCGCAAGTATCGGCTACCGCCAGCCGCGACCCGGAAACCGGCGCGATTTACATCTCGCTCGTCAACTGCGATACCAAGAAGGGCAGCCAGATCAACTGCGCGCTTGAAGGCCTGACCGGCAAGACGATTGGCAGCGCCCGCGTGCTGACCGCCAGTGCCGCCGACGCCCATAACACCTTCGACCAGCCCGACGCCGTCGCGGCCAAGGACTTCAAAGGGGCCAAGCTCAATGGCGATCGCCTGCAACTCGATCTGCCGCCCCTCTCGGTGGTGACGGTCGAGATCCGCTAGCTCTGGCAGATTTCTCCCAAAACGAAAGCTCCACTGCTTGCGCGGTGGAGCTTTTTTCGTGGCAAGAGGAGCCGCGCCGCTATGGCAGCATCACTTCCCACACTTTGGAGAGCGTGGAGCTACCGTCTGGGCCTTTGACCGTCAGCACCGTCACGAAGTTGCCCGGCTCCTGGTATTGGTGAACGGGGTGCTGCTCGGAGGAAGTCTCGCCGTCGCCAAAGTCCCAGTGCCACGAGGTAACGTTGCCCGCCGATTCGTCGACAAAGGCCACCACGCGGCGGTCGCGGTCGACGATTTGGGCCGACCATTGGGCATCGAGTTTCGGAGCCAGCTCGGGCTCCAGCGGCATGAGGCGAAAAGCCACCAGCTGGGAGGCCTGGCCATACATGGTGTGGGTGCGGGACAGGTTCCAGAAGCCGTTATTGCGGGGGCTGTCGGCGTCGTCGTAGTCAATGATTGCCCAGCTCAGGCCGATCAAAGTATCCTCGACCAGCTTGCTCGGCACGGAGGCTTCCGGCCCTTCCGGAGAGGCGTAATCGAAGGGCGTGATCCAGAACTCCAGCGTCAGCTTGCCGGACTCCCCGGGCTCGAAGTCGTAACTGTAGGCGGCGTTGGCAAAAGGCAGCCGCTTGAGCCATTGGGCTGGGCCCCAATACATGGCCCAATCTTTCTCCCGCGCGGGGGTGAAAATGTGGTAATTCTGCGCGTGGGCCCCTTGCATGCGGTAAAACGCTTCCGAATCGCTCACCACGTCGGCATTTTCGCGGAAGCGGCTGATGAGGGTGCCGCCGGAAAGGTCGGCATCGACCACAATCTCGAAGGTGTCGTTTTTCAGGCCCCGGCCGCCAAAGTCCCAGTAGTCGTCGTAGGCTTCGTAGAGGAAATACAGGCGGTTGAGGCCCTTGACCCACGCTACGCGCACGGAGACGTCGAGGTTTTGCGGATCGGCCTTCTCGTGCTTGCCAGAGTCTTCCCACAGCTCGTCGGTGCCTACGATATAGCGCGCCGGGACCTGCGCCCAGTCGCTCGGATCGCCGTCGATCCGGGGAATCGCGTTGGCCGGGAACTGATAGATCGGGAATTCCTCCCCGGGGCGGTCGAGCGCCAGCAGCGGAGCGGCCAAGGCCAGGGGTAACAAGGAGGCGGTCTTCATTCGGGGCGAGTGATGCGGATGTTTTCGATCTCGAGGCGGCTGAGCACGGTACGGAAGCCAAACCAGCCTTCGGTCAGCGGCTCGTCGTCCACGTAGTCAAAGATCAGCTCGCCATCGCGGTAATACTGCGCCCGGCCATCGGCGGCGACGAGGCGGATGCGGTAGGTGCGGTCGGGCTCCAGCATATACTCGGGTGCGCTCAGGTCGTGCTCGGGCAGCAGCGGGCGCTTGCCGGTGCCGGTGTAACGGCGGAAGCGCGTGGTGCTGTTGTAGTTGCCGCCGTAGCCCACGTAGTAGGTCCGCAGGCCATCGTAGGAGGCAAAGCTGCCGTCGCGCGTGTGCTCCTCGGCGAAGAGGTTGTCCGGATGATCAGGATCGCTGGCCATCCAGAAGCAGTTGAGATCGGAGACGCGAGCCTGCGACGAGGGCGTCACCTCATACTCGATCTGGACGGGAGCCTGCAGCCTTTCGGCAAGCCAAACGGTGCAGCCGCCTTCGTCGGCAATGACGAGCTTGCCGTCTTGGACAAAAATCTGGCCGCCGGGTTGCTGCTCGACGACCCAGGCAGAGAGATCGCCGTCGAAGTCGTCTTGAAATACCATCGTCTCATCGGGGGTTGAGTTCGCGGCGGGGCCACAGCCGACCAGCACGCCCAACGCAGTAAGCGCTGCTATTCTGGGGATCATACCGTCTGATTAACCCGCAGTTGGCTACGTTGCGAGGCCAGTAAGACTTTACAGTCAGAAGGAACCCCGACATTCGTGGTGCTCGGCACCCACGATACTGAAATCTCACTTCTTAGCCTGTCTATTCCATGATCTTGCCCAAGCTCTCGGACGCCATTGCCTATGGCGGCGACTACAACCCTGAACAGTGGACCGAAGACGTCTGGCTCGAAGATATGCGCCTGATGGTCGAAGCCGGGGTCAACCTCATCAGCGTAGGGATCTTCTCCTGGTCGCGCATCCAGCCGGACGAAGATACCTTTGATTTTGCGTGGCTCGACCGCGTGCTTGACCTGATGGCGGAGCACAAGATCGGCGCCTGCCTCGCCACGGCCACGGCCTCCCCGCCCCCGTGGCTCTCCCGCAAATATCCGGACGTGCTGCCGGTGACGGACGAGGGGGTGCAGCTCTACCCCGGCTCGCGCCAGCATTATTCGCCCAGCAGCCCCAGCTATCGCCGCACCGCCGCCAACCTCGTGCGCAAGCTGGCCGAACGTTACCGGGACCACCCGGCACTCGCGGCCTGGCACATCAACAACGAATATGCTTGCCACATGCCCGAGTGCCACAGCGAGTGGTCGACGGTGGCCTTTCGCGAATGGCTGCGAGCCCGCTACGGCACGATCGAGGCGCTGAACGAAGCGTGGGGCTGCGCATTCTGGAGCCAGCTGTATTCGGCGTGGGATCAGATCTTTACGCCGCGCAAGGCTCCCTATTCGCCTAACCCGGCCCAACAGCTCGACTTCAAGCGCTTCACCAGCGACGCCTTCCTCGATCTGCTGCTGATGGAAAAGGCCATCGTGAAGGAGGTGACGCCGGATGTCCCCGTGAACACCAACTTCATGAGCTTCTTCAAGCCGTTGGACTACCAGCGTTGGGCGCAGGAACTCGATTTTACCTCTTGGGACAGCTACCCCGACCCAGTGGACGAAGAGGCCGGACGCGAGACCGCTGCCATCGGGCACGACCTCACCCGTTCGCTCAAGCCGGGCAAGCCTTTCGTGCTGATGGAGCAAGCCAGCTCGGCCGTCAACTGGCGCCCTACCAACATGCCGAAGCGCCCGGGGCTGATGCGCCTCTGGAGCCTGCAGAGCGTGGCGCGCGGTGCCGATGGGGTGATGTTTTTCCAATGGCGTGCCTCCAAGGCGGGCGCGGAAAAATACCACAGCGCGATGCTTCAGCATTGCGGGGCGGAAAAAAGCCGCGTCTTCAAGGAAGTCAAAGCCCTTGGGGCGGAGCTGAAGCGCCTGCATGAGCTGGCGGGCTCGACCGTCCACCCGCGCGTGGCAATCGCCTTCGACTGGCATTCGTGGTGGGCACTGGAGCTGGATGCCCGGCCCGGCCGAATCGACCTGATCCCCTACGTGCAGTCGTTTCACCACTGGTTTTACCAGCAGAACATCGCGGTCGACTTTGTCCACCCAGGGGCCGATCTCTCGTCTTACCAGTTGGTTGTCGCGCCGGCCTTGTATCTGCTGAAAGCGGAAGACGCGAAAAATCTGGAGCAATTCGTCGAGCGCGGGGGCAGTCTGCTCACCACCTATTTCAGCGGGATCGTCGATGAAAACGACCGGATCGAGCTGGGCGGCTACCCTGCGCACCTCCGCAAAATGCTGGGAATCTGGGTGGAGGAATGGTGCCCCTACCCCGCCGACCGCTTTAATACCATCTCCTTCACTGCCGATGTCCATGCCGCCGTGGCCGACGATTCGGGCTTCGAGCTCCTGAGCCTCGAAACAGCCCGCTGCAGCCATTGGTGCGACATTCTGCACCTGGAGGGTGCCAAGCCGCTGGCCACTTTTGGGCGCGATTTCTTCGAGGGCCGCCCGGCACTCACGCAGCACAACTTCGGCAAAGGCCACGCCTATTACTTGGCCACCCGGCCCGACGAAGCAGGGCTCGACCTCGTACTGCGCGCGGTGACTCAGCAGGCACAGGTCGAACCTGTGCTCAAGACCCCCAGCGGCATCGAAGCCACCCTGCGCGAGAAAAACGGCAAGGGCTACCTCTGCCTGCTCAACCATACCGACACCAACCAGATCGTGTCGCTGCACGGGCTGGAAGGGCGCGACCTGATCAATCAGCGCGTCGTGGCCAAAAAGCTGAATCTGGCCCCGCTCGACGTGCGTTTCATCGCGTTGGATTGAGGCCGCCTTACATGCGAACAAAGAAAAATGCCGTCGATTGCTCGACGGCATTTTTGATATCTTCACAATTGAGAATGGCTCCTTTCACAGAGACCATTCACAATCCCCAGTGCTTGTTATTCTATCCCCTATAACTTAGTGCTGTAAACTCGTTTCCCAAAAGGTTGTCTCGGTATTGCGATAGTGAATCATAAGCATACCTGCCCCTTGTGCAAAGCGTGCTCATTCTGACCGTAGGAATCTTGAAACCTTTTTGAAAAACCGGGGACTAACGCCGCCTAGCGGCAATCAAGCCTAGGGACGGAGCGCAGGTGCCAAGTCTTGCAGCACCGCCTTGGCCCAACGGTCAAAATCGTCGTCAAAATCCACGTCGGCCTCCACGCGCGCCCGGCTGCGAACCGCCCCACACTGGGCCAGCCGCTCATCCAGCGCACGCGCAAAGGCGTTGAACTCGGCGTAGCCACTGTCGCCCAGGCCGAAGACGCCGTAACGTAATTGCGTGAGGTCGATGGCGGTTGACTCCAGCTCTTCCCAGAAGTCGAACGCTTCATCCGGCGGCTCCCCATCGCCCCAGGTCGAAACGATGAAAAAGGCTTCGGCGTGGTCTCGCAGTTCCTTGGGCTTTACGTTGGCCAAGTCGATGGCCTTGCTCGACACACCCGCCTTGTTCAGCCGCTTTTCCAACTGTTGCGCCAGATCTTCGGCATTGCCGGTGACAGTCGCGTAATAAATGGGAAGTATTTGCATGTTAAAAGTGGAGATTTTTATACCGCGTGGTCGTGAAGGGCCTTGTGGAGAAGCGTTTGCCAGATGATCCGCGAGCGCACGCCCTCTGCCGGGCCGACTTCGGCCAGCACCGTCGCCCCCGGCCCCACTGCCAGCAGCCACTCATCGCCCTGACGCTCCTCGATGGCAAAGGCACGCACCCCGCCCAGCCCGAGCACAAAGCCGCAGTCGTCGCCCCGCACGGTGAGTTGAAAATCGTCGAATTCGACGGAATCGGGCACCAGACTGCGGATAAGCGACGCCTCCGCCGTTCGCATGGCCAAAGCCAACGGCTCCTCCAGGTCCGCATACGCAAGCAGTAGCTGGATCAGGCCGTTGCAATGCAGGCTCACCATGCCCGCCGCGTCCGACAGCACCGGATGGTCGGGGCCTGCGGCCTCAACAGGCGCCGGCTCGTCCTCGGGCAGTAGCGCCAATGGAGCCAGCACGCCCGCCCAGCCTTGGGCCTGGATCGAAGCCGGGGGACAAAATTGCAGGTATTCCTGACCCGCCGTATTGAAAACGCAAAGGCGGCCCGGAGAATCGCAGCAGCTGCAGACCTCCAGCTTGGCCCACGCGTGCCCTCCTGCATCGGCCTTCCACTTCAAGGGCGAGAGATCGAGCGGCAGGCAGGGTTCGCTCGCCCTCACCCGGGCAGACATCCGCGCATAGGCGTGGCGTATCTGGATGCAAACCGATGGCATCGCCGCGAGCGATTCCAGCACCTGCGGCCAGTCCGTGACGATCGGGATGCGCCCGTCTTCGGTCGTATGAAAGCAATATCGCAGTCGCGAGGCCGGAGCGGTGGGAAAGGTAACGGGAGAAGCGCCGTAAAATCTGCTCATGAGTCACAGTATCAATATTGAGCGTTTTGCGGTCAACAGTTTTTGTCCATTAATGCCACCAGCCTAGATCAAGATGTAGGCCCGCGCTCAATCCCTGGAGCCTGCGACAGGCCGCCTATAGACCGCCTTCCGTCAGAACCCCCTGTGACAGGTACATAAAAAAAACGCCCAACATGGCGTCTTCAGAAGCTCCTCCACCGGAGAGGCTTAAGCAACTGGAGGCGCGGGGCGGAATCGAACCGCCGAATAGAGGATTTGCAGTCCCCGGCCTTACCACTTGGCTACCGCGCCAGTTGCGCTGACAATGAATATTGCCGAACGAAAGAGGAAACAGTGTTGAGTATTTCATTGCTCGTCAACTCAATATTCGCACTTTTCAAGCTAGACTTGATCGGCCCTCGTCTCGAAGATCGCGGCCATGTCTGCTCAGGTATTGGCGATTGCAAACCAGAAAGGCGGGGTCGGGAAAACGACCACCGCCGTCAACCTCGCGGCCTCGCTCGCCGAAGCGAAGGTCCCCACCCTGCTGATCGATATGGACCCGCAGGGGAACGCCACGAGCATGCTCGGCTTTGAGCGGGTGGAAGGTGGCAGCCTGTACGGTCCGCTCAATGGCGAGGGCGAGGCGTTGGACAAGGTGATCGAGACCGGCCGCAAGGGCCTTTGGCTGATCCCGGCCGAAGTCGACCTCGCCGCGTTGGAGACCGAGATGTCGCGCCGCGAGAATTACCTCCGCCAGATGCAGCGCGTGCTGCAGCCTTTGCGCGAGCGCGATCCCTTCCACCTCGGCATTATCGTGATCGACTGCCCGCCCGCGCTGGGCCTGATCTCGATGAACTGCCTGGGCGCGGCCGACAGCCTGCTCGTGACCTTGCAGACGGAATACCTCGCGATGGAGGGCCTGGGCCAGATCCTGAGTGTGTTCGACCAACTGCGCAACGCAGGGGTAAACGACCACCTGCAGCTCGCCGGCGTGCTGATGACGATGTATGACAAGCGCATGCGCCTGAGCCAGGAAGTGGTGGCACAAGTGCGCGAGCACCTGCCCGACAAGGTTTTCAATACCATGATCCCCCGCTCGGTGCGCCTCGCCGAAGCCCCCAGCCACGGCAAGACGATCCTGGAATACGATCGCTGGAACCCGGGCGCGCGTGCTTACAAGAAGCTCGCGAAAGAGTTGATCGACATGTATTCGCTCTAATCATGCCCGACAACGCACTGGCGGATTTCGAAAGCCGCATCGGCTATCATTTTCAGGACCGCAGCCTGCTCGAGCGCGCGCTGACCCACCCGTCCTACATCCAACAAAACCCCGATGAGGGCGAAAACAATCAGCGCCTCGAGTTTTTGGGCGATGCCGTGCTTTCGCTCATGCTGGCGGAGAAGCTCTACGCCATCCTGCCACGCAAGCGCGAGGGCATCCTGACCCGTAACCGGGCGGCACTGGCCAAGGGCGCACATCTTTCGATCCTCGCCCGCCAGATCGGCTTGCCCGAATTCCTGCGCCTGAGCGATGCGGAAGTCTCCAATGGGGGCCGCGACCGCAACTCGATCCTCGAAGACGCCTTCGAGGCGGTGATTGGCGCGATCTACCTTGACAGCGATTTCGAAACCGCGCGCCGGATCGTGCTTCCCTGGTATGGTGACATCCAATCGACCGTCGAAGGTTTGCTGGACACGCATAACCCCAAGGGCCGCCTGCAGGAGCTATTGCAGCCCCATTTGGGCAACAGCGCGATCCGCTACGAGGTGGTCGGCACGGTGGGCCCGGATCACGCCAAGCAGTTTGAAGCGCGCGTCGTCGTCAACGAAGAGGAATGGGGGCGCGGCCTCGGCACCAGCAAGAAGGCCGCCGAAGAAGAGGCCGCCCGCAAGGCCCTGCCCCGCGCGGAAGGCTTTGGAGCAGAGGGGGAGTAGTTCCCCCGCAAGCCGAAACCGTCCTGCATCTCCGCTTGCGATCTGGTGGAAACGTGCACATAGTATCACCTTTTGCCGATGAAGCGCGTTCGCCTGCCTGATGATCGACCTCAGATGCGTTTTCTGGGAGTCGCCCCGGAAGCCGCACCTTGGGTGACGGAACTCTGGCGGCAGGAGCAAAAGGGCCCGGTTACGATCATCCAGGTCAAGAACGGAGCGGAGGCAGAGCGTTGGGCGGCTTTGCTCGAAACGTTGCAGGGCTTGGCCTTTACGGGCGACCAGCGCGCCGAGATCTGGCTATTGCCGCCGCCCCCCGATTTCGACACCGAGCAGACGCGCAATGCGGAGGGTCAGCTTGATCGGGTGGCCGTTTTTACGCGACTGCAGGAGCTGCAGGCCGATCCGAAACGGGCACGCCCCTTGGTTGTGTTGACGACCCCGCCGGCGCTGCTGGCCCCTGCCCCTCCGTTGCGCCAGATGCAGCAGCAGAGCATCCGGCTGCGCACCGGCGAAGAGTTCGGCTTTCAAGAGCTGCAGCGCCAGTTGACGGAGGTGCTGGACTACGATTTTGAGCCGGTGTGCGAACACCCGGGGCAATACGCAGTGCGCGGCGGCTTGATCGACGTCTACCCGCTGAACGAGACGCAGCCGATACGGATCGACTTCTTTGGCGACGAGATCGACAGCCTGCGCACGTTTGACCCGACGTCTCAGCGGACGATCGACACGCGGCAGGAGGTGGTGATCGCCCCGCGCACGAGCCTGCCCGAGCCGGAGGAGAGCGACGGCAGCACGATCTTCGACTACCTGCCGGACGCGGTGGGCTGGGTTTTTGCCGAGCCCGACCGCCTGATCGACACGCACACCGCAGCTTTCGAGACGTTTGAAAACCTGCGCAACCCCAAGCCGCACATGGGCTGGGCCTGGGAGCGTCGCGAAAAGACGCGCGATACTTACCTGGGCGTGACCGAGTTTGACGAGATCGAGCATGTGCTGGCGCTGGGGGGGCCGCGAACCCCGCTCAAGGCCACCAGCCTGGAGCCTTACCGGGTCCACGCGCTCGACAGTTCGGTAGGTCAAGAGCGGGTGCAGGCCGAGCAGGATTCGCGCAACCGCTTTCTGGAGCAGCTTTTGCAATGGCAGCAGGCGGGAGAAACGGTGTGGCTGCTCGCCCCCACCGACGCCGACCAGAAGCGCTGGGAGGAGATCATTGCCGAAACGCCCGGCCTCAAGGATTTCAAGCCCCTCTACCAGCGCGGCGACATTGCCAAGGGCTTTCGCTGGGAGCTGGGAAAGCAGGCCCAGCCACTCGCCAAGAGCCTGCCAGACTTGAAGAAGCGCCCGGGCTGGGTCGTCGTGGGCGCGAGCGATCTCTTTTCGCGACGGCAGGCTCCTCCACGCCGCAGCAAGCAACGCAAGCTGCTCCAGCGCCGCCCCATCGACCAGATGCTCGACTTCAGCGAGTTGGCCGATGGCGACGTGCTCGTCCACCTCGCGCACGGCATCTGCCTTTACCGTGGGCTGCGCAAGATGGACATCAAGGGACGCGAAGAGGAGGTCATCTCGCTGGAATTTGCGGACAAGCTGACGCTCCACCTGCCGCTCCAGGAGTCGCACCTGCTTACCCGCTATGTCGGCCTGACCAAATCGCACCCCAAGCTGGCCAAGCTGGGCGGCAACACTTGGGAAAAGAGCCGCCGCGCCGCCGAAAAGGCGACCGTCGATTTTGCCGCACAGCTCATCCAACTGCAGGCCGAACGTGAGCAGGGCGAGGGCTTTGCCTGCCTGCCCGACACCGAGTGGCAGCGCGAATTCGAGGGCGCCTTCCCTCACCGGGAAACCAACGACCAACTGCGCTCGATCGACGATGCCAAGCGCGACATGGAAAAGCCGCACCCGATGGATCGCCTGCTGTGCGGCGATGTGGGCTTTGGCAAGACCGAGGTGGCGATGCGCGCGGCGTTCAAGGCGGTGATGAGCGGCAAGCAGGTGGCCGTGCTCGTGCCCACGACCATTCTGGCCCAGCAGCACTACAATACGTTCCGCGAGCGCATGGCGGACTTTCCGGTCACGATCGAGATGATCAGCCGTTTCCGCCAGAAGAAGCAGCAAGACAAGATCCTCGAAGAGGTCGCGGGGGGGAAGATCGACATCCTCATCGGCACGCACCGGCTGTTGACCGGCGACGTTGAATTCAAGGACCTGGGCCTGCTGGTGATCGACGAAGAGCACCGCTTTGGCGTGCGCCACAAGGAGAAGCTGAAGCAGTTCAAAACCCAGGTGGACGTATTTGCGATGAGCGCGACGCCCATCCCTCGCACGCTCTACCTCGCGCTGATGGGCGTGCGCGACCTCAGCGTGATCGAGACGCCGCCGGCGGACCGCCTGCCGGTGCAGACCATCGTCAAGGGCTACGACGTCAACCTCGTGAAAAAGGCGATCACGGAGGAACTCGACCGGGGCGGTCAGGTCTTTTACTTGCACAACCGCGTGCAGACGATCGAAGCCGTGGCGGCCAAGATCGAGGAGTTGGTGCCGCAGGCCCGCGTAGGCGTCGGCCACGGCCAGATGCCCGAAGCGATGCTCGAGCGCGTGATGACGAAGTTTGTGGCGGGCGAATACGATGTGCTCGTCTGCACCACGATCATCGAAAACGGCCTCGATATCCCCAACTGCAATACGATGATCATCGAGGGGGCCGACCGCTTCGGGCTGTCGCAGCTTTACCAGTTGCGGGGGCGCGTGGGGCGCTACCACCGGCAGGCCTATGCCTATTTGCTGCTGCACCGGCACGCGCGCATGCTCGACATCGCACGCAAGCGGCTCGCAGCGATGCGCCAATACACCCAACTGGGGGCCGGCTTCAAGATCGCCATGCGCGACCTGGAGCTGCGGGGGGCGGGCAATCTGCTCGGCGCCCAGCAAAGCGGCCATATCGCCAGCGTAGGCTTCGAGCTGTATTGCCAGCTGCTGCGCCAGAGCATTGGCCGGCTGCGGGGCGAATCGGTGGCGCGGCATATCCGGGCCTCCGTCGCGCTCGACTTCGTGCGTCAGGGCACAGGCGGGCCCGATAGCCGCTCGCTCAAGCCGATAGACATTCTCGACGAGGCCGAAAACGCCACGGGCCGGCAGGTGTCGGTGGTGGAGGCTTATTTGCCGGCAGAGTATGTCAACGAGGCGCGTTTGCGGATCGACCTTTATCGCCGCCTCGCCCTCGCGGTGGAGCCCAAGGAAGTCGACGCGATCGAGGCCGAGTTGCAGGATCGTTTTGGCCCCCTGCCCTCGCCTGCGCACTTCCTCGTAGTCGTCACCCGCTTGCGCACGTTGGCCGAAGCGCACGGTTTTGCCAGTGTCGAGACCGATGGGGATCGCCTGAAGCTGCTGCGCGCCACAGGAAAGCGCGACGACTACGTAAAAGTCGGACCCCGGTTTCCCCGCTTGACCCGAGCGGAGCCACTCCTAAGGTTACGCGAGATTGAACAATACCTCAAAAGAGTGGGTCAAACTTGACAGCTATGGCATTTAATTTTCGGCGACCGGCCATCCTGAGCATCCTCCTGATGGCACCCCTATTCCTTGCGGCACAAAAAGCTCACAACATCTGGGACCCGCCCTACAAGCAGGGCATCGCCGCCGAAGTCGAAGGTGAGATCATCACGTTCGAAGACCTCCGGCGCGAAATGGGCCCGCTGATCCCGCGTATTCGCGAATCTTCGCGCAACCGTCAGGAATTCAACCAGAAGATGGAGAACCTCTACTTCGAGGTGCTGCAAAACCTGATCGACCGCGTGCTCATCGTGGAAGAATTCAAGGACAAGGAGTATAACATGCCTCCGTCCTACGTCGAAAACGAGTACGAGCGCATCATCACGGAAGACTTTGGCGGCGACCGCGCTCGCTTCCTCGAATACCTCAAGGAGCAGGGCCAGAACGCCCGCGAGTTCCGCAGCGAGCTGAAGGACAATATCATCGTCTCGGCCATGCGTGGTGAAAAGCGCAAGAGCCAGAGCCAGGTGAGCCCCGAGCGCATCGAAGCTTTTTACAACGAAAACAAGGTCGCGTTTTACCAGGAAGAGTCCCTCAAGCTGCGCATCATCATGCTGCGCCCGCTGGCCGACGAAAACCCCGACCTGATGCAGCAATCCGTCGAGAAAGTCCAGGCCGAGCTGGAGAAGGGCCGTTCCTTTGCCGAAGTGGCCCGCCAGTTCAGCCAGGACTCGCGCCGCGAATCCGGCGGAGACTGGGGCTGGCTGAAGCGCACCGACCTGAAGGACGAGCTGGCCCGCGTCGCCTTCGAGCTGCAGCCCGGCGAATACAGCGACCCGGTCAAGATCGCCAACCAGACCTTTATCCTCTTTGTCGAAGACTACCGCGAGGAGGGCATCCTACCCTTGGCGGAAGTGCGCGACCGGATCGAGGAGATCCTCGCCGGCCAGCTTGCCCGGCAGGCTCAGGACGCGTGGCTCGACCGTCTGCGTCGCGACGCCTTCGTGCGCTACTATTAAAGCAGCAGTCGCAACCGTTTTTATCAAAAAGCCCCGCTCTTCATCAGGCGGGGCTTTTTTGTCTTCAGGAGGCAGAAACGGCGCAACGCTGCGGCCAGTGATGGACGATCACCGGATCGATGGGGGCTGACCGATGTGAGATCGCGCATTCCCTCCACCACCTGTTGCGAGACTTCCTGCTCGCCATAGGTGGTGTCGTGGAAGAGCGTCTGATGGGGCGAGCGAGAGAGCGATATATTCCCGGAGTAGGATCCGGTTCATCCTGAACACATTCGGAGGTTTAGCGAAAAGGGTGGTAGGGGTGCAACCTCGGCAGATTGCGATTGCACGCCTCCCGGGCTGGGCCATGTTACGGGCATGCAAGTCGCCGTTTTTTCGACCAAGAGCTACGATCAGGAATCGCTCGCCGCCGCCAACCAGCCGTTCGGGCATGAATTGACGTTCTTTGAGGTGGGGCTGGGGCCGAAAATGGCAAAGATCGCCGCCGAATATGAGGCGATCTGCGCTTTTGTGAACGACGACTTGGGCGCGCAGACCTTGCAGACGCTGGCCGAGGGTAAAACGCGCCTCATCGCGATGCGCTGCGCCGGCTTCAACAATGTGGACCTGGAGACGCTGAAGGAAACCGGTCTGAAGCTGGTGCGCGTGCCGGCCTACTCGCCTCATGCCGTGGCCGAACACGTGATGGCGCTGTTGCTCACGCTCAACCGCAAGACGCACCGCGCTTACAATCGTGTGCGCGAGGGCAACTTCAACCTCGAAGGCCTGATGGGCTTCGACATCCATGGCAAGACGGTCGGCATCATCGGCACGGGCAAGATCGGCGCGATCACGGCCAAACTATTCCAGGCTTTCGGTTGCCATGTGCTGGCCTACGATGTGCAGGAAAATCCAGAATTGACCTCTGCCGGCATCGGCTACGTGAAGCTCAACCAGATCTTCCGCGAGAGCGACATCATCTCGCTCCACTGCCCGCTCCTGCCGACCACACACCACCTGATCGACGACATCTCGCTCAACCAGATGAAGGACGGGGTGTGTATCATCAACACCAGCCGCGGCGGCCTGATCGACTCGCAGGCGATTTATCGTGGCCTCAAGAGTGGCAAGGTGGGGCTGTTGGGGCTCGACGTCTACGAAGAGGAAGCGGGGCTTTTCTTTACGGACCATAGCCAAGGCATCATCCAGGACGATTTGTTCATGCGCCTCACGACTTTCCCCAACGTCCTGATTACCGGGCACCAGGCCTTCTTTACCGAGACGGCAATCCGCAATATCGCAGACACGACGCTGGCCAACATCGCCGAATTTGAGAACGGGGGATCATGTCGCAATGAAGTAGCGATCAAGGCTTAGGCTAGCGGCGTAAATCGTTCGATTAGATTTGCCAGTCTCTCCTCTTTCTACCACGTTGATCCTTCTATGGATCACGGCGTTAGCAAGATTACGCTCCGGGAGATGGTGGCAACAGAGAGACCGCAAGAGCGCCTGGAGCGTCTGGGCCCGGAAGCATTGAGCGATACGGAGCTGCTGGCCATGATTCTGCGCAGCGGCAGCAAGGAGATGGATGTGATGTCGCTGTCGGCCCAGATCGTGACGGAAGCCAATTCCCTCTCCGGCCTTTTGCGCTGGAGCCTCAACGATTTCCAGCGCTGGCGCGGCATCGGCAAGATCAAGGCCCTGCAGCTCTTGACCGTGATGGAGATGTCGCGCCGGATCCTGCACCAGAGTGCCGACCAAAAGCCTATTCTCAAGGATGGGCCGGAGATCTACCGTTACCTGCGGCCCCGGGCCGAGGGGCTGGAGGTGGAAAAAGTCTGGGTGGCATCGCTCGACAGCAAGATGCGCCTGATCGAGTGTCGGATGATCACGCAAGGAATCGCCAATGCCTCGCTCATCCACCCGCGTGAGGTCTTTCGTGAAGCGATCCGGGCCAATGCCGCCGCTGTCGCCGTAGCGCACAACCACCCGAGCGGGGACCCCACCCCCAGCCTGCCAGATGTGCAGATTACGCGGACGTTGCGCGATTCGGCGCGCATCCTCGATCTGCTTTTCATCGACCACGTGGTGCTGGGCGTTCCTGGGGTCGACCCCCGGGGCCTGGGCTACTACAGCTTCCGCGAAGCCGGGATGTTTTAGAGCAGCCAAGCTAATCGGCTCGATGGACTCACCTTAACGTGAAAAGAATCTATGCTCTTCGCGTTATTTTGTTGCGAGTAGTTGCGCGTATCGTTCTCATTCCAGCGTCGCGCCGGCTGATCGCTGCAGGTCTAAACTTGGGCTATTGCGGGTCCGGATTGCGTCGATCTAAAGGTATCCCTCCATTTTTCGATCCTTTTTCAGCTCTGCAACCGCTCAACCCTGATCCTACAGTGCCCTCGTCACCCTCTATCTCAATCAGCGCCCTGGTTTTCGATAGCGACCGCGAAGTCCACCAGCTCGTTCATTGCCTGTGTCGAGACCTGCAGATCAAGAGCTTCCATTTTCTGTCCGGGGCCGAAGCTCTCGGCTTTTATCAGCAGAAGCCGGTCGATATCGTAGTGGCGGAGGTGAACGATCAGGCGGTGAACGGCATCACCTTGTGCAAGCGCATCCGGGCTCTGCATCCCCGCACCCCCATCGTCCTGCTCGTCGACTCCCCAAAGCGGGAACGCCTCAAGGGCTTGGAAAAGGCAGCCGGCATTTCGATCATCACCAAGCCGGTCGACCCCATCCACCTGGCCCGTTACCTCTCCGAGGCCATCGATGCGATCCACCACGGCCAACATAGCCCAGCCCAGGCCCAAGCGCCTCGCGAGGCCGTGCAGGCGGAAGAAATCGTGCCGGAAAGCATTTCCGACCTCGAAGACCTGAAGTTCGAGCTCGAAAGCGCTTACGCCTTGATCGACCAGCTGCGCGAACAGATCGAGCTGAAGGATTCGGAGCTGCAAAAGGTGCTGCTCCACTCCCAGAAGACGCAGCGGATGTTGCAAGAGCGGGAGGCGGAGATCAAGCGCGTGCAGCAAGTGCTGGAGGCCTTGCAGGATCGTCTGGAGCAGGCGGAGCAACTTCCGGCCGCCCCGGCGTCAGCCGCGCCAGTGGTCGACGAATCCCTAGCCGAACGCCTCGCCTACATCGAGGAGAGCGAAGAACGCCTGATGCAGCGCGCCCAGGAGCTTTTTGAAAAGGAAACCGAGCTGGCCCACCGAGAGGAAATGCTGGCCGCGCAGGAGGCCGGCAACGGCTCGCGGATCGTCCCCTTGGACGACGTGGGCGGCAGCGAGTGGGACGACCTCGACCTGGGCTACGAAGACGAAGAGGAACAGCAGCCCCTGCCCGCCCGTCGCCTGAAGGGCAACAAGGCGAGCTAGCACGTTTGGCCTCAACGCCCGAGGCTTTGATCGATCTGGTTCTGCTGACGCGCGATGTCGTGCAGCGTCACGATGCCGAGAATCTTTTGCGGGTCGGTCGCGCTGACAACGGGAGCCTGCATGACGTCTTCCACCACGAGGATCTGCGCCACGTCGCGGATGGAGGTCTCCGGGCGTACCGAGATGATCTCCCGCTTGGCCATGATGGTCGTCAACAGCTCCTGGCCATCGGTCGCCACCCGTTCGCACATCTCGTGGTGCGTGATCATGCCAATGAGGCGGCCATCGATGTCGACCACCGGGTAGCCGTGATGCTTGGTGCCGCTTTTCTTGAGTGCGTCGAGGCATTCCTGGACCGTCTGGCTGCCTTGCACCGTCGCCGGTTCGAAGGTCATGATGGTGCTGACGGGCAGGTTGCGCCAATCCTGGTCGCCCTGGTAGTCGGGCAGCTTGCGGAGGGAAATCTTGTCTTGCAGGAGCAGTGAGTCGTAGAGCGGCACCGGCTGCAGGCGGCTCGAAATCAGCCAGGCGATGATGTTGCCGAGCATCAGCGGCAGGATGAGCGAGTCTTGCCGCGTCATCTCCCAGATAATGACGATACTCGTCATCGGGCAGCGGACGACGGCGGCGAAGAAGGCGCCCATGCCGAGCATGGCCATCGCCCCCACGATCTCGTTGTCGTAACCGATCACGTATTGGCCGAGGATGCCGACGATGCCGCCCAGCATCGCGCCGATGAACAGCGTGGGGGCAAAGAGGCCGCCACTGCCGCCAAAGCCATAGGCGACGCTGGAGGCGACAAACTTGCCGATCAGCAGCAGCACGGCAACGAAGAGGATGTTGAGCCGCCCGTTGAGCATTGCGTCTACATCGTTGTAGCCGATGCCAAAGATGCCGAGGTGGCCCTCCGTCAGGAACATGATCGAGACGCCGATCACGCCCACCATCAGGCCGCCGATCGCCGGGCGCAGCCACTTGGGGACCTGTTTACTCTCCGACACCCGCTGGCGAGTCCGCAGGATCGCTTCCACAAAGGCCTTGCCCAGAAAGGCCGCCATCACCCCCAGCGGCGCGGCCAGGATCATCCAGTAGGCTGTGCTGAGCTCGCCCAACTGCAGGTCGAAGGCCGGGTGCTCGCCCGCGATCAGGCGCTGGACGGCCGACGCGATGACCACCGCCACAATGATACCGAAGTAGCTCTTGCCCGAAAAATCGCCCAGCAGCTCTTCGAATACAAAGAACAGGGCCGCCATCGGTGCGTTGAAGGCGGCCGCGATGCCTGCGCCCATGCCCAGCGGTACCATGGCCTGCACGCGTTTTTTGGCCAGGCCGAAGAATTGCCCGATGTTGGACGCCAGGGCCGAGCAGAGGTGCACGGTGGGCCCTTCGCGCCCCAGCGCCATGCCAGAGCCGACCGAAATCGTGCCGAGGATGAAGCGCCAGGCGACCTCCGAGAGGCGGAAGATCCCGAAATCGCGATAGTAGCGCACCTTTGTCTGCGGAATGCCGGAGCCGGCGCCGTGGGGGGCCAGATAAGTCAGAATCAGCCCGCTGATCAGGCCGCCCAAAGTCGGGGAAAGGATGAGGACCGCGCCCAGGATAAGTGGGTTGCCCCCGCCGATGTAACGGCCAAAGTGCACGACGGCATCGAAGACGAACTGGATGGAGTGGTGAAACGCCACTGCGGCGAGGCCGCAGGCGACCCCCGTTATGATCCAGATGATCAGGTAGCGCTGAGTGTCACTATAGCGCGCACGGAAAAGCTCCGGCAAACTGTAGCGGCGGCGGCTGACGTGCTCCCCCAGGTTGGCTTCACTCATCCAGAAGTTCCTACTCCTCCTCGCTGCAAGATTCAAGGGAAAGGGTGGACGGAGTTTTCAGGGGGAACGCAACGGAAGCCGCCCAAAGCCCGATGCAAATTGCGGCGCGCATCCACCAGGATCGTTACTATCAACGGGTTAACTCCGTTGGTATGGCTTGTGCAAAATAGGAGGGGCCATGAATAAACTCATCCCCATTACGACTCTTACCGCCCTGATCGCCTTCGGCCCCTCCTTGATGGCCCAATCCAGCAACCAGGGCTCGATGCGAAACAGCGACTCCCAAAACCAGCCCAACCCGACGCAGCAGCAGCGCTCCAATATGGGCGACCAGCGGACGAACACCAACCGCCCCGACCAGTCTTCCTCCCAATGGAAGAGCAGCTCCGAAAAGGACCACATGGGCCGCAGCCATTCCGAAAAAGGCAAGATGCGCGTGACCCAGGCCAGCGAATTGATGGGCCAAGACCTCTTCGACTCACAGGGCCGCAAGGTCGGTGACATCTCCGACTTTGTCGTGAACCTGCAAGACGGCTCGATCAGCCACGTAGTGGTAGCCTCCGGCTCCTGGTTTGACTTGGGTATGACGGGCGAAGACCGCCTCGTGCCGATTCAGGCCATCGACCGCCAGGGCGACCGCTTTACCCTCGACATCACCAAGCAGCAATTCCTCGAAACACCTACTTTTGACGGCGAACTGGCGGACATCGGCCAAGATGTGCAGCAACAGCTCCAGTCGGCCTACGCCAGCTCGCGCGCCCAAATCGAGGACCAGATGGCCCGTGCGGACCGCCCCAACAGCGCCAACCAGAGCCGCCAGGCCGGCGATCGCCAGCGAGACACTGGCATGGCCAGCAACCAGGGCACGGACCGTAGCGACCGCATGGAAAGCCGCGACAGCCGCGACACCAATCAGGTGAACCGCGACCGCAGCCCCATTGGCAGCTCCAGCATCTCCAACTCCGGCATGAACCTCGATGGCAGCGGTGTCGCCATGGCTCCGAACACCACCACCACGACCACGAGCTCCACCGACATGCAAAGCGAGGAGCGTGACCGCACGCAAAACCGTAACTGGCAGCAGGACAGCGGCTCGTTTACGGCGCAAAGCCACGTGCTGTTCTCCGAGATCAATGAATCGGAAGTGCGCTCCAGCTCCGACGATGCCGAGATTGCGCAAGTGACCGACGCCCTCATCAACATGGAGGAAGGCAAGATCGTCTATCTCCTTGTCGACGAGGACGAAGTCTTTACCGCCGATTACCCGAACGACGTCGTGGCCCTGCCCATGCAGGCCTATAGCAGCCGCGACGGAGACTCTCTGGTTTTCGACTTCAGCCGTGAACAACTCCGCGATGCCGAGCCGGTGGAAGATGTTCCCTCCGTGCAGGCCCGCGGCGGCACCTATACGGACGCTTACCTGATCCGCACACTCAACTAGATTTGAGAGCGGTTCACTTCTCAACGCCGGAGCCTGATAAACGGGCCCCGGCTTTTTTTGTGTCTGAGCCCTGCCCTCGCCGGCCGAATCGAATGGCAAGGGCAACGCGCGTCAGATGCCACGCAAGGACCGGCATCCAGTGTAGCAGCTCCAGCTGTATGAGCGGTACGGTGAATCATTCCCTAACTCGCCGGAAGAGTAAAAACTAACGCCTAAAACAAAATTATACACGCTTTATTTGTAAAACTAATAGGGCCTATTATTCAGCATTTGACAGGGATCACCAAACCGCATAACAGCCATGATCCATGGTCTGTTGGGTGTTGTCTCCGAGATGGTTAGGTAAACTCCATCGTCCTTTCCGCAGTGTGTGTCTTCTCTTGGCAATCGGAAGCTTTCACTGCGTATCTGCCTTTCCCCCTGCCCCCTACTACACCGTCTTCGGCGATGTAAGAGATGAGTTTGGGACGCTGCTGCACCCGGAGGGCGCATCCGTCATTCTGTCTGCGGGCGGCAAGGAAGTCCTGCGCCAGTCGCTGCTCGATTTCGACAACCGGGGCTTCAATTACCAGGTACGCCTGCGGATCGACCTGCAACGCGCCGGCACCACGCCCTATAGCTCGCTCGCGCTGGGCATCGGCACGACCTACACGCTCTCCGTCAGCATCGGGGGCATCGTCTACCTCCCGATCGAGATGTCGACGCCGCCCCAAACCGGCAACCCGGCGGGGCGCACCCGGCTGAACCTGACCTTGGGCGTCGATTCCGACGGCGACGGCTTGCCCGATGCGTGGGAAGAGGCGCAGCTGTTTCATGCGGGCATTCCCGCCGGCGAGGATGGGTGGGACTTGAGCCTGCTGGATGCCAAGGGAGACTTCGACCGCGACGGCCTTTCCAACTACCAGGAGTATGTCAGCGGCACGTATGCGACCGACAGCGAATCTTACCTGTGGCTCGATATCGCCGAAGTGCTGCCCGAGAGCGTGCGGCTCGATTTCTACGCCTTTTATGGCCGGATCTACGTCCTGCAGTCTTCCAGAGACATGGAGAACTGGACGGTAGTGCCGCTGCTGACGACCGACCCGGAGGAAGATCCCGAGGCAACCCCAAACGCCTTCCTGCGGGCGAACTCCACCGGGGTGACGAGCCTCTATGTGCCCCATGCGGAAGATGGAACCTTTTACCGTTTGATTGCCCATTGAAAACTGCCGCCCCATTTCTCCTCGGCCTGCTCCTGTTCACAGCCCGCGCGGATGCCCAGTGGCAAAGCCGCAGCTATAATCTCGCGGCGGGCTGGAACGGCATCTGGCTGGCCGGCGACACCTCCTACACCACAGTCGAAGACCTCTTCTACGGCTACCCCAACGTGACGGAGGTCTGGCGCTGGAACCCGAATCCCGATCAGGTGACGTTCACCACCTCCCCCTCCGAGCCGACGACGCAGAGCGAGGAGTGGACGGTGTGGAAGCGCAACGACCCTTCGGAGCAGCTGCTCTCGCGCATGGTGGCCAACTCCGCCTACCTCGTCCGTACGCAGACCGCTGGCAGCATCACGCTGAAGCAACGAGTCGTACCGCCCGCCGCCACCTGGCAGATCTCGGGTGCCAACTTCCTCGGCTTCCCCGCAGGCACCAACTCTCCCACGCTCAGTAACTACTTCGCCAGCTTTCCATCGGCCAGCACCACGGTGCTTTCGCCTTCGACGAAGATTTACCGCTATGTGGGAGGTGAGTTGAGCGCCTCCAATCCTTTGCAGGTCTCGCCCTCGCAGGAGCGCATGACCCCAGACACGGCCTACTGGTTTCAGGTGGATTCGGTCTCGGACTTTACTGCGCCGCTGGAATACGAGGTGCCAAGCGAGAACGGTCTCGCCTTTGGCCGCACGCTGTCGGCGATCACCGTGGGCGTGACAAACCGCTCCGCCACCAGCATGACGATTACCGTTTCCCTCGAAAACTCCGAAGCCGCTCCGCTCGGCCAACAGGAGGTCAATGGGGGTGTGGCGTTGACCCGGCGCGTCTACGACAGTGAAACCGGCGCAGTAACCGAAACGCCCTTGCAGGGCTCGTTTACGGTGACGATCCCGGGCTCGGGCCGCACCAATCTCGAATTTGGGGTCGACCGCAGCGCGATCATCTCCTCCGCCGCTTTCCACGCCTCGATCCTCCGTATCCGCGATGCCGGCAACCTGACCGACGTGCGCCTGCCCGTCAGCGCCCAGGCGGCGACGACCGCCGGCCTCTGGATCATGCAGGTCAACGTCAACGAGGTGGAGAGTCTCACGAACGACCCGAGCGGCTGGACGACTTCCCGCCCCTTTCCGCTCGTCTTCCTCCTGCATGTGGACGAAGCAGGCACGGCCCGCCTGCTTTCCCAAGCCTATACGGGCAAGCTGGTAACTTCGGGCAACCCCTTCGGCCTCGCCATCAGCGAAGACCGGGTCTTGGCGGGTGGAGCTTCCGACGTGCAGCCCCGCCGCTATGTAGCCGCACAAATGCCGCTGGTGTCCTGGATTACCGGGAGTGGCACGGTGGCGGTCGACGCATCGCTCGACTGGGAGATCCCTCTGGAGCACGACGACCCGGTGAATCCCTTCGTCCACACTTACCACCCGGATCACGACAACCTCGATCCGTCGTTTTCCATCCCCCTCGATGCGGGCGTGGAAAGCTACCGCGTGGTCCGCACCGGCAGTTTCCATTTTACCGCCACGCCCCCCAACGGTGCCAACGTGAACGGCTGGGGCACCACCATCCTGGGAGGCACGTATGAGGAGTCCATCTCCGGCCTCAATGCCCGCACCATCCGCACGCGTGGTAACTTCGCGATGCAACGTATTTCCGAGATAGCCGAGATCGACCTCGTGCCCCCCACCACCCCCGACAACTAGTCTACCGTCTTTTCTTCCTGCCCATGAAAGCTGCATTTTTCCTGTTCGGTTTGCTCTGCAGTACGTCCCTGCTCGTCGCCAACGTCCCGTCGTTGATGAGCTACCAGGGCCGCGTCACCGATGCCAACGGCCAACCCATCGGCAACGCCGCGCCGGTGAACCGCTCCACCACCTTCCGCCTCTACACGGCGGCGAGCGGCGGCACGCCCGTCTACGCCGAGTCGCAGACGGTGACGATCTCGGCGGGTGAATTCAGCGTGTTGATCGGCAACGGCACCGGCGTCTCCGGTCAACCGGGCCCCAGTGCGCCCGCCACGCAGCCCTACAAGACGCTCGCCGACGTGGTGAACACCGCGGGCGACAATGCCCTTTTCCTCGGCATTACCATCGACGACGGCAATGCCTCGACGGTCGACGCCGAGATTTCGCCCCGCCAGCAGTTGGTGGCCGGTGCCTACTCGCTGCGCGCCAAGATGGCTGAGGGTGTGGCCGACCGCGCCGTTACCACCGCAATGATCGCCGACAACGCGATCACGACCAACCAGATTGCGGCCGGTTCGATCAATTCGAGCAAGATCGCAAACAACACGATCACCACGTCGCTGATCGCAGGCTCGTCCATCGACTCCTCCAAAATCAACCAGAACTCCATCGGCGTGTGGACTCCATCGGGCGGCAACATCTGGCGCAACAGCAACGTCGGTATCCGCGAGAGCAATCCGGGTGTGCCTTTGACGTTCGACAACTCGCTGGGCAACAAGATTTCGCTCTGGGGCAACAGCGGCACCAACCATTACGGTTTTGGCATTCAAGGCAGTACCTTGCAATATTACGCCGGCTCCAGCGGCGACCGCCACGCCTTCGGCTATGGCTCGTCGACCTCTTTCACCGAGTGGATGCGCCTCAGCGGTGGCAGCCTGGGCATCGGCACCACTAACCCGACCCAGCGCCTGCACGTCGTGGGTGACATGCTGGCAACACCGGCCAACTGGGGCACGAGCGGCACGACCGCCAATCTGTTTCTGGGCGACACCAATAACTGGGTCCGCAGCGTTTTTGGCGGAGGCACGGAAATGTTCGGCATCAACGCCATCTCTCTTCGCACCGGGAGCGGGGCACCGGAGCGTATCCGCATCCAGGGCAACGGCAACGTCGGCATCGGCACGACCAACCCGATCACGCCTCTGGAAGTCAGTGGCGCGATCAACGCCCACGACCCCAGCGTCAACCCCGACAACGGTTACAACGGCGTCATCCGTTTGACCCGGCCCGCCAATGCAGCCCAGCACATCAACCTCGTGCGCTCGGGTAACTATGTCTGGTCGCTCGGCTTTCAGCCCAACACCAGCAACTTCGGCATCGGACCGGGGACGGGCAACGACGGTTCTTTCAACCCTTATTTCACCCTCCATCCCGATGCACGCGTCTCAATCAATACGGGCTCCAGCAGCGAGGGGCACCTCAACGTCGGCGGCCCTCTGACTTCGGTTGGCTCGCGCAACGGGCGCAACGGCTACGCCCGGATGTATTATTCCAACGGCATCATCGTGCTCGAAGCCTACAACACCAATCTGAACGACGGGAGTTGGCGCGGCTTTAGCATGGATGGCAATAACGACCTCGACTGGCGCTCCGACGCTCGACTGAAGGAGGACATCGTCGATGCCGAGCCGATGCTCGATCGGCTCTTGCAGGTGCAGTTCCGCCGCTACCACTGGATCAACGATACCAATCCAGAGGAAAAGCCTGAATTTGGGGTGATTGCGCAAGAACTGCAGCCGCTCTTCCCGGATCTGGTCGGCTCTCGGGAGGACGGCTACCTCACCGTCGGCTACACCTCGTTTGGCACCATCGCGGCCAGGGCCATCCAGGAGCTGAGTGCCCGCACGGATGCCGATGTGACGGCGCTGGAAGACGAATTGCACGCCGTCCAGGAGCAGCTGGCAGACAAGGACGCTCGCATTGCCGAGCTCGAAGCCCGCCTGCAAGCACTGGAAAACCTCATCAACAAGCGCTAAAGCCATGAAGGCCGTCTTACACAGCTTACCCAAGACATGGCGGCGATCTTGGGGGCGTGTCACTGCGCTGCTTGCCGCAGTTGTCGCCCTGCACCCCTCCGTTTTTGCGCAATACGAGATCGAGGGCGGGGTCAACAACAGCCTGAGCCAGCGGGTCCCGGCCAACAACTCCAGCAACATCCCGCCCGTCGGGGCCAACACCTCCCCCACCGGGAGCCCGACGATCACGCCCCAATACGCCAACGCCGTCGAAACCAGCGGCGTCGCCGGCCCGATCTCTAGCGGCAACGGCTACCCGACCGGCGGCACGATCCAACTCCGCTCGGCCAGCATCGGCACGACTTTTTCCTCCGGCGTGCCCCGCTATTCCTTTGGCGACCAAATCTCGCCCCCCACCGTCATCCTCAATTCCCAGGGGCGCGAAGAGAAGATTGACGACCCTGCAACCTTCTGGCGCAGCGAACCCGTCGCACCCGGCGAAATCCTGACCAACCCGAGCGGCGCCACCCCGGTCGATTACAAAACGGGAGACCCGGCCACTATCCCGGCCCTGGCCGAAGGCGTTTTTGCGGACTACTACTACAGCCCGCACGCGCAACGAGTCTTCGCCAACACGCCCGGTACCGTCGAAATCACCTGGCGCTCGGCCCTGCCCGACAGTTCCAACAACTACATTTTCTACAAGGAGCGCTTCACCGTCTCATCCGCCACGAGTAAGCCCGTTCGGACGATGTTCTGGACGGAGAAGAGCTTCGACGGTCCCCCGGTCAACATCCCACCGGGCCGTATCGTCACGGTCAACCCCGTCTACAGCAATGTCTTCCCCGAGACGGTGGCGGAAGAAGTCGAGATCGTCGGCAACTCGAATGCCGACCCGAACGCCGAAGCGACGGTGATCCTGCGCACGGTGTGGTATGAAAAATCTACCGGCCGGAGCGAACTGCGTGCCTACAACCTGACGGGCCGCCTGCTGGTCGAATACCTCGGAGAGCAGCGCGAAGACGGCTCCCACACATTCCTCGGGGCCGACATTGTGAATGTCGAGCAACGCGCCCAGCCGAGCACGTTGACCGTTTTCCTGGGCGACGAGATCCGCCCCAGCCCGGATGACGCGAGCCTGATCGCCATGCCGATCACGAGCACCAACCCGGCAGACCAAGTGGCCTATTATGGCTCCAATGCCCGCCCGGATGGCAGCCTCGCCTACTTTGCCGAGCGCGAAAACGAGATCGAAGACCGTGTGGTGTTTTACTGGATCGAACCGCGCGACGCTGGCCTGCCCCTGGACGAGGGCGGAGTGCCGGGCCTCGTCGTGGAGTGGCCCAAGCATCTGCACAAATACCTGCAGTTCTGGCCCAATGGCGTGACCGACTACGCTTCCTACACCGTTTACACCGGCGGCAGCTCGACCGACAACGGCACCGGCCTGAAGTTTGAAGATGGCAAGATCCCAGCACTGGTCTATCAGGATGCGCCAAGCGGCGATGAGGCCGAGATCGACACCGTGACGCAGCGCCTGATCGTCGACCTCGGGCAAGGGGGCGACCAACTGAACCGCGTGTTGCTCAAGTTCACGGGTGAGAACAGTGGCGTATGGTATGTGCGCCTGCTAACCCAAGCTTACGACCGCGAGGGCTTCGAGGAAGGCGATGGCGGGGCGGCCTTGACGGGCTCCGTGCTCGTCGGCCAACGCATCGAGCCGCCAGCGGGCGACTATTCGGTGGCCGGCTATATTGCCAGCGGCACCGCCTACTCCCCCACCGCCTATGTCGACCCCTTCGAGGAAGGCATCGAGGCGGCAGAAAAGGGTGCGATCATCCCGGTCAACGCACTCCCGGGCGATGCCAACCCGCTGACCGTCTGGTGGTTCCAGCGCGTGCCCGCCCCTTCGGGTGAGTTCGATGACTTTTACGTGCCAGCCAAAGTAGGCCGCTACTCCGTCTCTTACGCGCCCTCCAGCCTGTTGGCGGTCGATACCTTCGAAGGCGGCACCAGTGGTTGGAGCCATGGCAGCACCGCCCAGGCCCCGGCAGCGGCCGGCGGCGGCCAGTTCCTCGGCGTGTTTGGCAGCAGCTCCAGCCCCACGACGCAGAAGACTTTCGAGCTGGGAGACGCCGACGCCAACAACGTGCGCGTCGCCTTCACCTTCTACCGTCTGCTGACGTGGGACAACGAGAAGTTCCAGGTGTTCCTGAACAACAACAAGGTGCTCGACAGCCAGTTTACGTGGAACGCGGAGCAGCTCGTCTCCCAATCGGGCCAGAGCTCGTTTGGCGGTGTCACCTATAACTGGACAATCGCGCCGGTACCGGGCACGTATGCGCCCTTCTGGGGCACTGCGGGCTATGAATCGCAGGTGTTCCGCGTGATCATCGACGCGCAATCGACCACCGAACAGCCAGTGCACACCCTCACGGTGGGCCTGCACTCGACCTTGAACGAGGCGGCCAGCAACGAGGGCTGGGGCATCGACGGCTTCAGCATCGAACGCTCTTCGGATCGCCAGATCGTGATGGCTTCGAACCTGGGCACAGGCAGCCTTTCCACCGCGATGGCGACGGGCCGGGTCTATAACCAGCCCGACCCCACCCTACCGGGCTACAACCCCAACGAAGAGCACGCGCTGCTTCTCAATGGGCGGGGCTATGCCTTGCGCGACGACCTCAACGTGACCGACGGCACCCAGCTCGGCGTATCCTTCACCTCCGAGCCGCGTATGCTGCTCGAATACACCGACCCGGCGAACGGGCGCCCGGCCATCGCCGTTTACGAAGTGCTGCGCGAGACTTCGGCCTATCCTTTCGCCTACGGTGTCACTGCGCCCGTCATTCTCAGCGCCCCCATGCCGCTGCCGCTGCTCCCGCTGCCGACCGACCCGGATGGCTTCGTCCGCAATGTCGAAGTGATGCCCGGCAGCGTCTATACCGACCCGCCGAGCAATACCTCCGCCCCCACCGAATACACGCCCTTCACCTTCAAGGACCGCAAGGGCTACAACTGGGTCTATCGTGGGCCGCACGATGGTGGGCTGCCCTCTCTGGGGATGAAGTTTTACTACACCATGCGGTCGGACTTCGTGTTCCCGAACCGCACGCAACCGGCCGTCGGCACCGTGCTGCCCTTCCTGCGTCCGTTGAATACCGACGGCTCCTTTGCGGGTGACCCGGTAACCGGCGAATCTCAGACGATCCTGTATTTCCCGCGTTGGCCCGATGCGCCCCCGGTGTTGAACGTCGGCGAAACGCTCGCCCTGCCCAAGCGCGGGCTGCCGGCCGTGCGTGGCCAGTCGAGCGCCCGCGTCCTCTACCAGCAGTCGATTGCAAACACAGGCCTGCCAGCGGTGACGCTGCACGACCCGACGCGAGGCAAATCCGTCCTGATCAATGACTCGTCGGTCGGCCTCACGGCCCTGCCGGTTTCGTTGAAGACGACCAACCAGAGCGGCAAGACCTACTTCCAGCTCGCGCAGCCCCACCTGCAGCAGCGTATCTACTTCGACCCCAACCTGGGCGACATCGGCGGCATCATGCTGATCGGCGAGTTTGTGGACGAAGTGGCGGGCGAAGACTACGTCAACCTCAACGCCTTGAGTGAGGCCGACGCGGAAGCGTTGCGCATCCTCGTCGACCCTTCGGACCCCGACAAGGCGAAGTGGGATGCCGCCATCGACGCGCTGGCGACCACCGTCGAAACGTTTATCGAAAACCCGAACGCACGCGGCACCTACATTGTCGACGGCAGCCGGACCGCGATCGTGGGCAGCCGCGAATTGCCGGAGATTTCCTACTCCGACACGGCCGTCGACAGCTATGCGCTCACCGCACTGGGCCACGGCACCGGTTACGTGACGCTGCTCTTTGGCGATGGCGAGGCCTTTACGCCGCAGGGCGAGCCGGTGGCGATGCAGGTCATCAAGGTCGAGCCGCAGCTCTACCAGGGCGAGCTGAAGAAGCTTTCCGCCTCCAATCCGCTGGACGAGCAGACGACACTGCGCCACAGCGGCGACTTTGCCGCCGTGCCGGACGATTATGAGTTTGAATGGGCCTACGCCATGCCGGTCGAAGGCATGAGCCCCGGCACCTACGAATACGGCCAGGAGCGCGTGATCGGCACGTCTTCCACCAACCAGTGGGACCTCGTGGCCAACCCGACGGCTTCTCCCCCGGAAACGGCCTACTCCGGCAGCCCGGTGACGCTCTCGCGCTCGATCCAGATCAACAACGCATCCTACAATTCGAGTCTCCAAGGGCCTGGGCAGATGTTGCGCAGCCGGACGGGCCTCGACTTTACGAGCGGCGTGCCGACCGAGATCATTTTCAGCGCGAGCCTGAACCCCAACGACGGCCTTGCGATCTACGTCAACGGGTATGCGGCCATTGCCTACCAGATCCCGTTTGGCTACCCGATCCCGGGCAATCTGTCTCCGCAATCGCCTCGCAGTGGGCTGGCGCTCGACGGCCTGCCCTACCAGTTCAAGATCGACCCGGTCTACTTCCGCACCGGCGAGAACACGATCGAGGTGGCCCTGTATTCCTCGCAGGCCCCGGGCGGCCAAAGCAGCACGGTCGACTTCCGCGTGCACGTGCCCACCCGCACCGATCTGGTGCTGGAGCCGGGATCCCCGTGGATCGGTGCCCCCGGCCCGCTCACCAACACGGTGATCGTGGGCGGCTCGGCCGGTTCGCTGCTGGGCGATCCCTTGCTCGTCTTCTCCGACACCTACTTCACGATGCGTTATCGCGCCAATCAGGAAGCGGGCCTCGTGACGGGCGACAACTGGAGCGACTGGACGCAGCCCGTGCTGGTCGAAAGCTGGGTCAAGCGCGTGCTGGACGGCATCAACCCCTTCAACCAGCGCCAGACCGACCTTTACAACAACCCCGTCAGCACCGACGTGAGCATCCTCACCCAAGCGGGCACTCGCTGGGAGGGCGACGTGGCCCTGACCATCGACTCTATCGAGGACTTCGGCCTGATCGAGATCTACGAAACGGTGCTCAACCGCGTGAAGCAGCAGAGCCTCGAACAGGGCATCACGACCGACTCGGTCAACGATACCCTATTGCTCGTCGCCGGCTACCTGAACGACCTCTATATGACGCTCGGCAACGAGGCCTGGGACGATGCCCAGAACCCCACCCTGTTGATCGACTCGAATGGCGCGTCCATCGACGTCGCCACTTCGCGCTACTCGTTTGAAGGGCAGATGGCCGACCTGATGGAGGAAACGCTGACGCTGCTGCGGGGGCGCGACGACTTCGTGAGCCCGGGCACCCGCACCAACCCGGCTTACAACCGCCTCTACTGGAACTACACCAACGGAATCAACTCCGGGGAACCGTTCTACGCGATCAACTACGATATTCGTGAGACGGTCGGCGGCCCGTTTGAAGACGGCGTGGTGGATGCTTCCGACGCGCAGTATCTCTTCCCGCAGGGCCACGGCGATGCCTACGGCCATTACCTGACGGCGCTCAAGGGCTATTACAAGCTGCTGACTTCCGACGTGTTTACCTGGAACCCGAACACCGAGGGGGTCTCCGTGCTCGGCCAGACCGTGCAGGTGGATTATCAGGACGAGCGCAAGTTTGCCGCGGCCGCCGCCGCGCTGGCCCGCACCGGGGTATCGATCATCGACTTCACCGCCCGCCAAAACCATGCCTCCGGCGAAGAGGCCGGCTGGGACCAGATGCGCGATGGCCGCTACAACAGCTCGACCAACCGCACCCGCAACTGGGGCACCGACGAATGGGTCTCGCGCTCTTACCAGGGGGCCTACTTCAACTGGGTGAGCGCCAACGCCATGCTGCCCGACATCGACGACCGGAACGAGGGGATCCAGAAGATCGACCGCACGACCGTGCCGGAGCTGAACGAGCTGGTGACGAGCGCCAACCAGATCCTGAACCTCTCGTTTGGCGAGCAGGCGCACATGAACCCGCTCGGACTTGCCAGCGATGCCATGGCCTTCGACCTCTCGACCAGCCAGCTCGACGCCGGGAAGTCTCACTTCGAGCAGATTTACGACCGGGCCGTGCAGGCCGCCCTGAACGCGAAGAATTCGTTCGACCAGGCTGCGCGCATGAACCACATGCTGCGCCGCCAGTCCTTTAACCTCGACGAATACAACGCAGCCGTGCAGCGGCAGGAAGACGCCTACGAGTATCAGCTCATCAGCCTCTTCGGCACCCCGTATGCCGGCGATATCGGCCCGGGTAAGCTCTACGCGCAGGGCTACACGGGGCCCGACCTCTACCACTCCTACTTCATCGACCGGCCTTCGAGCCTCGTCGACGTGAGCACGGATGTGACGGTCGAGTTCCGCGAGCCCGTCAACCACGATCCGTTCACCGAATGGTCGGTCGACAATGCCTACAACCGCCTGCGCGACCCGGTGGAGTATACCACGCGCACCTACCGGCTCTCGCCCTACACGCTCGGCCAGTTCTCCGATACGGTGACGACCAGCATGGGCAGCCGCAGCCAGAGTGGCGACATCCAGAAGGCTTTGCTCGATGCGTATCAGGCGACCGTCAGCCTGCGCGAGGCGTCCAACCGCTTCGATATGCTCAATCGCCGCTTCGACCGCGACTACCAGCTCTTCTCCGAGTTCATCACCGCCTTTGGCGAGGCCAACGACGAGGCCAACGCGCTGCTCGACGAAGCTGCCGCCGCGACCAAGGCTTCCTTTGCGCTGACCACCTCGGCCGCCGCCTTTGCCCTCACGGCAGACTATATCCGCGGGCTCGCCGCCGCCTCCGCCGAAGCCGCGCCCACCTCCGTCGGTCTCTCGAACGACGTGACGTCGGTCGGCCGTATGCTGGCCCTGCTCTCAGGAGATGGTGCGGCCTTCGCCCAGGAGCTGCTGGGCCTCGCCGCCGAGACGAAAGCGGCCCTACTCGAAGCCGAGGCAGCCGATCTCGAAGGCCAGGCGCAGGAATACATCGACGACTACAACTTCGACACCGTCACCAAACAGCACGTGGTCGAGTTCGAGCGCCTCTACGACGAGTTGCTGGCCACCGCCTACGATGTCACGCAGCGGCTGACTGAGCTGCAGCGCGCCAACGAGCGCGTGGCCCGTCTCTACGCCGATGCCGACCACATCCTCTCCGAGCGCGAGACCTTCCGCCAGCGCGCCGCCTCCGTCATCCAGGGCTACCGCACGCGCGACCTCGTGTTCCGTGAGCTGCGCAACGAGGAGCTGGCCCAATACAAGTCGCTCTTCAACCTCGCCCAGCTCTACACCTACACCGCCGTGACGGCCTACGATTACGAGACGGGGCTGCTGGGCACGCCGGAGGGCCGCGCGTTCCTCGATCAGGTCATCCAGACCTACTCCGTGGGTGCGTGGCATGAGGACAGCCCGATCGCCAGTGGCGAGGGCGACGCCGGCCTGGCTTCGATCCTGGCCTCGCTGCGCGACGACTGGGCCGTGGCCAAGGGGCGCCTCGGCATCAACAACCCCGACATGGGCGGCACCCTCTTCTCTCTGCGGCAGGAGCTCTTCCGCATCCGTGCCGACCAGGCGACGGCGGACGACGATCTGCTGTGGCAACAGGTGCTGGAGCAGCACATCATGAGCAACGTCCTCAATGACCCGGATGTGGCGATGTATTGCTCGAACCTGCGCCGCTCCGACGGGCGCGCGGTGCCGGGAATCGTGATCGAGTTTGCCACCACCATCGAGCCGGGGCTGAACTTCTTCGGCTGGCCGCTCGCGGCGGGCGACCACGCTTTCTCGCAGTCCAGCTTTGCCACCAAGATCCATTCGGTCGGCCTGGTCTTCGACGGCTACATCGGGATGGACCCGTTTGCGATCGGTACGCCCAATGCGGGCAGCCCGGTCAGCTCCGATCCGCTGGCGCTCTCGGCCACGCCGTATGCCTACCTGATCCCGGCCGGTATCGACTCGATGCGGGCGCCCCCCTTGGGCGACACCAACCAGATCCGTAGCTGGGCCGTGAAGGATCAGGCGCTGCCGTTGCCGAAGAACCTCGGCGCGAGCGACTTCTCCTCGATCCAGTTCTTCACGCCGGAGGGCAGCCTCAACGAGCAGCTCTGGATCCGCCGCAAGCATCAGGCTTTCCGCGCGGTCGACGACCCGGCCTACTTCTACAGCTCGATCCCGGCGGAGTTCACCAACCGCCGCCTCGTGGGCCGCAGTGTGTGGAATAGCCGTTGGAAGCTCGTCATCCCCGCCTACACGTTGCTCAACGACGAACAGCGCGCGCTCGACAACTTCGTGCGCTCGGTGGACGACGTGAAGCTCTTCATCCGCAGCTACTCGCACTCGGGTAATTAAACCGCCCCGCCTCTCATGGCTCGTCCACGCTTCATCCTCGCTGCCTTGCTGGTGGCTGCCGGCCTTCTGGGTGCGTTGCTCCTTTGGCAGGCGCGCCCCGGCCCGGCTCCCATAGAGGAGAGCCCGGAGGCAGCCCCGCCGGCAGATGGCCTGACGCTCCACGCGACGGTTGACCCCGCGCAGGTGTTTCGGCGGGCGTTCTGGCGGCACCCGGCACCCAACGACGCCCTGCTGCACGCCGAGCGCCGGGAGTGGACCGACGAGCAAGGCGTCGCGAAATGGCAGTGGTTTCTCGCGCTGCAGCCCGGGCCGGAAACGCTGACCTGGCTGGAGGCTAACCCGTTTACGCTGCGCACTGTCGCCGCCGGCAACGTAGAGGCCCCGGAGGAAGGGCTGCCGCGCTGGTTCCCTTCGCAAGTCGAGGTCTCCCAAGGCTGGCGCAGCGGGGCGGGAACTCACCTGATCCTGATCGAAGCCAGCTCAGGCACCGTTTATGCGACCGATCAGGGCCTCGGGCACGCCCCGGCAGTGAGCGCGCCCCCAGCCGAGTAAGAGCTACATCGAACAGGCGCAGGGAGGGCTGGCAGGCTCGACCGCAGCGGAGCTGACTTCAATGGGACGATCCTGAGCCAGATCATCAGTCGTGAATGCTCGCGTGACGACCTGCGGCGGCGAGTCGGTAGAGACCTCCGTATAGCTGATCACAAGCTGGCCGGTCTCGGGATTACGCACGGCCATGCGCGGAAACCCGCTGGCACGGGACGACGACAGCGCGGCCAGCCGCAGCGGAGACCCCACCGGGCCGGTCGGGCGGAATTGGCGCACATAGAGATCGGCTCCACCGCTTTCGGCGCCGACCTCCAGCCAGGAGACGATGGCCGAGCCGTCGGGCAGGCTGACGAGGTCGACCCGGCCTATCGGCTGGCCCAGATCGACCGGGATCGGAGCGCCGAAGCTATCCCCGCCATCCCCTGAAAATGCCACCTGCACGCGGGCCTTGCCCCAAGCGGCGGTAAACCACGCCACGGCAGCGCGTTCGCCCATGCCATCGGCGGCGGGGCCATTGACGGGACACCCGGGGATCATCCAGCCGTCGGCGTGCAACACCTGGGGCCGCTGCCAATCGCCGTTTTCGAATACCGCGACGTGGTTGTCGCGGATTTCCTCCGGCGTATGCCCGCGATAGGCGACCAGCAGGCGTCCACCGGTCAAGGCGGCCAGAGTTGTCTGGCAACAGGTGCAGACGTCGGGATCGACCACCCAGTCTTGCAGCGTCTGGCCCTCGGGGCCGAGCAATCGGGCCGACAACTGCATGGAGGGGGCGTAAGTCGCTTGATCTGCAGCGGGAGGGGCTTTTTCGAGCCACACCGCCATCATTCGCCCGCCTTCCAGCGGCGCGAGCGAGACGAATTCGTGACCGAGTGGAACAGGCGTCGACCAGCTCGCCCCATCATTGGTCGAACGCGCAAACCAGCCGTCGTAGCCGCGCCCCCCTGCCCGTCGTTGGTACCACTGCGCCCAAAGGGTGCCATCGGTCCCCACGGCGGTGGTGGCAAAATCGGCCCAGTTTTCCAGCAGCAACGGGGTCGAAACCACCGCTTGCGGAGCCGACCAGGTGGGGGCTTCGGGGGTGAGCGTAGCGTGCCAGATGGCCCGTTCCGCTTCCCCCTCGCCGGCCCCGCTCCAGGTGAGGTGCAGGGTGCCGGCAGCGTCTCGGTAAAGGCTGGGCTGAGCACTGTCGGAGCCTGGGCCAGCGGCGGAGGCAGCACCCAACCAACAAAGCAGACACAGGCCAAGCAAGCCTGCGGTGAATCGTGATGAAGTCATCGGGAAGTGGGCTAGAAGCGAAGTTGAGTGGCGAATTCGACCGAGCGTGGGTCGCCGAGACGGCGCATGGTGGTACCGGCCACGGGCTCATAGGTCTCGTCGAGCAGGTTACGCCCGCGCAGGGTAAAGGTGGCCTGCCGCCAGCGGTAGCTCACCGCCAGATCGCAGAGCACGTATTCCTCGGCCACCACAGAGTTGTTGGTATTGGCGAAACGTTCGCCGACGTAGCGCAAGCCGCCTTGCAGCGTCAGGGCCTCCGTCAACTGATGGCGAATGGAAATGGAGCCGACCCACTCGGGGATGTTGCTCGGCGTCTGGTCGGTGCGGTCAATAATGCCGCTGCCGAGGTTTTCCGCATAATCGCCATACCAGGCGTCGGTGTAGGCCAGATTCAGCTCCAGCTGCCAGGCTTCGGCAGGAGTAAATGCGGCAGCCAGCTCCACCCCGCGTGCGTTCTGGGCACCGATCTGCTGACTCAGGCGCTCGCCCGTATCTGGGTCGATGGTCGAGCGCAGCAGGTCGTTTTTCTCGATGTCGAACAGCGCCAGCGTGAGGCCCAAGCGTTCATCAAAAAACGTCCCTTTGGCACCCACCTCGTACTGTCGCCCCTTTTGCAGCGAGAAGGTATCGCGCGCGGAGGTGAAGCTGACCAGTTGGGTGACCGGCTCGGCCGCGCGACTGTAGCTGCCGTAGAGATTGACGTGAGAACCGACTTTCCAAACCACTCCGCCTCGCCCAGTGACTGGGCGGTAAGTCTTTTCGTAGACAGGTGTCGTGGAGTTGAGCGTTTCGCGCTCCAGCTCGATCCAGTCGTAACGCAGGCCACCCACGAGAGTGATGGTGTCGGTCAGCTCGAAGGCGTCCTCCAGGTAGACGGCGGTCGTCTCGACCAACACGTCCGAAGTTTTCTGGAAGCGCTCGCGGTCCCCCGGGCCGTCGGCCAGCACCGGATCAAGTAGCGACACGCTGTCGAGCGTGGTGGGATAGCCGTCGGGCGTGCCGCCGCGGCCCATGTCGTTGTGCTCATAGGAGAGGCCGACCAGCAGGCGGTTGCTGCGCCCGAAGAGGTCATTTTGCGTGGTGACGTCCAGCCGGTCGCCGACGAGCACGTCGTCGCGATAGATGTGGAGGAACGAGCGGCGGTCGACCAGTTCCGTCACGGGGTTCCAGACGTTGGTTTCGAGGTTGCGCCAGCGCAGCTCCTGCGTGGCCACGTAGGTTTCGTTGCGCAGCGCCACTTCGGGCGTCAGCTCCCACTCGGCCCGAAGACGCACAAAGGCGTTTCGCGAGGCGGCGTAGTTGTCGAAGATGTTGTAGTTGGTGCGCCGCGCCCGCTCGTCGATACGCGGGTTGATCATGCGGTCGGTGCTGCTGTTAAAGGCGCGCACTTCGGCCACCGCATCCGGGTCGGTCGTGTCGAGCACGGCGTCGTAGATTACAGGAGTGCCGTAGTAGCTCTGGTTCCAGTCTTCGAGGTAGTTGGCCTGCAGGGTAAGCCGGAAGCGGTCCGACACCTGCCAGCCGAGGGCCAGCGCGCCCGCATCGTAGCGTTCGCGGCTGCGGTCGACATAACCGGCGGTCTCCTGATGGCTGTAGCCCAGCCACGTGGTCAGCGGTTGCTCGCCGCCGAGCGACAACGGGCCGCCCCAGCCCACGCCGAGCCGGTAGGTATCCCAGGAGCCGACGCTTGCCTGCAGCTCTCCAGCTGCGGCGGCAAGGGGCTCGCGCGAGAGGTAGTTGACGGCACCGCCGATGGCGCCTTCGCCAAACATCAGACCGGCGGGGCCTTTCAGGATCTCGACGCCACCGAGCAGAAACGAGTCGATCGTGCGGGACGATTGCGAGGCCGTGTTTTGCCGGATGCCGTCGCGCATCACAGTGACGGAATTACCGCTGAAGCCGCGCGTCGTGTAGCTGGGGATTGACCCGTAGTAGGTGCCGCCGGTCATGCCCACGGCGGCCTCGACCGCCTCCACGGCAGTCCGTAGCCCGCGCTGCTGCATCAGGTCTTGCGAGATAACGGAGACCGAGGCCGGTAGCTCCCAATTACTCAGGCCGAGGCGCGAACCCGTCTCGGGACGGCCTTCCAGCACCAGAGTCGAGTTCTGGGCCGCACTGGCGGTCACGGCGAACTCCTGCAGGTCGTAAACTTCTTCGGAGGTCGCGGAAGAGGTGCCCTGCCCGCTCAAAGACGCGGTTGCGGCCAATGATGAAACGAGTGCGACCGTGTAAAGGGATCGCGTAGAAAAGTAGCTGACAAAAGAATACATGATACGAGGTGTAGCCCGTCGTAGATACCCTGCGGCCAAAGACGGCAGGCATAGGGACGGACCAGTTGGAATGCTGGATCTGCCACCGCAAAAGCTGCGGTGTCGGGCGGTGCCATCAAGTTCAGGCACCGCAGGATGTCCCGGTCTCAAACGGGACCGGGGTGTGGTTCGGCACAGGGCCGATCAGACCAGCAAACCGCCTCGTGGGGGCGGGTGGAGCGATTGCTTCTCCGGCTCTTCCGGGAGGGTCGACTCGATGATGGACAGGGTCGACACCGGCGCGCGCGCGATCAGCTCCGTCGCATTCAACTCCGGCAGGAGGAGGCGCAGATCGTGCAGCAACTGGAAGGCGACATCCGTCAGCCCTTCGTCCTGCGCATCCTGCACCATCGAGCAATAGCCGCAAAGCTCCTGGCCGCTGAAGGTGAACTCCAGCGCTTCCTCTGTGGGCATAAACTCGGCGTAGCGGGCAAACATCGTGCCCCAGCCCCACACCTGGATACACGCCAGCGGCAAGCCCGTGAGACCGAGCACGCATCCGACGCCCATCAGGGCAAATACTCGTTGCCAGAAGCCCAACATGTATTTCGCGAAGGCGCACGAATGAACGTCACCAGCAGAATTTTTGTCAAACGGATTCGCGCAAGAGAGCTTGCCCTTTCTGCCGACAAAAAAGCCACCCTCTGGAAGAAGGTGGCGGCAATTCAAACCATGAAAGCGCTTCGACTAGATGCGGGTGCCGTCTTCGCGCACGATGCGGTGGAAAGACTGCAGCAGGTCGAGCGTGCGCTGGCCGACAGAGCCGTCGCCAATCGTGCGGCCATCGACTTCCACCACCGGAATGACTTCTGCGGCGGTACCGGTCAGGAACATCTCGTCGGCCGTCCACACTTCGTAGCGGGTGATGTTGGTCTCGACAACCTTGATCCCGGCCTCGCGCATGAGGTCGATCACCGCGCCACGCGTCACGCCCTTGAGCGCGCCGGCGTAGTAGGCGGGGGTCAACCATGTGTCGTGGTGGCGGATGAAGACGTTGTCGCCCGTGCACTCGGCCACGTAGCCCTCGTCGTTCAACATCAGGGCTTCGAGGCAGCCACCGTTCTGGGCTTCGATCTTGGCCAGGATGTTGTTGAGGTAGTTGAGGCTCTTGATCATGGGCGCGAGCGCCGCCGGGTTCATGCGGCGGGTCGGCGCGGTAATGATCTTGAGGCCCTTGGTGTAGAACTCTTCCGGGTAGAGCGAGATCGTATCGGCGATACAGATGATGCCGGGCTCGGTGCAGCTCTTGGGGCTGAGGCCAAGCGTGCCGACGCCGCGGGTGATGATGAACCGGATATATCCGTTCTTCAGCCCGTTTTGGCGGCAGGATTCGCACACGATGTCGGCCAACTCCTGACGGCTCCACGGCAGATCGAGCATGATCGCCTTGGCCGACTTTTCGAGCCGCTCCAGGTGCTCGTCCAGACGGAATACACAGCCGTCGTACAGGCGAATCCCCTCGAATACTCCATCACCGTAGAGCAATCCGTGGTCGAAGACCGAGATCTTCGCTTCCGCTTGATCAACAAACTGTCCATTCACGTAGACTTTCATAAGAAGTAGGAGACTTGCCGCGAAACCGGTCGTTTGTCGAGCCTATTGCCCTTTGCATTTTTGGATGATGGGGGCTGAGCCCGCCTCGCCCTGCCGCTACTGCGCGAGGTAGGCTTCGAGCTGTTGGAGCTCCGGGGCGTGGGGGTGCAGCGCGCGGGCCTTGGCCAGCCATTCGCGGGCGGCCTCGGGCTGCTCTTGCTGCATGCAGGCGACCACGAGGTTGTAATACCAGCGCGAAGGAGCCTGATCGCCCGCCGATTCGACAGCCTCGGCAAAGTAGCGGATCGCCTCCTGCGGGCGTTCTCCCGCCGCCACGAGCAGGCCAAGGCCGTAGCTGGGTAAGCCGTCGCGCGGGTAAAGTGAGCGGGAACGCTCCAGAATCGCGCGGGCCTGAGGCGGCCGGCCAAGCCCGTCGAGCGCCACCGCCACGTTGTAGGCTACCCGGGGCGAATAATTGTCGAGCTTGGCCGCGCGTTCGTAGAGCGGCACCACCTCCGCTGGCTCGCTCCCTTGAGCTTGCAGCCACTGCGCCCAGCGGAAGAGCCCCACCGGCCGGTCGGCATTCGTCCGCAGGTAGGCCTCGTATTCGGGCTGGTTGGCTGCTGGCAGGGCTTGGCCTGCGCCCAACCAAGCCTGCGCTGCCGTCAGGCGCACGAGACGGGTCGGGTCATGCAGCAGCGGTGCGATCTCGGGCAGGGTGCGCGGGCTGGTCGCCAAGGCCTCGATGGCCTTCGTGCGCTCAAGCGGCAACTGGGCGGTCTTGGCCGTGCGGGCCAGTTCGAAGGTCTTCGCTGCGGGGCCAAACTGTGCCAGCCAACCCAGATAGGTTGCGCGCCAGTATGGATTTTCTTCCGCCTCGATCAACGCCTGCAGTTGCGGCACCGCCTGCGGGTCGCCCTGCTCTGCCGTCGCGATGGCATGGGCGCGGGCGCGCTCATGCAGGCGGCGGGTGGTGCCATACCAGGTGTCGGCCCATTGCTCGGCCCATTCCAGCGACTCATCGGTATGGCAGGAAGAGCAGGCGTTGGGGATCCCAAGTTCGCGCGTTAAGGTCGGGTCTGGGCTGGTAAAGCCGTGGTCGCGACGCGGATCGCGGGCCATGTAGGTGCGCTGCGGCATGTGGCAATTGATGCAGAGGTTGCCCGTGCTGCCGCTGGCGTGGTGCGTGTGCTCGCGCTCGGTGATGATGGTCGCGCCCTTGGTCCCACTGCCGTGGCAACTGAGGCAGAGCGCGTTGTTGTCGACCGGCAGAAGGGTGCCGCCGTGGTGGGGCTGGTGACAATCGAGGCAGCTCAGCCCCGCATGGCCCATCTTGCTGTAGTGAAAGGAGGCATAGACGAAATCTTCATCGCGGGCCTGCCCATCGGCAAAATACACCTCGGGCTGGTCGGCCAGCGCGAGGCGGAAGTGGTCTTCGTAGCGGTCGCCGGCGGTAAAGCGGTTCGGCGTCAGCTCTTCGCGACGCGAGTGGCAACTGGCGCAGTTGTCCATATGCTGCGTCGTGCTCAGGTGCTTCAGCCCGCTGAGGTCGCCGATGCGAGCCAGCGTCACGTGCTGCTCCATGCCCGGGTGACACTGGACGCACGAGATCGCCTGCGCCTGCCAGATGCTCTCGTAGGCATCGGCAGCAATGTCGTAGCCTTTGTCATAACCCGTCATGTGGCACCAGGCGCAGTTGGCGTTCCAGTTCATGCCCTGCCCGCTCCAGTGGCCCCAGTCTCCCACCGTGCGCATGGCCCCGTCGTGCACGTCAAACCACTCTTGCCGCTCGGGATCGTAGGCCGCCGCGTGAGCTTGCCAGCGCCCGCCCGGCCCGGGCACCAGATACTGCAACAGCGGCTTGTAACCGATCACGCCCAGCGCAGGCAATGCACCCGCCACGGCAGGCGAGCCCTCCCCTGCCCATTCGGCATTCTCCGGCACCAGCCACAGCTTGCGACCATAGGTCTCGGGCCGGTAGGTGATGCCGCCGAGCTTGACCGCACCAAGCTGCTGAAAGGCTTCCGCATCGTCTTCCCAGTTGGTCGGGCGGTTGGCGAAAAAGTGGTGACTGTGCTGCCAGTCGTCATGCGCATCGGTATGACAGGCGGCACAGGTTTCGGGACGCGCCCACTCCGGCAGTTCACCAGAATGGCCGGCACTGACGAAGGCCACCTGCCCCCACGAGGGGACTTCGGGCGGCTGCTGCGAGTGCCATGCCCAGGCGCTGATACCCAGCACGAGGAGGATAGCGACCACAAAGAGACTGGCCCATGCACGGCGGCCGGATTGGGAAAGGGGGGGCATTGGCAACAAGCGGAGTTAGATCAAAGCCCAGCATTTGGGGGGATTCTCTAAACTTCAATCCTCTAAACCGCCTCACTAACGCGTAGTGGCCGATTCCCGACCAAGGAGGAAGCTGAAAGGTCTCAAAGGTTTGAATATGGCTTGACGGCCTGCCCTCTACGGTTCAAATCTGATCGTTTATTTGGTGAAGGGCGGCTAGCTCAGTTGGTTAGAGCGTCTGGTTTACACCCAGTAGGTCGGGGGTTCGAGTCCCTCGCCGCCCACCATTTTCGACTTTGGGTCGAAATCGTCTCCCACGTGAGGCAACCGGATTTGTTATTCAACCGCTGCCCGTCGCATCTCGTGATAAGCGGCTTCGAGCCGGGGCACGAATTGAGCAGGGTCGCCCAAGGGAGCGCGCTGAATGCGCTGCCGAAGCTCATGGCGCCAGGCGGTTCGAGTGGTGGCATCGTCTGCCAGTTTTTGAGCGCGGGCGAAGAAATCTGGGCGATCGGTGGCGACACATTCGCTCAAGCCGATCTGCTGAAGCAGGCTGGCGCTGACCCGCGCACTGTGGCGCTCACCCGGCAACGTGAGCACCGGCACGCCCATCCAGAGGGCTTCGAGCGTAGTCGTGGTGCCGTTGCAGGGAAAGGGATCGAGCGCGATGTCGACGCGGGCGTAGGCGGCTAAATGGTCTCCTTGCGAAGGCGTCCCAGGAAGCGTCTCAATCCGGGCAGGATCGACGCCGTGCGCCTGAAAGCGGGCACGGAGGCCCTCGCGAGTCGATTCATTGGTGAGGTTGATGGCCTTGAGCAACAGGCGGCTGGTCGGCTGGCGCTGCAGCAACTCGGCCCAGAGCGCGATGACCTCGTCGTTGAGCTTCGTCAGGTGGTTGAAGCAGCCAAAGGTGACATGCCCCGCTGTCACCGAGGGTGCAAGCGCGGGTAGCGGCGTCTCAAACGGCGGGCAGAAGCAGTGAAAGCCGGGCTCCAGTCGACAAAGCTTTTCCGAGCTGGCGGCCTCGGTGCCGGGCGGCTCGCAAACGGCGTCCGTAAAGCGGTAGTCGAGCGAGCTGAGACCCGTCGTGCCGTTGTAGCCGATCAGGTGTGCCTGTACGGGGGCTGGCCGATGAGCGAAAAGTTGTGGACGACAGCCACCGAAAAAGCCACTGGTATCGACCAGCAGGTCGAGCCCATCGCGGCGCATGGTTGCGACGGCTTGGCGGTCGCTGGAGCGGGTCAGGTCGCGCCAGTGGTCGGCGAGGCCCCGGTAGCGCTCCGTCATTGCGTCGGGCAGTTGCGTGTCGCTGTAGAGGTAGATCTCGAAGGCCTCGCGGTCGTGCCCTTCGAGGATGGCCGGCAGGAAATACGCCAGCGAGTGCCGCCGGAAGTCAGGCGAGTAATAGCCGATGCGCAGGCGGCTAGAGGCAGACGCGGGACGAGCGCGGGCAACCGGCGGAGCATAACGCGCTTCCCACTCGGCCCCGCACTGGCGGAGGTCTTCCGCCGATACGTCGGGCAGGTAGGCGAGGTTGAGCGCGAAGCCGAGGCCGGCTTGCGCTTGCCAGGGCCCGGGCTGGGATTCGGCGAGCTCGAAGGCGGCCAGCGCTTCCTCGACCTCCCCGCAGCCAACGCAGGCCCGAGCGTAGGCCAGCAGGAGCTGCGGATGCTCGGGCTTCAGGGCCAGAGCGGCGTGAGTCAACTGATAAGCCTCATCCACCCGCCCCCCGAGCAGGAAATGCTCGGCCAGAGCGAGTTGCGCCGGCAGGTAGTCGGCCCGCTGGGCGAGGACTTGCTGCAGGCAGTGCTCGGCGGCCTCCCAGCGACCCTCGCGCTGCAGCACGGGCACAAGTTGGGTGAGACGCTTCCAGTCCTTGGCCTGGAGCGCCTTTTGGGCGGCCCGGAGGGTTGGGCTCTCCGGGCTGGTTTTGCCGCCGGGGGCCACTTAGGCCTGCGTTGCGGCGAGGCGACGCTTGCGTTGGCGGTAGCCAGCCACGCCCAGGAGCGTCACCGTGCCGAGCATCAGCGCGTAGGTCGAAGGCTCGGGCACGACGGCACCGATCGCCACGGCCTCGTTGTTGCCGCCGATCGCATAGCCGATCAGCTCCAGAGTGCTAAAGGTCGTGGCTTGCAGCTCCAGGTAGCCGTAATAGGTCTCGTCGCTCCCGGCGCCTTGGTTTTCAAAGCGAAAACCAAGATAAATGGGCTCGAGGAGTTCGACGCTACCGAGGTTGGTGTAGCTGATAGTGGTGATGAACTCCAGGCTGCTGTCGACAGTGTCGCCGTCATTCAGAAAGCTGTCGTAGACGCTGCCACTCTGCTGGCCTGCAGCAATCAGCAAGATGTTGGTGTTGCAGATGGCGACCGCGATCGGATAAGCATCGCTCGATGAATAGCTACCGGTCGTGATCTCATCGGTCAACGGATTGACATTGATCGCATCGTCAGTCACTCCCGGAGTCAGGTGGTAAGAGACGGCAGCCTGGGCGCTGCTGGCGATCACGCCAAGAGCGAGAGCCGCAGCGGCGGTGGAAGGCGCTTGCAAGCGCTGTTTACGTGCAGAGATACGTTCGCGGTAGGAGAGAGCTGTAGACATAGGGGTTTATCCTGAGATCTATAAGCTAAACCATCAAGTCTTAATGCCCTGCCTATCTTATCTTTAGCATTAGATTTACGCAACGTAACTATCAAACACTCATCCTTTCGCTATCTATTCCAGTAATAACTCAACTCCATCTTCTGCTTCATCGCCATCTTCACCATGACGATGGATAATCTCCACGAGCCAATCGAAGATAGTCGGACCAACGCCTGATTCTGCCATCGCGAGCTCGTTCTCGAGGATTGAGAAATTCCGGGGATAGCACGATTCCAACCCTTGCTGCAACTGACGCACCGTTTCCGGATACCCCAGGCGCTCCACTGATCGAGCGGAGTTGACCCACCTTAGCACAAAACCTTCGTCTGGCGTGCCAAAACCTCCTCTGAGGATGTCGTTGAAGGCATTTAGATTACGCCCCCAGGATACACCGGGAATGACGTCGCGACTCACCACATCAAAGAAGCCCTCAAGGGTATCAAAATCATTCCCGTCTATGGTGAGCACCAGCTTCATAGGTTGTCTATCGTGCTTGCTTTTCTGGCTGTAAATAAAAAACGCCTCACCGGTGAGGCGAGGCGTTTTCGTAGAATCGTTTTTCGGACGAAGCTTAGGCGGTCGGGACCGTCTGGATCGTCTGGATAACGCGGGAGGCGATGGCGTAGGGGTCGCCGGAGGAGTTCGGGCGACGGTCTTCGAGGTAGCCCTTGTAGCCGTTCTTGACGAAGCTGTGCGGCACGCGGATCGAAGCGCCACGGTCGGCCACACCCCAGGAGAACTGGTCGATGGAGGCGGTTTCGTGGAGACCGGTGAGGCGCAGGTGGTTGTCCGGGCCGTAAACGGCGACGTGCTCTTCGCGATACTTGGCGAACGCGGCCATGAGCTTTTCGAAGTATTCCTTGCCACCCACTTCGCGCATGTACTGGGTGGAGAAATTGCAGTGCATGCCGGAGCCGTTCCAGTCGAGCGGATCGTTGTAAGCGCCACGGAGGGGCTTGCAGTGCCATTCGACGTCGACGCCGTACTTCTCGGCGATGCGGGTCAGCAGGTAGCGGCCCACCCAGATTTCGTCGGCGGCCTTCTTGGAGCCCTTGCCGAAGATCTGGAATTCCCATTGGCCCTTCGCCACTTCGGCGTTGATGCCTTCGAAGTTCAGGCCGGCATCAAGGCAAGCGTCGATGTGCTCTTCCACGATGGAGCGAGCGATGTCACCCATGTGGCGATAGCCCACGCCGCAGTAGTAGGGGCCTTGGGGAGCCGGGTAGCCGCCTTCGGGGAAGCCGAGGGGGCGCTCGTCCTGATAGAAGAAGTATTCCTGCTCGAAGCCGAACCAGGTGCCGTCGTCGTCGGCCACGGTGGCGCGGGTGTTCGTCGGGTGCGGCGTGCCGTCGGGCAGGAGCACCTCGCACATTACGAGGTAGCCATTGACGCGGCTGCTGTCGGGGTAGCACGCGATGGGCTTGAGGAGGCAATCCGAGCTCTTGCCTTCAGCTTGACGGGTCGAGCTGCCGTCGAAGCCCCACATCGGGCAGTCTTCGAGGGAGAAGCTCGAGGCGTCGCCGTCGACAATCTTGGTCTTGCTGCGCAGGCCGGCGACCGGCGTGTAACCGTCGAGCCAGATGTATTCCAGTTTCAGTTTGGCCATAATACAAAAGCGAGTAACAGATAAGTTTAAGGCTACCGTTGGCGGTGAAGCCGCCCTCGACAACCGAAAACTGATGCATATGTTGGGTTTTGCGGTGCGTCAAGCGAGCACCTTACCTGTCCCAGCAGCACCACGAACTGTGCCATTTTCAAACAATTCTCACCCTTCTTTTCGCGCGTTTTAGCCCTAGACGCTTAAATCGTTGCAGGATAAAGCTCTTAACCATGAACGAGATCAAGGACACCCGCCGCTCCACGGTGCACATCGGCTTCGATGGCCGCGTCCACAAACAATACCGAGGGGCCCGCGCCCGGGAGCGTTTCGACACCGAAGTAGCCGTTTTGCGCTATCTGGAGGAGAAGGGCTGTACATTTGTGCCCAGACTCCTGGAGCATGATGCCGAGCACCTGCGCATCGTCACCACCAACTGCGGCATGCGGGTCGACCACCTGAGCTCAACCAAGCTGGCGGAGTTGTTCGAAGAGCTGGAAACCTTCGGCGTGCGCCACGAGGATCCCTTCGTTCGCAACGTTACTTATCGCAATACCGACGGCCGCTTCTGCCTGATCGATTTCGAATTCGCCACCATTCTGGAGAATCCCTCCATCTCGCTGAAGCCCGAAGAAGACCCCGAGACTCCGCCTGAAACCCATGCCTGAGATCGATTCCGCCCCCACCCCACCCCTGACCGTCCACTGGTCGGGCCACACCGATGTGGGCCGCTTTCGCAAGAACAACGAGGACGCCTTCCTGGGGCTGCGTTTCGACGGCCACGAGATCAATTACCTCGGCAAGATCGGCTCCGCTTCGCTGGCCGACTGCGACTTTGTCTTTGCCGTGAGTGACGGCATGGGCGGAAAGGCTGCGGGCGAGTTTGCGAGCAAGATTACGATCGAAAAAACGACCCAGTTGCTGCCGCGCAGCTTCCGCAGCGGCGCGGTGGGCATCGGCGCAGGCTTCAGCGATGTGCTGGAAGAGCTTTTTACGCGTATCCACAAGGCTATCACCTACATCGGCAATTCCTACGAAGAGTGCCAAGGCATGGGCGCGACCCTCAGCCTGGCCTGGTTTACGCCGGGCTGGCTCTACTTTGGCCATGTGGGCGACAGCCGTATCTACTACTTGCCGGCGGGGGGCGGGCTCAAGCAGTTGACGCACGACCATACGCGGCCGGGCTGGTTGCGCCGCCAAGGCAAGATCAATGAGCGCGAGGCCCGTAACCACCCCTCGAAGAACTCGCTCGTGCAATCTCTCGGCAGCAATTTCCAGTTTCTGGAGCCGCATATCGGCGCGGTGGGCTGTGAACCGGGCGACCGTTTCCTGATCTGCTCCGACGGCCTGATCGACGGCTTGTGGGACCACCGGATCGAGGACGCGATCCGCACCCAGCATGTGCCGGAAGTCGCCCGATTGCTGGTCGACGAGGCGGTCCAGGCCTCCGGGCGCGACAACACCACGGCGATGGTGATCGAAGTGACGGCATGAGCGAGAGCGCGCGCCCTACCCTGGTTTTCGTCTACGGCACCCTCAAGACTGGCGGGACGAATCACCACTACCTCAAGGGTCAAAAGCTGCTGGGCGAGGCGCGCACCGAGCCGGGCTATCGACTGTATGTCGTAGCCGATTACCCCGGTCTGGTCGCAGACCGCAGCGATCAAGAAGGCGTCCAAGGAGAGCTGTGGGCGGTCGATGCCGCAACCTTGCCCGCGCTGGATGAGCTGGAGGGGCTCGATGAGGGCCTGTATGCCCGCGAACCGATCCAGCTACAGGCTCCGTTCGACCGTCACGAGGTGGTAACTTACTATTACCTTTTCCCCGTAGCGGGCTGCCCCACGCTGCCGGATGGAAATTGGCCGGTGCACATGGGCTGGTGAATCTGGTCAATTTTAGACAGCATCGCATCTGGATTGGTCATTTTTGACCACGCCCTAGAAGCTCCAGACCATCGGAATCACCGCCATGGCAATGACAAAGGCCAGCAGATTCAGCGGGATACCGATCTTCGCAAAATCGGAGAAGCGGTAGCCCCCCACCCCGTAGACGTAGGTATTGGTCTGGTAGCCGATGGGGGTGGCAAAGCTGGCCGAGGCGGCAATCGCGATCGCGATGAGAAAGGGCCGTGGGTCGAGCTGCATCGAGTGAGCCAGCCCCAGCGCGATGGCGGTCAGCAGCACGGCGGCGGCATTATTCGAAAGGATCTCGGTCAGGATGGTGGTCAGCAGGTAGATCCCCGCCAGCAAGGCAAAGGGCTGCCACGCTTCGGGGACAAAGGCCCCCACGCCCGCCACCAGGTGGTCGGCCAGCCAGGCGGAAGTGCCGGTGGCTTCCATCGCCGCGCCCACCCCGAGCATGGCAAAGATGATGAAGAGGATAGGCCACTGGATGGCCTCATAAGCCTCCTTCATTGTCAGGCACTTGGCCAGCAGCAGCACGACGCAGCCGACCATCGCAGCCCCGGCAATGGGCATGAGCCCGATGCTGGCCGAGCCGATCACGCAGGCGATCACGGCAAGGATGAAGGGCAGCTTGCGCCGACGCGCACCCAGGATCACCGGCGGGCGATCGAGGATGAGGAGGTCTTCGCTGCCGCGCGCGTTGTCGATGGCTTCGGTGGTGCCGAGCAGCAGGAGGATGTCGCCGCGATCCAGTGCCACTTTGTCGAACTCTCGGTGCAGGTTTTTGCCGCGGCGGTGCACGGCCATCGGGGCGAGGCGGTAGCGCTGGCGAAAGTTGAGATGCGAGAGCGTCTGGCCGATCAGCTCCGAGTCCGGCCCGATGACGGCTTCGACCATCACCCCTTGCGAAAGGCTGATCTGCTCCAGACCGTCGCCCAAGGTGTCGCGCAAGTCCAGCCCTTCAGCCTGCTGGGCCTTCGAAACCGCCCGGGGAGACATGGCCAGCAGCAAGCGGTCGCCCGCCTGAAAGACCATCTCGCCCGTCCCGTGGCGCAGTCGCACGCCGTGGCGCAGGATTTCGAGGATGCGGAGGTTCTCTACCTTTCCGAGCGACGTTTGAGGCAACGTTTTGCCCACCAGGCTGGAATCTGCCTTTACGTAGGCTTCAAGCATGTATTCGCGGCGCTCCTCTTCGGTCAGGATCGAGGAAATAGTCTCGCGCGTGGGCAGGATCTTGGGGCCGAGCAAAGTCAGGTAGAGCGTCCCCGCCACCAGTAGCGGCAGGCCCACGGTAGCCAACTCGAACATGCCGATGGGCTCATGCCCGGCGTCGCGCGCCATCGAGCTGACGATGATATTCGTGCTGGTGCCGATCAGGGTGCACGAGCCGCCGAAGATCGAGGCGTAGGAGAGCGGGATGAGGAGCTTGGAAGCCGGCACTTGCAAGCGTTGCGCCAGGCTGAATGCCACCGGCAGGAACACGACGACGACCGGCGTATTGTTGATAAAGGCCGAGATCGCCGCCACGCCCACGATCATGACCGGCAGCACCATGTAGAGCTTGAGCGGTGGCAGGCGGTTGAGCGCGGCGGCCACATAGTCGATGGCACCACACTTCTCCAGACCGGCGCTGAGGATGAACATGGCGGCTACCGTGATAGGCCCGGAATTGGAGAAGACTGCCATCGCCTTGTCCATCGGCAGGAGACCGAGCACGAGCAGCAGGGCAAACGCCGTCATGGCCGTTAGCTCGGCAGGTATCTTCTCCAATGCAAAGGAGACGAGAATCGCCACCAACAGCATGAGCATGAACGGTATCTCCCACGTCATGCGCCAAGGGAATACGAGAGCCCTACGGAAGCAAGTATTTCATTCCGATCCTCCGGCGCGCGCCCTTAACAAGCGCTCGATGTGCGCATAGGAGCCCGACGGGCCGAGGTGATCGGCCCAAACCGCTTCCCACCCGCCGAGCGACTCATCAACGCTCCGCTGCTCCAGCATCGGGAAGGCGGGCTGTGCCATTTGCGCCGCCTCGGAAGAACGAGGGCGAAAGCCTTCCCGGGCCGCCAGCGCCTGCCCTTGCTCGGAGAAAAGGAACGCCAGGTAGGCCTGTGCGCCCGCCAGCGTGCCCCGCCGCTCCGCCTGCGGCCCCAGGATCGCCACCACCGGCTCGGCCCGGATGCTGGCCGCCGGGTAAACGATCTCGAACCCGTCCAGCGTTTCGACCGCCCGGCGTGCTTCGCTCTCCCAGGTCAGGAGGACGTCTGCTGCCGATTCGCGGGCAAAATGGCGGAGGGCCTGTTGCGCCCCAAGATCGAGGATACGCGCCCGCAGGTAACGATCTGCCACCCACTGCCGAGCCACCACCCCATCTCCTCCGCTTTGCTCCAGCGCATGAGTAAGCAAGGCAAGGTAGGCGTAGCACCCCGCACCGCTGACCCTCGGGCTCGTCACCTGCAGCGCCACGTCGGCCCGCTCCAGGTCGGCCCAATCGTGAATTCCCCTGGGGTTACCCGCGCGCACGAGCAACACGACGGTGGAGGTAAAGGGCGAGGCCTGATGTGGAAATGCCTCTCGCCAGTCTTCGGCGACCAGGTGGGTCGTGCGGGCAAGATGATCCAGCTCGGCCGGGGTCGCCACACAAAGCGTATCGGCCACGAGCCCGCGCGCGACGCCTGCGGTTTGCGACATCGAGCCAGCATACGTGCTGCGCACCGTCCAATCGTCGGCCCCCTCCATAAAAGCCGTGCCGACGCCTTCGAAATAGGGGCGCGAGGCTTGGTAGGAAACGTGCAACAGCTCCGAGGCCGGGCGGAAGGGATGCCACCAGGCCCACGCGGCCACACAAGCGAGCCCTAGCAAGGCAGTGCCCCATGCTGCGCGGCGGCGAGCCGGGGCCAGAGCAGGGTTATGGGCAAACGCATCGATCCATTTCATAAGCGCCTCCGGTTCTGAATTTACAACCCATAAGGTACACCCCAACCTTACACTTCGCCAGCCAAAGTGAGGTGCGCCACCGCAAGCGCGGGCGCACAATCGCTTGACCTTCTCCGCTCCGGGGCCTGTGGATAAGGCACCTTCCCTGATGCATCTACCCTTCTCCCTCCGTTTTCTCCTGCTCGCCGGCGCCGCCCTGGTGGTGGCTTCTCTTCGCGCCGCCGGGCCGCCGGAAGCAGAAAAGGCCGCCGCTGCGCTCGCCTTGCTCAATCCGGAGCTGCCGTCGCTCTTCATCGCCAGCGATTCGACTGCGGCCAAGAGCTATAACCCTGGACAGGTCGGCTGGGGCGAGCCCTTTCCCCACTATTTCGACACCGACAAGCTCAACGTGATCAACCTCGCCCGCGGAGGCCGCAGCAGCCGCACCTTTCAGACCGAGGGCTGGTGGCAGCAGTTGCTAGACCACGCCAAACCGGGCGACTTTGTGTTGATCCAGTTTGCCCACAACGACGCGACCGAAATCGACTCACCCAAGGCGCGCGGTACGATTCGCGGGCTGGGCGACGAGACCTGGGAGGTCGATAATGCCGTGACGGGCGAGCGGGAGACGGTGCACACCTTCGGCTGGTATGTGCGCCAGATGATCGCCTCCGCCCAGGAGCGTGGGCTGCGCGTGATCATCGTCTCCCCTACGATCCAGAACAGCTGGCACGATGGCCAGATTGCCCGCGACCCGGTGGGCTACCGCGCCTGGCTCAAAGTCTTGGCTAAAGAGGCGGGGCTGCCGTTCGTCGACCTCTCGGGCATGGCCGCAGACGATCTGCAGGCGATGGGGCCGGAACAGACGCGTGAGCTGTATCAGGGCAAGACGCACTTCCAGCTCGGCGGGGCAGAGTTGCACGCGCAGCTGGTCGTGATCGGCCTGCACCGCCTACCCGGTCAGCCGCTGGACGGCTACCTTTCGAAGGCGGGCGAGATTCTGGTGGGCATGCAGCCCTAGATGCTCGGGTCGAACCACGCGAGCGAGTCGCCCAGCGCGGCGACCGCGCCGACGATCACCACTGCCGGGGCACCAATGCCCGCCTCGTAGACCCGCTCAGCGATATTGCTCAGTTGACCGCTGACGGAGCGCTGCTTGGCCGTGGTACCCCATTGCACCACCATAACCGGCGTATCGGCCGGGCGGCCGCCGTCGACCAGCGTCGCGGCAATCAGCGGCAGGCGGCCCATCGCCATATAGAGCACCAGCGTGGCATCGGTCGCGGCATGTGCGGCCCAGTCGACCATCGGCTCGTCCTTGTCGGGCCGTTCATGGCCGCTGAGGAAGGTGACGGAGCTGGCGTAGTCGCGGTGCGTCAGCGGCACGCCCGTATAGGCGGCGCAACCGAGCGCGGCGGTAACGGCGGGCACGACTTCGTAGAGGATGCCGGCCTCTTTCAGCGTGAGCGCTTCTTCGCCCCCGCGGCCAAAGATAAATGGGTCCCCACCCTTCAGGCGCACCACGTTTTTGCCGGCGCGGGCGAGGTGCACGAGCAGCTTCTCGATCTCTTCCTGCGGGAGCGCGTGGAAGCCTGCACGTTTGCCGACGTAGTGGTGCTCGCAGCTGGGTTTGGTCCACCCCAGCAATTCGGGGGCAGACAAGTAATCGTAGACCAGGGCGTCGCACTCGCGGATGAGGCGCTGGGCCTTGATCGTGACCAGCTCCGGGTCGCCCGGACCGGCACCGACAAGGTAGACTTTACCAGTAACTGACATGGTGGTTTGGGAAGCAGCAGGAAAAACCGGTTGCGTTTTTCAATCTTAAGTGTAGATTCCTACCTAAAATACTCAACTTTAAGCAAGCCTGTTATCATGAGCACCATTTCCGCACTCGAGCCCACACAACTAGCCGCCTGGAATCAGGAATGGCAAGGCTTGGACGCCGGGCAACGCATCGCCTGGGCGGCAGAGCAATTTGGCAACGAGCTGGTCCTCTCCACCAGCTTCGGCATCCAGAGCGCGGTGATGCTGCACCTCGTGTCGCAGAATGCCCCGCAGTTGCCCGTCGTCTTCATCGACACGGGCTACCTCTTCCCGGAGACCTACCAGTATGCCGAGCAGCTACGCGAAATACTCGACCTGAACCTGAAGGTCTACCAGCCGGTGATGACGCCTGCCCGCCAGGAGGCGCTCTTTGGCAAGCGCTGGGAACAGGGCAAGGAAGGCCTGCAGGAGTATGGCCTGATGAACAAGGTCGAGCCGATGAACCGGGCCTTGCGCGAGCTGGGCGCGACCGCGTGGCTCAGCGGGCTGCGTCGCGTGCAGGCCGAAACGCGCGAAAATCTCGCCTACATCGAGCGCCAGAAGCGCACGACCAAGCTCTACCCGATCCTCGATTGGACGGAGCGCGACGTCTATTACTACATGCAGCAGCACAAGCTGCCGCAGCACCCGCTGTGGGAGCAGGGCTACGTGAGCGTGGGCGATGTCCACAGCACGCGCCCGCTCGAAGACGGCATGCGCGCCGAAGACACCCGCTTCGGCGGCCTCAAGCGCGAGTGCGGTCTGCACGAGATCTCCGGTAACAACGATTACCAGATTTAGGAGAAAACTATTTCAACAGAAGGACGCAAAGGCCACAAAGAGGATAGAATTTATTCATCTTACTCTGCGCTCTTTGTGTTCTTCTGTATGCCCCTTATTCCTTCTCTTTCGACCAGCCGTTGAACGCGAGCCACTCGGTGACGCGTTTGGGCCAGAGTGCCGTGGGGCCATATTGGGGGTCTCGGCTGTTGCCGTGGGTCCCTTCGGCATAGACGTGCATCTCGGCCGCGACGCCTGCCTCAACGAGTGCCTCGTAATAGTGGAGCGAGTTCTGGACCGGCACCGAGCGGTCGGCACGGGTGGCGATGATGATCGTGGGCGGCGTCTGAGCACTCACCTGCTGCTCCAGCGACAGGTGCTTTACCAGCTCCGCCGATGGATTTTCGCCGATGAGGTTGCGGCGTGAACCGCCGTGCGCGAAGTCTTCCTCCATCGTGATCACAGGATAGATCAGGATCGCGAAATCGGGGCGTGCGCTGACTTCGTCGAGGTCTGCGCCGGTTTGCACTTCCGGCGCGTCCCACAGCGTTGCTGCACTGGCGACGACGTGTCCGCCAGCAGAGGCTCCCATTACGCCGACGCGCTCGGGGTCGAGGCCGAATTCAGCAGCCCGGCTGCGCACGATCCGCACCGCACGGGTGATGTCCTGCAAGGGCGCGGGGTGGCCGTATTCCTTGTTGCGGTATTTGAGGACGAAGACCGTCACGCCAAGGCGGTTGAGGAACTTCGTTTCGTACCCTCCGTCGGCGGCCACAGCGAGGCGCTCGTAGCCACCGCCCGGGCAGAAAATCACCGAGCTGCCCGTCTTGGGGGCGGTTGCGTCGGGCCTGAAGACGACCATCGTCGGGTAATGGATGCCGAAGATACGCCCGTTGATCACCTCCTCGTGCTTGGCATCGGGCTTGAGGCCGGGCACGCCTTCCGGCCAGAGCTGGACCACTTCGGGCTCGGCGGCCTGCAAAGGGGCGGTTAATAGAAGCGTGAGCGCGAAAAATAAACGGAGCGGAGTCTTGAGCATCAGGGTATGGGGTTGGAGAACAGGTGTACCTTAGTTGCTGTCGCCGCCGGGGCAAGGGATGGATTTTTCTGACCGTGCGCATCGTTGCACACACATCCGGGCAGCGATTGCCGGCTGGCCTTGCCAAAACGTTCGTGCCCTGCCAGTATGCGACACAACCCCATGAGAGAACGTCCCCTACCGAAAGACGAGCACGGCTGGCCGCCCAAGGCCTACAAGAATGTCGACTTCCTCAACAGCTCCGCCGCCCGCAAGATCCGGGTGTTGTGCGAGTTGACCGAGCCCGAAGAGCGTTTCGCACGGGAAAGGGTCGAGGACACCATCGTGATGTTTGGCTCGGCCCGCACCCTGCCGCTGGCCGAGGCGGAACAGCGGCTCCACGAGCTGGAAGCCGAACTGGAGGGCAAACGCGAGCTGACGCCCGAAGAGGCCGAAGCGCTTCAGGTCGCCCAGTCGCGGGTGCGCATGGCCCCCTACTACGAGGCCTCGCGCAAACTGGCTTGCCGGCTGACGGAGTGGTCCAAGGAGCTGCACGACAAGCATCACCGCTTTCTCGTCTGCTCTGGCGGCGGCCCCGGCATTATGGAAGCGGCCAACCTCGGCGCGCGCGATGCCAACGGCGCTTCCCTCGGGCTCGGCATCAGTCTGCCGCACGAGCAGGGCCTCAACCCTTACGTCACGCGCAGCCTGTCGTTCGAGTTCCACTACTTTTTCATCCGCAAATACTGGTTCATGTATCTGGCGAAGGCGCTCGTGGCCTTCCCCGGCGGCTTCGGCACGCTGGATGAGCTGTTCGAAGTGCTGACCCTCGTCCAGACGGGCAAGGTGCACAAAAAGGTGCCCGTGGTGCTCTTTGGCAGCGCATTCTGGAACCAGATCGTGAATTTCGACGCGCTGGCCGACTGGGGCGTGATCAGCCGCCACGACCTCAACCTCTTCAAGGTGTGCGACGATGTGGACGAAGCGTTCGATTACATCACCAATTGGTTGACCCGGGAGTGGCTAACAGAGAAATAAGAAGGCGCAACTCGCTATGTGGAAATTGTGGCGCGACATCCTGGTCCTGGTCTTCCTCTCCCTCGTGGCAGGGGGGCTGACAGCGTTCATCCACCCCCGGGCGCCTGAGTATGGCTCCTACCGCCCCGGAGACGGTGCTATGTCGGCCATCGAAGCACAGGCTGAGCAGCGCCCCATCCTCTGGATCGATGCCCGGGCCGAGCCCGCCTATCTGGAAGGCCACATCGAGGGCGCCATCTGGCTGAATGAAGATGCCTGGGACGAGAACCTGATCGCCGTCGTCGACGCCTGGACGCCCGATCAGGTCGTGATCGTCTACTGCGATGGCGGAGGCTGCCACGCCAGTCAGGCCGTGGCCGAGCGTCTGATGCACGAGCTGGGCATCGAAAACGTCTACCACCTGGAAGGAGGCTACCCCGCATGGCTGGAACGCGTCCAATAAACCTCGTGCTGCGCCTCTTTGTGGCGGTCGTCTTTCTCGTCTCGGGCGCCCTCAAGCTGTGGGACCCGTCGCGTTTCCTGTTGGACGTGCTTTCGTTCCAGCTCTTCCCCTACAAGACAGCTTACCTGATCGCGCTGACCTTGCCGTGGCTGGAGGTGCTCTGCGCCCTGGCCCTGCTTGTCCGCTGCTGCCGACGCGGTGCGATCGCCCTGCTGGCGGTGCTCACGGTGTCGTTCATCGCCTTGCTGATCACGGCGGAAGCCCGCGGCATCCATACCGACTGCGGCTGCTTTGGCGATTGGCTCGTGTTCCCGAATATGGGCATCCACGTAGCCTTCAACGTGGTCTTGCTCGGCGCACTCCTCTGGCTGGGCCTGCGGCGCAGCCGACCCGTGTAAAATGCGCCTTTACTCCATCTCCTGCAGGATCTTCATCTCAAGCTCGATCAGCAGGTGATAGGCGAGCTGCTCGGGCGACTCGGGCATGCCTTCGAGCGGCTGCGTCTTGCGGTGGAAGTCGTGCTCGAAGAGGCGGAAGCGCAACTCGATGACCCCGTGCAAGGCCAGCGGCAGGTCGTAAAGCGTGATCACCTCCTGATCCGCCTCGCGCAGGACCTTGAGCACATACTGGACGGCACGGCTGGTATGTTCGCCGTATTGCTCGGTAAACATCTCCGCGATCTCCGGCTCTTCGTCGCGCAAAGGGTGCGGATGGTGCCGGCTGGACGACCCCACCAACCGCTCGATCATCGGCAGAAGCAACTCGAGGACGTTGCCGCGCAAGACGAGGCGCAAAGGTTGTTTCGACTCACTCATCGGTCTCGATCGTAGCGGTGAGGTGGTGTTGGTGCAACTGGTCGACATACAGCTCGGCCTGCTCACGCTCGCCTTTCCAAACGACGGAGAGCCCTTCCTGATGCACCTGCATGGTGTGGTAGGTCGCCTTTTGGCGGTCGTAGCCGAAGATCTTGCGCAAGACATGGATCACGTACTCGATGGTGTTCACCGGGTCGTCCCAGAGGATGACTTTCCACCCGGGAGCGGTCGCGGTCCGCTCCTGGACTTCGGGGGTGGGCAGTGGAGATGATTCGGCCATATCGAAACGTAACACCGTGGCAGCTAAGCACGCACGATTCAAGGCTGCCGGTGACTTCTCTGTATCAACGCTTTGTCATTGCCTAGCGTAGGCGCTTTACATTCAATCGCTTGCCATGGCGGGCTTTGATGAGCTGATCGTGCGCGAGTATTTTGAACTGCACGGCTTCCTCGTCCGGCAAGTGCGCAAATATGCCGTGCAGGCGCGCAAGAAGCTGGACGAGGAGGAGATCGACTTGCTGGTCTACAACCCCGGCTACAGCGCCGAGGGCACCCGCGCGCCCAACTTCCTCATCTTTGGCAGCGAGCTGCCTCACATCCACCGGGCCGTGATAGCGGTCAAGGCCTGGCACACGGCACAACGCTTCTCCCCCCGCATCCTGCAGAGTAGCGACGAGATCCTGAAGTTCCTCGACAAGAACGTGCTCAAGATTGTCGACCAGATGTTTCAGGACCGGCCCAAGGACCTCCTGCCCGGCTCGACCAGCGATCCGTTGTTGAAAATCCTCGTGCTGCCTGGCCTGCCGACCAGCGAACCGCACCGCAGCGAAGCCATCGACCTGCTGCGCGAGCGCGGAGTCGACGGCATCATCAGCTTCCGCTCCATGCTCTGGGACTTGATCCAGAAAGTCGAAGCCAACCGCAACTACTCCAAGAGCGACCTGCTCCAAATCCTCCGCATCCTCAAAAACTACGATCTGATCAAGGACCCGCAGCTGGGGTTGTTCAAGTAGGGGCACTTGAATTCCCACCCAAAACGCCCCCTACCCCTCGACCGTAAAGGCGTAGCAGATGGCGGCGGCGGTGGCGTCGGCTTCGTCGCTGGGGAGGAGGTCGGTGAGGCGCAGGAGGGCTTTGACCTGGCCTTGCACCTGTTCCTTGCTCGCCCGTCCGAAGCCGCAGACGGCCTGCTTGATCCGCAGCGGCGGGTATTCGGCAATCGAGAGGCCGTGCGAGGCGGCGATCCCGAGCGCGGCGCCACGCGCAGCTCCCAGGATTTGCGCGGTGCGGAAGTTTTGCACGTAGATCGTCTCTTCGGCCGCGACCGCGTCGGGGCGGTGGGTGGTGATCATGAGACCGACTTCGCGGCTGATCTCGCCGAGGCAGGTGTGGAAGCTGTATTTGGGCGCGATCTTGAGCGTCTGGCTGTAGACGAGGCGCACGGGCTCGCCCCGCGAAAAATCGACGATACTAAGGCCCGTGCCGCGCAGGCTGGGGTCGATCCCGAGCACGCGACCCGTGAACTTGCGCCCGCCGATCGTGGGGACCGGGGTGGCGCTGGGCAGGCTGGAGCCGTTGAGTTTGGCAGCCCACAGGGCGCGGGCGGAGGATCGGGCCATGGGCCTAATCCCACAACAACTTGAGCGCGGCGACAATGACGAAAAGCCAGATGAGCCGCTGAAACGTCTCCTGCTTGATCCGCTTCACGATCAGCGGCGCGAGCAGCGCACCGACTACGCAAAAGATGCAGAAGACCAGGCTCAGGCCGATCGAATCCAGCGTGATGATGCCGAGCTCGACCTGCAGGGGCACTTTGCTGAGGTTGACGATGAAGAAGGTCCACGCTGCGGTGCCGATGAAGGCCATCTTGGGCAAGTCGACCGACAGGAAGTAGATCTGGCCGATGGGGCCAGCGGCATTGGCGATCATGGTGGCGATGCCGCCGGAGGTGCCGAGCGTGGCGGAAAACCAGCGGCTGTTGGGCACCTTTTCCAGCGGGTCTCGGCCTTTGCGCTGCAACCACCAGCGCACGATCTGGAACAGCGTCATCCCAAAGATCGTGACGGCAATGAAGATCTTGACCGCGCGGTCGCTCAGGTAGTCGAACATCATCCAGCCGAGCACGACCCCGAGCAGCATCCAGGGCAGGAGCCGCCAGACGTATTTCCACTCGGTATGGCGCCGGTAGAGGATCACGCCGCAGATGTCGCCCGCGACGAGGACCGGCAGCAGCAGGCCTACCGATTCGCGCGCGGCAAAGGCGCTAGCAAAGAGCAGCGGCGAAATGTTGCCGACGCCGGGCAGCCCGCCTTTGGCCATGCCCATGAGAAACGCCCCCACGATGCCGAGCGCCCATTGTTGCCAGGTGAGGTCGAACATCAGGCGGCGTCGGGGCTGAAGATTCCGTTTTCCACCCGCCAGATCGCCCACGGGCGGCTCTGCTCGGCGCGCGGCAACTCGGTGCCTGATGCGATGACTTGGGTGTCGGGCAGCAAGGCGTTCCAGAAGCCCTGCCGTCGACGCGGGTCGAGCTCACCCAGGATGTCGTCGGCCAGGATCACGGGATGCACGCCCGTGCGCTCAAAGAACCAGCGGGCCTGTGCCAGCCGGAGCGAGAGCACGAGGCCGCGCTGTTGCCCCTCGCTGCCATATTCGCGCGCGCGGCGGTCGAAGAGGCGAAGGTTAAAGTCGTCGCGATGCGGCCCGCGCTGGGTCGATTCCATCGCCTGATCGCGCTCCAGGTGTTCTTTCCATAGCTGGCCATAGGCATCGGGCTCTTCGGCTTCCACGTTGGGAAGGTAACACAGCTCCGGCGATTCGTCTTCGGTCGCAATCGTCTGGTAGGCTTCCTCCAGATGACGGCTGAGCTGGGCCATAGCTTCACGACGCAGGCGCACGACAGCGGCCGCGTGCTCGGCGAGGGTCGGCTCGAAGGCGTTGCGCACGGCCGCGGGGCGGCGCTCCTTGAGGCAGCGGTTGCGCTCCTTCAGCGCCTGGTGGAACTTGCGCAGGTGGTCGAGGTAGCGCGCGTCGACGGCGGCGATGGCCAGATCGAGGAACTGGCGGCGGGCTTGGGGCGTGCCGCGCAGTAGCTGGATATCTTGCGACGAAAAGGGCACCGTGGGGAAGCGCCCGAGCACTTCACCTAGTCGCCCCACTTTCTCGCCGTCGAGCCATACTTGCTTGCTGCCGTGCTTGAACGACAGCTCCAGCTCGGTCTCGCCCAACTGCTCGTGCTCCAGCCGGAAGAACAGCCGGGCTTCGCCACCCCCACCCCAGCGCACGAGGGTGCGGTTTTGCGTCGTACGAAACGAGCGTAGGGCGGTGACCAGCGAAAGCGCCTCCAGCAAATTCGTCTTACCTTGACCGTTGGGGCCGACCACAAACGCATCGCGCCCTTCCAGCGTCAATGCCTGCAACTGCACGTTGCGGTATTCGCTGAGCCGGACCTCCTTGAAACGCATCGGCCCATTGGGCAACAACCCAAGGCGGAAGGCAATGCCAGAAAGTGAACCGTGGGCGGGCTTTCTCGCGCACGGTCCACTCGATACAGAGACCCTGTGCACGCCATCTCATCACGCGCACGGGATCACGCTTAACCGTTCCTTATGAAGTCGGCTCAATAGACTTCGAAGGAGAACTCCACATACAGGCCATTGGCCGTGTCGCTCTGGAAGACGTAGATGGTGGAGCCGGAATCGTCGCGGTAATACTCGGTGAGGTTGCCCCCCATACCGAAAGCACCGATGCGATAGGTGCCGGCGGCGAGGCCCGATACCGTCGCCTCGTAATCGGGCGAACCGGCGGAAAAAAGGGCGCCCGATTGATAGGCGGCTCCGTTCCAGTAGTTATAGCTGGCTGGCCAACCGCCTCCGGCTGGCGAAATGATCATGCTCGCAGCCAGACCGCTGCCCGGCGACAACTGGTTGAGATAGATTTCACCGCTGGTGTTGCCGGTGAACTGGATGTGCAGGGTTTGGCCGCTGCCGATCTGGATGTCGATTTCGCTGCCGGACAACGCGGCGGCGAGCGTGATTGAGATAAGCGCCATGCAAAGGCGGAGCAACTTTGTGATCATCGTCATATAAGGCGGGGGGTTGATATAGGTTGCGCCTGCAGGGTGCATCACACGCACGTCTGCAAAGCGCCTGAGCATCGGCCTCCATTTTGTTAGCGACAATACTTTCGACCGTTTACTGTCAGGTTTCGCATCTCGGCGGTCACATTTCGCGCGGCTGTTCGGTCTTCCTCGTGAAACCACTTCACCTCATCACATGAAGACTCTCCTCCGTATCGACGCCAGCGCCCGCCGCGAAGGCTCTAACTCCCGCCAGCTCGCCGACTGCTTTGAACGACACTGGCAGGCGCAGTATCCCACCAGCCAGATCGTCCGCCGCGAGATTGGCGACGGCAGCGTCCCGCACCTCGCTGCCGAAACGATCCTCGCCTTCCAGAGCCGAGGCACGATCGACGATGCTGGCTTGACGCTCTCCGACACGCTGATCGGCGAGCTACAGGCGGCCAACCACATCGTCATCAGCACGGCGCTCTACAATTTTGCGATCCCCTCCCCGCTCAAGGCGTATTTCGACCATACCGCGCGCCACGGGCACACCATCGCGGCGGAAAACGGGCAATATCGTGGCCTGCTCACAGGGCGTAGCGCGACCGTCATCACGGTGCGGGGCGGACTGGCGGAGCAAACGGGCGGAGTCGACCCGCAGGCGGAATACTTGCGCGGCATTCTGGGCTTCATGGGCGTCGGCCCGGTCGAGATCGTGAGCCTGGAGGGCACCATCTTGCCAGAGGCGGAGCGCGACCGGCGTCTAGAAGCAGCAGAGGAGGAGATTGCCGCGTTGTTTGAGGCCGGCGAAGCCAACTGGCAAGGCGCCTTCACCTTGGCGGAGAAGGCTGCCATCGGGCGCTTGCGCCGTGGTCAGGCGAAGGCAATTCTGCAGGGCGATACCGACGCCTACGCCGCCCTCTGCACCGAAGACGTGCAACTGATGATCCCGGGGCAGGATATGATCTCGGGCTGTGAAGCGGTCCGGGAGGCAGAGCGCCGACTTTTCGAGCGCGCGGCCTTTACCGGCTTTCGCAAAACACCCAATCGCATCGAGCGCAGTGGCGATTTGGTGGTCGAAACCGGCCGGCAGGAGGTTACGATGCAAAACGGCTCAGGCGAAGGCGTGTTTGCCGTCCGCCAGAAATACACGCATGTCTACCGCCGCACCGATACGGGCTGGCGCTTCGCCGTGCTGATGTCGAACCCTTGCTGAACCGCCCGATGGACCTGCAGACCGAGTCGTTTGAACACAACCGCCCCACCCTCGAAGGCATTGCCTACCGCATGCTCGGTAGCCTGAGCGAAGCCCAAGACATCGTGCAAGAGACCTACCTCCGCTGGCGCAAGGTCGAACCGGCGGAAGTCCGCGATGCCCGCGCCTGGCTGATCACCGCCTGCAGTCGCCTCGCGCTCAACCACCTGCAAAGCGCGCGAGCTCGCCGAGAGCAGTATTTCGGCACATGGTTGCCCGAGCCCTTTCCCGATGCCGCCCCCAAGCCGCTGGAGACCGACGAAACGGTTTCGATGGCGCTGATGGTCGCGCTGGAACGCCTCTCGCCCGCCGAACGTGCGGCCTACCTGTTGCACGAGGTGTTCGACTATTCTTTCGACGAGGTAGCCGCCATCCTCGAGAAAAGCAACGCGAGCTGTCGGCAACTGGCGGCCCGCGCCCGCAAACGGCTGGCGGAGGCAAAGCCGCGCTTCAGCGCCACGCCCGACGAGCACCGCCGTCTGTTGGAGGGCTTTTTCGAGGCCGCGCGCGAAGGCAATCTCGATCAGTTCAAGGCCCTGCTGGCCGACGACGCGCTACTCTTTGGCGACGGCGGTGGCAAGGCCACGGCAGTGCTTGAGCCGCTGGCAGGCCCCGCTGCCATTGGCGCATTGATGGCAGGCGTCTGGCGCAGCTATGCCGCCAAGGGTATCGCGCTAGTGACGGAGCCGCATTGGTTCAACGGCTCCCCCGGCATGCTCGTTTACGAAAACGGCGTCGTGACCACCGCCGTCACCCTCGACATTGTCGAGGGTCGCATCGCCCGCATCTACTCGATCCGCAATCCGGACAAGCTGCGGGGGTTCAACGGCTAGATCTGAATCACCATCGAATCGCTGGACGCTTCCGCTTTGAGCGCGTGCCAGCTTGCGATGATGGCTTCGGCCAGGGCCTGCCAATCGGCGGGGGTGGTGTCGAGGCCGCCGCTGATACGGATGGCCCGCTCGGCATGGCTGCGGTCGACGCCCATGGCGGTGAGCACGTGGCTGACGCCCGGCTTGCCGGTGGCGCAGGCCGAGCCGCTGGAGACCTCGAAGCCACGGCGGTCGAGCTGGGCGATCCAACGCGCGCTGCCGTGGCGCGGTAGGAGCAGCATCACGGTATTCCAGAAGCGCGGGGCCTGCTCGCCCACCACCTGCACGTCGAGGACTTCACGCACGCGCACCACCATCTGGTCGCGGGCAGCCGCCAAGGCGGCGGTGTCGGCCTCGGCCAGCGCGGCGACGCGTTCCTTGAGCGCCGCCACCATCGCAAAAATGCTCGCCGTCGCCTCGGTGCCGCCCCGGTGGTCGTGCTCTTGCGCGCCCCCGTATTGGGCTTTGAGCCCCCCCAGGGCCGGGGACAGCTTGAGAAAGCCCACGCCTTTAGGGCCGCCGAACTTGTGCGCGCTGCCCGTGAGGAGATCGCAGGCGCCCAGCCCGTCGAGCGGACGCTTGCCGATCCATTGGGCGGCGTCGCAATGGAAGGGAATGCCCTGCGCGCGCGCCAATTCCCGCAACTCCGGCCAAGGCTGCTCCACGCCCGTCTCGTTGTTCCCTGCCATCACGCTGAGCAGCACGGGGCGTTGCGCCAAGACGGTGCGCACGGCCTCCAGATCCACCACACCCGAGCGCTTCACGGACAACTCGATGACCCGCTCCGGAAACCAACCGTGGGCTGAGTCGATCACACAGGGGTGCTCGATGGCCGAAACGGCGACCTTCGCCTCTGCCCCGTAGTGGCGTGCGAAGTGGCGAAAGGCGGCGTTATTGGCCTCCGTCGCACCACTGGTGAAGACGATGTCTTCGGGCTCGGCCTGCAGCAGCTCCGCCAGCTCGGCACGGGCAGCTTCGAGCGCATTGCGGGCCCGGGCAGCGGCGCGATAGGGGCTGGAGGGGTTATACCAGCTCGCCGCCAGCCAGGCTTCGCGGGCGGCGGGCGACAGCGGCGTGGTGGCGTTGTAGTCGAAATACGCCATGCGGCAAGGCTCGCACGAGCCTAGGGGATGCGCAAGGTCTGCCCCACCTTCAGGCTGTTGGGGCTGGCCATGCTGTCGGTGTTGGCTTCGTAAATCTCGCGCCAGCGGTTGGGCGTGCCATACATCTTGCGGCTGATGGTCGAGAGGCTGTCGCCTGCTGTTACGGTGTAGCTGCGCGGCCCTTGCTGGTTGTTTGCGGTCGCAGCCGGGGCTTCTTGCTGGCGCTCGGAAATGATGATCGGTGCCACCGGCTGCCCGGCCTGCGCGAGGCGCGAACGCGTCTGCTCCAGCGCGTTATTGGTCTGGCTGAGGCGCTGCTGCATCTGCTGGTACTGGGACTGGTAGGTCACCAGCTGCTGGCGGAGGCGCTCGTTTTCTTTCCCCAGCTCATCGACCTTGGCCAACAGATCAAGCCGGCTCGTCTCGTTGTCGTAAGGCTTCCCTGGCAGCTGCTTCAGGTATTCCTTTTGGGCAGTGTTGATCAACTCCCCCACGAGCGAGCTTTCCTCGGAATTGGGCCGCACTTCGAGGTAGCGGCGAAAGTGGTAGATCGCGCTGAGGGGGTCGCGAACGTGGTTGAGGTAGAGCAGCCCGGCTTCGAGGTGCGACTCCGGGGCGATCCGGCGCGCGTCGATCACGCTGAGGAATGCCGCCAGCGCCTCGTCGTTGTTGCCTTCCTTCAGCAGGCTCTGCCCGCGGCGAAACGCCCGCTCGTCGGTCTCCTGCACCTGCGTCTGGGGTGCGTCGCAACCGGCCAGCCAGAGCTGACTGCCCCCCAAGAGCACGCCTGCGAGGCAAGCGATCCGCCAGTTGTGCCCGCACCGGAACTTTCGCCACATCATGCCGCTACTTTGGCAGAAACCGCAGGCGGGCGCTAGCGCAAAACCGCAATTAGCGCCGGTGGCGTCGCTCGCGCCAGCGGTGCCAGAAAAACGGCGGGTTGAGCAGCAGGTAACGCCGCCAGAGCCGTCGGGGCTCGCAACAGAGTCGGAACACGCCCTCCAGGCCGCGCCGTTGGGCCCAGGCGGGGGCCTGCGGTTGCAGACCGGCGTGGAAATCGAACGCGGCCCCCACCCCAAGCATCACGCCGTGCCGGAGCAGCGGCTGCAAACGGGCCATCGCCTGAACCTGCCGCCCACCTCCGAGCGCGATCCAGACCACATCCGCCCGCACCTGATGGAGCCAGTCCGCCAGATCGGCATACGAGCCGGGAATGAAGACGCCGTCGCGCTGGACCGACTCCCCACCCCCGCGCTCCAGTTGCGCGAACTGCGGATCGGCCTCGCCTACCCAATTTGCAGCGGGGAAACGTTGCCTTACGCCCGCGCGGGCCGCTTCCGAAGCCCCCACCAGCACGTGCCGACGCGTTTGCAGCACAGGATCCTGCAGCGCAAATGCCATCAGGTCGGGCCCATACACGCGGTCAGGCAGAGGGTGGCCGTCTGCCCGCAGAGCCCAGACGATGGGCATACCGTCGGGCACCACGAGGTCGGCCGCGCGCAAGGCAGCGGCATAGACAGGCTCGCGAAGAGCCGTCATCACGTCGGCGACATTCGCGACCGCCACCATGCCGGGCCCTTGATTTTCCCGCAGCCATGCCAGCACGTCCGCATAGGTGCAGACCGTAAAGGGCACGCCGAGGACCTCGGACTGCGGCAGGCGGATCATGGCTCAACGCGCGCCTAGTGCCCGGCGAAGCTCGTCGACGCTCTGGAAGGTGGCGGGGCGCTTCTGCTTCGCTTCGCGACGGGCTTCGGCCACTTGCGGGTCTTCCGGGGCCTGCACGGGGCCAGGCTCCGGATTGTCCGCCTGCTGGGCGGCAGTGGCGGCCTGGCTGAGGATCACTTCCGACACGCGCTCTGCCGTTCCCACCTCCTGCGCGAAGACCTGGATGCGGTATTCCTCCAAGAGCCAGAACAGGCGCTGGCGGGCCGGCGTTTCGCGGCGCAACGCGTTCAACTGGCGCTCGAAAGGCGCGAGGCGACGGGCCTTCTCGGCATCCTTGATCGGGTCGACCTTGGCGCGTTCCCAGCGGCGGTAAAGCGCGGCAAGGTAGCGCGGCAAGTGCGGCAGGCGGTCCACCGAGGTGCGGCGAAGAAAGTCGGGCGCAACGAGGCGGTCCAGCCCCTCATGCAGCCATGCCGGGGCGCCCGTCGATTCGCGCACCACGGCGCCATGCCAGCGGTAGATTTCTTCCAGTTGGTCGACGTAGGCTTGCGGCCAGCCGCGCACGCGCTGCTTGGCGGTTTCGAGCGCGCGCTGGAGCTGTTTCGGGTCGAGCGGCAGGGGCTCGGCGTCAATAAACAAGGCTTCGTGCAGGTGCGCACGGGCGGCCGGCAACAGCTCCTCGACGGCGGTAGGCAGGTGACGCTGCTGGGCGTTAAGCCGGCTGGCGGCGGCTTCCAGTTTGGCCGAAAAATCGAGGCTGCTCGTGCCGCCCTTGGTCTTCTGGATGGGCGGTTTGGGTTGGGCCTGCGGCACCTTGGCCACGCGGCGCAGCTCGCGCTCCAGATCGCGCTCGACCCAGCCGAGGTCGCGGCCCACCAGCCCGAGCGCAAACCGGCGGAAGGCCGGGTGCGTGAACTTCGCCGCCTGCTCCGGGCTCTCGAACAGGCGCACCGCCACGCCCTTGGGCTCGGCCTTGAGGCCGGGATAGGCCAGCACCGGCAGCTCCGAGGGCGGGGCCAGTTGCACTTCCAGCGGCAGGCTCGGGTAATTCGCTTCCGTCAGCGGGGCGATCTCGTAACGCTGCGCGCCCTTGCGCCACAGCTGACGACGGCGCAGGTCCCCACCCTTCTCCTGATTCGCGCGGGCCTGCTCTTCGTATTGGCGCGCCACGGTGTCCCAATCGCGCCCCGCGGCCACCGTCTGGCCCTTGTTGTCGACCACCTCCACGCGGGGGCGCAGGTGCTCGGGGATGGCTTCAAGGTTCCACTCGTCGGGCCAGATGTGCACGCCGTATTCGTCTGCAATCAAGCGCGTGAGGCTGCTGATCAGCGTCTCCGGCTGGGGCGAAAGGCGGCCGGTGAGCTCCTTGGCCTTGTTGCCAATAGGGTGCAGCTTCACCCGGGTTTCCTTGGGCAGGGAGCGCAGGAGGTGCTGCACTTTCTCCTCCAGGTAGCCCGGCACCATCCAGTCGAGCCGCGCCGGATCAATCGCATCCAACTCGGCAATCGACACCTTGAGCGTCGCGCCGTCGACTTCCGTCCCGGGCTGATACTGGTAGCTCAGATCGAGGCGTGCACCGTTCATCTCCACCTGATCGGGGAAGAGGTGGCTGTCGTCCTCGCCGGCGTCTTCGAGCAAGTCGGCCTCGGAAAGGCAGAGGAAGCTCCAGATGTCGTTCTGGCCCGGCTCCGCGCGGTCCTTGGCCAGGCGGCGCAAGTCGGGCACGCTGCCGACGCCTTGCAGCCGGGACGCGTAAAACTGGTAGACGCGCTCGTCGAGGGTCCAGGCGGAGGCGTGGCGGCGGCGGGTCTGCAGATTGGTAACCTTTTCGCGCAGCTCCTGATTGTGCGTGAAGAACGGCAGGTTGGTCTTCAGTTGGCCGTCGACCAGCGCCTGCCGGATAAAGATGTCCGTCGTCTCAACCGGGTTGACGCGCAGGTATTGCACGCGGTTGGTCGCGACTTCGAGGCCGTAAAGGCGCACGCGCTCCTTGCAGAGCACGCGCTCGCTGCTGGCCTCGTAATAAGGCTCCGAATATTGGCGGGAGCAGAGGTGCGCGCCCAGCTCCAGTATCCATGCGGGCTGGATCTCGGCGCAGGTGCGGCCGTAGAGGCGGTTGGTCTCGACCCACTCGGCGCAGACGATCCACTCCGGCGTGCGTGCCTTGCCCCCACCCTCCTTGGGCTTGGGCTGGCCCTTCTTGCGCTCGGCTTTGGCGGCCTTCTTGTCGAAGAGCGCGCTGCCGGGGAAGAGCATGACGGTGCGCTGGTGTGGGGCGCGGTAGTGGTTGTTTTCGTCGCGATGGCCGACGTTGCCCAACAGGCCGGTAAGCAGCGCACGGTGGATCTGGTGATACTCGGCGGCGGCGGCGTTGGGGCGGAACTCCTTGATCTCCTTGAGGATCTGGCTGAGCTGCTGGTGGATGTCACGCCACTCCCGCATGCGCATGTAATTCAGGAAATGCTCCTGGCAGAACTTGCGCAACTGCTTCTGCGTCAGCTTCTCCGTCTGGTCGTGGTAGGCGTTCCAGAGGTTGAGCAGCGTGAGGAAGTCGGACTTCGGGTCGGTAAACTTGCGGTGCTGCTGGTCGGCGGCCTCACGGGCGTCCATGGGCCGTTCGCGCGGGTCCTGAATACTGAGCCCTGCCGCGATTACGAGCACCTCAGTCAGGCTGCCCTCCTTTTGTGCGGCCAGCAACATGCGCCCCACCGTCGGGTCTGCCGGCAAACGTGCGAGCTGGCGGCCCAGCGGCGTGAGCCTCTGGTCGTGGTCGAGCGCGCCGAGGTCTTGCAGCAGTTGATAACCGGCCCGGATGGCGCGCTCCTGCGGCGGATCGATAAAGGGGAAGTCTTCGACCTGCCCCAGCCCGAAGGCGAGCATGCGCAGGATGACGGCGGCGAGGTTGGCCCGCTGGATCTCCGGCGTGGCGTATTGCGGGCGCGCGAGGAAGTCGGCCTCGCTGTAGAGCCGGATGCAAACGCCTTCGCTGACCCGACCCGCCCGGCCCTTGCGCTGCTCGGCACTGCTTTGGGCCACCGGCTCGATGGGCAGGCGCTGGGTACGCGTGTGGGCGCTGTAGCGGCTGATGCGCGCCAGGCCGGAATCGACGACATAACTGATGCCGGGGATCGTGAGCGAGGTCTCCGCGATGTTAGTCGCCAGGATGATCTTGCGGCGGCGGCTCGACTGGAAGATGCGCTGCTGCTCCTCGTTGGTCAGGCGGCCAAAGAGCGGCAACACCTCCACGCGCGACAGATTGCGATCTTCCAGCAGCTTGCGCAGCTCGCGGATATCCTTTTCGCTCGGGAGGAAGGTCAGGACGTCGCCCTCGCGATTGTCGGAGGTGAGGTCGTCGATTACCTGCGCGGCGGCGTCGAGGTAGCTCGTCTCGCCCCGGTCCTGCAGCACTTCGTCGACCGGCGCATAGCGGACCTCCACCGGGAAGGTGCGGCCACTGACTTCGATGATCGGCGCGTCGTCGAAGTGACGGCTAAAGGTGGCCGTGTCGATCGTGGCCGAAGTGACGATGATCTTGAGGTCGGGCCGCTGCACACGCACGCGCTTGAGGTAGCCGAGCAGGAAGTCGATGTTGAGGCTGCGCTCGTGCGCCTCGTCGACGATCACCACCTCGTAGTCGCGCAAGAGCGGATCGCCCTGGATTTCGGAGAGCAGCATCCCATCGGTCAGTAGCTTGATCCGGGTCTGGTCGCTCGTCTGATCGGTAAAGCGGATCTTGGCGCCCACTTCGCGACCAAACGGCACTTTCAGCTCTTCCGCGATGCGCTGAGATACGGAGAGCGCGGCCACCCGTCGCGGCTGGGTACAAGCGATGGCGCCCGCTACGCCAAAGCCGGCAGCAAGGCACATCTTGGGCAGTTGGGTGGTCTTGCCCGAGCCGGTTTCACCCGCGATAACGAGGACGGGATGCTCCTGCAGCAGCTTGGTGATTTCCTCCGCACGGGCCGTGATCGGCAGGCCCTCGGGGAAGGTCGGGGTTGGGGTGCTTTTGGCGCGCTCGGCCCGCTTCTCGGCCGAGGCCATCAGGTGCAGGGCCAACTGCTCCAGGCGGGGGAGAATCTTCTCCGGGTGGCGCGGGGGCAGCCAGCGCTGCAGCACGTCTTCCGCCTCCAGCCGGTCGCGCAGCATCGCATCCGGCAAATACTGGCGGATCTGGTCGACGATGGCGGCAAGCGGATTTTCCATGCGAAACAGGCCAGTATTGGCGTCCCTGCCGGAAATTCAAGCCATCAGACGCGGTGCGTGCGTCGACCGCTCAACTGACTTCCGCCCCGCTGCGTTTTTCGACCAACTCCAGCATGGGTGCGCGCAGGCGGTGGAAACGGTCGAGCGCCGCCTGCATGTGCAGGATGATGTTGGGTACCGTAAGGCCAAGCGAAGCCAGGCTGGCGGGCGGCACATCTGCCAACGGCGAGGTGATCGAGGGGCTGAAGAACGAGCGGCTGAGAATGCGGGCGACGTTGAGCCGGAGGGCAGCCGCCTTGTACTGGCCGCAGAGAGCCGGGCGCAGTTGGCCACGCACGGGGCTACGGACCGCCTCGGGGATCTGCCACAGCTCCAGCAGGTCGTAGCCGATCGATGGGAAGTCCTTGCCCACCTGGTTGCGCTCCCACTGGCTCTGATCCTGAAAGCTTGCGCCCTCGGCCAACACGTTGCCGGTGTTGATGCGCGACAGGATGCGGGCAATAGGCACGATGCCGATGCGGTAGTAGAGCCCGGAAAGGAAGCCGTCGACCGTCGAAGCTTCGCCCATGATCGAGAGCTGCTGAGCCCAGATAGCCACCGCGAGGCTGTTTTCGGCGAACTCCTGGCGGGTGATCCGATAGGGGCCGAAGTCGGTCTCAGTCAACAGCAGCACCAGCGCGGCGAGAGCGACAGCCTGCTTGAAGACGTCGAGCCCTTCCTCGGTCTGGAGGTAGAGAGCGAGGTCTTCCGGCTCTTCTTCGTCGAAAAACGCAGGAAAAATGACCCGCAACTGCATACGCAGCCGCTCCTGGCTCTCCAGAAACGTGATGATAGCCTGATATTGTGCCGGGCTGAGGGTACGCAGGCGGTACAACTTGGCCAACAGCTGCCAGGTCGCGGGGGGTTTCTCGTAGCCTTTCAAGACATTCAGCATAGGCAAAAGCGCGTGGAGGCTTCTTGCGGGCACAGACGATGCCCTACAAATGTCGCGTGAAAAACCCAAGGTCAACACCAGCGAGGGCGACCGGGGATTAAAGGTTAGTCAAAATGTAGCGTTATCCCCTACGCATCCGCCGGATTACCCGCAGTATAGGTCCTCAAATGCTCGTCGGCGATGGCGGCAACATCCTCATAACGTTCCACCTTCTCCAACTGTTGACGCAGTTGGCGGCTACCTGGAATAACCTTGGTGAAGGCTTTGAGGCGGGGGCGCATCCAGCCAAGGTGGTCCCAGGCTTCGCCCCGGCGCGGGCGGTCGAGCATCTCGCGGCAGTAGCGCAGCAGCACGTTCCAACGCTCTTCGATGTCGGGCGGCGGAGGCGTGACGCCCGTCTCCAGCGTCTGCTTGATGTCGCGAAACAGCCAGGGGTAGCCCAAGGCAGCCCGCCCGATCATGAGGCCCGCCACGCTGGTTTTCTCGCGCAGGCGGATGACGTCTTCGGCGGTGTTGATGCTGCCGTTGCCCACCACGGGCACCGGCATGGCCTGCGCCACCTGCTCGATCACATCCCAATTCGCATCGCCACGGTAGCCCTGCTCCTTGGTGCGACCGTGCACCGCCACGGCTTCGATCCCCACGTCCACCAGACGTTGCGAGGCCTCGACCGCCACGATGGATGCGTCATCCCAGCCGATGCGGATCTTGGCCGTTACCGGCACGTCGCGGGTCACCTGATCGACGACAGCCTTGGCGACCGCCTGCAGGCGCGGTAAATCGGTCAACAGGGAAGAACCGGCGCACTGGTCGACCACGCGAGGGGCGGGGCAACCGTAGTTGATGTCGATAAAGTCGGGCTGGAGGCGATCGACGATCTTGCGGGCGGCGAGTCCCATTTTCTCCGGCTCGCTGCCGAAGATCTGGACACCCATGGGGCGCTGCTCGGGCGAAAAATCCACCGTCTCCCACGCGATGACTTCGCCGCGCGGGTCAAGGAACTTGTTGGCCATGACGAACTCCGTCACCATGACGTCGGCCCCTTGCTCCTTGCAGATCTGGCGGAAGACGGGGTCGGTAAAGCCCGCCATGGGTGCCAGATAGAGGGGGCACCGACCGGGTCCGAACCAGGGCAGACGCGCATTTTCTGCAAAAGCCATAGCGGGCCAACATACGCAGGCCGGGCCGCCGGGCAATCCCGGATTGCCTACTTCGATTTCATGATCCAGCGACCATCCCAGTCGGCGGGCGGAGGGTGGTGCCTCCAATAATCGCAGCGGGCAGCCATCACGAGGCTCGGGTTAGTGTCGATCCGCCTTTCCGCATCGGGCTGGAAGGGCTCGCAAGCGGCAGCGGCGAGGAACAGCTCCTGCGCGCGGCTCCACTCTTGCCGCAGGTAGTGCTCGACCGCCTGCTGGTACAGCTCCAGGCAGCGAAACGCGTTGGCGGAGAGGCTGTCGCGAAAGCCGACCAGCTCATAGACCCCCACGGGTCGGCTGCGGCCTTTGACCACAATACGGTCGAGGTAGCGAAAAACGAGATCATCGCCTTGGCGCAGAGCCTGATCGCGCGTGTCTTCGCTCACCATGATGTGGACACCGTAGGCCTTGGCCCCGCTTTCGTTGCGGGCGGCCAGGTTGACCGTATCGCCCATCATGGTGTAGTTGAAGCGTTTGCGGGAGCCCATGTTGCCCACGACTGCGGGCCCGGTGTTGAGACCGATCCGCGTCTGCATGTGGTGGACGAGCGAGGGCCAGCGGTCGCCGAGTCCTTTCCAGTAGTCGCGCAGTTCGGCCTGCCGCTGCTGGATGAGCACCGCCGTACGGCAAGCCTGGTAGGCGTGGCGATCGGTCCGCACCGGCGCACCAAACATGGCCACAATCGCGTCGCCGATGTATTTGTCGAGCGTCCCTTCCTCGGCCTCCATGATCTCGGTCATGGCGTTGAGGTATTCGTTCATCAGCACCACCAGCTCGTCTGGCGTCAGCACCTCCGAGAACGACGAGAAGCTCTGGATGTCGCTGAAAAAAGCGGTGATCTCGAGCGCCTGCCCCCCGAGCTGTGGCGGCTCATCGGCGTCGACGAGGCGCTGCACGACCTTGGGCGACACATAGGAGCCAAACATGCCTTGGATGCGGCTTTTGTGCTGCTCCTCGCGAATCAACTGCACGACGGCCCCAAGCATACTGGTGCTGAGCGCAGCCCCCAGCGGCGCGACGAGCGGCACCACCAGATCGAAGTAACGGAAGAGCTCGAGGCTGCCCACCACGTAACCGACCAGCAAGACCATGGCGGCGATCTTGTTGAGCCGCGTCTTGGAGCCGCCCACCATCGTCAGCGCGGTGACGCAGCCGGTGAGGGCAAAGGTGAAGATCCAGTCGGCCCAGGCGGGAAGGCGATGGATGAAGCGGCCACTTACGATCGTCTTGTAGGCGTTGCCGTGCACGGAGACTTTCGGCACCTCGCCTGGGTCGAAGGGGGTGGGCGCAAGGTCTTGCAACAGCACGTCGGTCGGCCCCATCAGCACCGCCGTGCCCTGGAAATGCCGCCGGAACCAGTGCTCGATACCCTGCCTTACGGCTTCATCGGATGCGTAAGAGGTCGTATCGTCGGCACCTTCCGGATCGCTCCATAGGCTCCAGCGCGCAAACATCTCCAACCGGCTCTGGCGGAGATTGGCCGCGCTCGGGTTTTGCCAGACATGATAGAGCCCGTAGACGTCGGCCATGCTGACCTGTGGGTTGTAACGGTCTTCCAGCGCAGGACGTCGACCGCGCTGCACGTCTTCCTCCAGCCAGCCGGAAAACCAGTTGATCTCCATTGCCTGGCTTTCGACCAGCGGGACGCTTACGGCCAGGCGGCGGGATTCCCCGTCGGGCACATAGAGGAGCAGCTCATCGGCCCCAATCTCGATTTCCGTGCCCGGGTGGGTCGCGCGAAAGAGCTCGATTGCCACGGTATAGAAAACGTGGGTGGAGGTGAGCGGCGCGGAGCCAAAGTCGAGGCCATCGGCATCACGGATCACGAGGCGGTCGCCCGTTTCGGAGGGGTGGATGTCGAGGCTCTGGATCGTCTGGTAAAAGTCGTCGCCCACCTCTGCCGCATCGGTCGTCTTGCGCAGCCAATACATGAAGCCGAGCAGGTAGTGCTTGGAAAGGCGGTCGTTCTCCAGCTCGACAAAGGTCGGCACGTAGCGGGGTACCGGCCCTTGGTCCAGCTCCACCTCGGTGTTGATCAGCCCCACTCTGCCCTGCGGCGGCGGATAGCCGTCGGGCGATTGCAGGTCGGGCACCCAAAAGGGGAACTGCGGCAGCTCGGGGATCGGGTTGGCCACGGGATCGTAGCCGGTTGGGTTGTCGGGGCTGTGGGGGCCGTTTGCCATCCGGGGCAAGTACATGTCGCTCTGGATCAGGTCGGCCTGTGCGCCGGCATAGCTGGCGGCCATCACGATGCGGTCGGGGTGGTCGACCACGACGCCCGCCATGGCCTGGTCGGCCTCGTTCAGAAAGCGGTTGTCGAAGGCGACCCCACCGCTGAAAACCGAGAGCACAAAGTCGAGAAAAACGGCCTTGGCACCTCCCAGCTCAAGCACCGCCCGGGTACAGTCGGCATAAACGTAGCGGGGGAAGAAGTCGCTGGAGCCGAATACTGCCGCCGCCCGGCCGTCGCGATTGACGTAGACCACCTTCTCTTTTGCCTCCAGCGGCCCACGCACGTAATAGCGCGTGTCCATCGCGAGGTGTTTGAGATCGACGAGGGAGCCTCGCGAGCTAAGGACCATCCAGAGCACAGGCACCAGGGGCAGCCAGAGGACATGCCCGTGCTTGCGAAGGCTCTTGCGCAGGTCGATCACTGGTTAGCGCTCGATGGGCGGCTGATGCTGCCGCTGCCGCGCTCGGTGTAGACTTGCGGCTCGGGGGGTGGAGGTGGTGCCGTGGGGTTGGTGCGCGTGCCCTGGGCCCCACGGATTTGCTGCACGATCACGGCCACGCCTGCCTCGATTCGTTGCAGCGCTTCCGGCGTCAGGCCTTGCAGGCCCGAAAAGTTGAGGATGCGTACCTCGCCGTTGGCGCCGACTTCGCCCGAGACCTGCACTTGCTGGTTGGCCCCCACGAGGGTAGCCGCAGCAGCCGCACCGGCCCCGGCCAGACGAAACTCCACCAGCCCTTCCTTTACGCCAAGCGATGCGGTAAAGGTGCCGTCACCATTGCGCGTGAGGGTGACGACGAATTGGGTGCCACGGATGCCCGCGATGCCCACCGGCGTTACGACTTCAAAGGACGAGTCTTCGCGCAACTTGTCGACCTGCCCTACCACCTGGCCGTAATTGAGGCGCAGGCGCGTCTCGGACCGGCCTTCTTCCTGGCTGGTGCTGGCGGGCGGAGGAGCGGCGCTGCTGCGCGTAAATTGCTCGATCACCAGCTCCGAATCGGGCTGGAGCTGCACGCGGATGCCGTTGGAAAAGAGCAGCACCCCTGTGGCGGTGGTGCCGGTGCGCACGCGGTCGCTGCCTTGCAGGAGCATCCCGCTACGCCCCGCCGCCTGGGAGCCGTCGGCCTTGAAGACGGTCACTTCCCCGGAAACCCCGCCCAGCAGGATGCGCGTAATGGGCGTCTGTGCCGCCACTCCCACACACATAAACGAAAGCAGGAGCCACCGCCACCAGAGGAGCGGTAAGCAGAGGGAGCGAGACGACAGGTGAGGCATTAGTCCAGGCCGATACGTAGACGCAAATCTAAGGTAGGCTGGTAGTAGGGGTCAAGCGCATAGGCTTGCTCCAGCAGCGCCTTCACGCGCTCTTCGGGGGCTCCGGAGCTCCACAGGTAGTCGGCCAGCGTCACGTAAGGCTGTGGCCGCTGCGGGGCGTGCTCGACGGCCGCCTCCAGCAGGGGCACGATCTCGCGGTCTGGCCGCTGCATCATCCACAGCGCAAGGCCTTGGTAGAGGTAGCCTTCCCAGGCGTCGGGGTAAAGCTCGTGTCCCTGCTTGAGCAACGGCAGCGCCGACTCGCCGTAGTAGGCGTCGCGGCCGGAAAGATCGGCCTGATTCTGGATGATGCGAGCCCGCCCTTGGCCGATCCAGGCGGCGCCGTGGCCGGGGTTGAGCTGGCGCGCGCGGTGGAAGCCCCAGAAGGGTTCGCCCGCCACGGCGGGATCGCGCAACACGAGGTCGGGGTTGCGCTCGGCGTATTGCAGGCTTTCCATCGCCAGGTAATAACGATACTGAGCCTGCAGGCGGGGTGCCCCGTAGGCATACATCAGAGTAGCGCCGCCAAAGACCAGCACGACAAAGCCATACAGCACCGGACGCGGCAGGTGGCGCTCGTCATCGTCTTTGGCCGTAGCCCGGAGGCCCAACGCGAGGAACACAGCCGCCAGCCACAGGATCACGGGGATTTGAAACGGGAAATCGATGACCGCATGCACACAGACGCCCAGCAGACCAACAAAGGTCGCCATGCCGATCAGCTTGCCGCTGGTCGTCCGCTGGACCGCACCCTCGTCCTTCAGGATCATCAGCACGAGCACACCCAGGATCTGCACGATGGGCACGACCAGCAGATAAGCGGGATTGAGCCCTTGTAGCCACACGAACCCTGCCACCGGCAGCGCCATGACGACAAAGGAGGTAAAGTAGACCATCGGCTTGTTGAAGCGGTCGGCCCAAGGCTGCTTGCGCTTGCGCTTCACCCGGCGACGACGACTGGATTTGCCCTCTTCGTCCTCCTTCTTCGCCTTCGAGCGCGCCGGCTTGGCCAGCCCGACCGACTCCAGCACGCGAAGGTCTTGCCCCGGTGCCATCTGCACGTAGGGCAGCTTGCGCCAGCGCAGGAAAAGCCAGACAAGCGTCGCGAGGCCGACACCAGCCCCCAGCACGAGGCCCACTACGCCCGTCTCGGCCCCCAGTTGGAGGTAATCGCTGTGCGCGTAATGGGGATCGCTAACGGGGCCTTCCGGGCGGAAAAGCTCCCACTCGCCCTCGAAGCCACCGAGGCCTTGCCCCGCGACAGGGTTGTCTCCCAGCATGTTGAGCGCGGCCTCCCACATCACCGGGCGGGTCGTCTCGCCCTGCTCGTCCACCGCCAGCATAATGCGGGCGCGGAACTGCAGGCTGAGCAGGTAGACGGTGGTGAGCAGGAAGATCCCGCCAAGGAGGAACCAGCAAAAGAGGTAGACGCGCTGCTTGAACTTGGGCATCAGCATCCAGGGCAGCACGGCAGCGCACGTCAGCAGGCCGATCATGCCCCCGCGGCTGCCGGTCGAGACGATCGCGGCCAGCATCCCCACCGTCAGCGCGAGGCAAAAGAGCCGCAGCGGCCCGGGGAAGCGGCGCATCGAGGCGATCACGATCGTGGCAGGCCAGATCAGGACGAGGAAGGCCGCGAGGTTGTTGGGGATGCCGAAGAAGCCAGCCGCGCGCCCGGCATACTGCGCCGCCCGCTCACGTCCTTCGATCGGGAACCATTGGGGCGCAAAATAGTCCTGGTACAGCCCCACCCCGGCAGCCAACGCGCCGATGAGGACGCACAGCACGAAAAGCCAGAGCAGCTGCAGACGGGTCCGGAGCTGGTGAGCCACAATCCAGAAAAGCAGCCACGCCGCCAGCCAGTTGACCCATGCCAGCCCACCCCACCAAGGGGCCGAACTAACAAAATGCACCTCGAAGGCACCCCAGAGGATCAGCGGCAGCGGCAACAGGGCCCAGGGGCGAAACACCGTCTTGCCCCGGTGCAGCACCAACCACACGGCATGCCCGCCCGCCAGGAGCCAGAGAATCTCCAGCGGCTCGACCAGCGTCGCCCCATAGGGGAGGTAGCCGCCCAGGCCGACCAGCGTCTGCACCAGCAGCCAGGCGATCCCGAAAACCATCAGCCAGTCGACGATCCGGTCGGGGTGATGACCGATATATTGAAAGAAATTCTTGAGGAGACGCTGGGGACTTAGCATGGGAGGAAGCGTCCGGTAGCTTTGACCTATACTCGGTACTGACAACAAAATTCTGGGCGTAAGGGCCTTTGCCGAAGCGGAAGGGGAGAAAGCGCTTGCGATAAATTTTGAACTCCCTCACCACTTATGGGGTCTTACCGTTTCGCAACTCACCGTAGCTGTTAGCTTTATGGCTGAATCTTTTTCTCTGGAAGTAATTGAGCAACGCGTGCAGGAAGCGAGCCGCTGGATCCAGCGCCTGCGCGACGAAATCGGGCGGGTCGTCATCGGCCAACGCTATCTGGTAGATCGCCTGCTGATCGGCCTTCTGGCCGATGGGCACGTTTTGCTGGAAGGTGTGCCCGGTCTCGCCAAGACGTTGTCCGTCCGCACGCTCGCCACCACCCTGCAGGCTTCGTTTGCCCGTCTGCAATTTACACCCGACCTGCTGCCGGCGGATATCCTCGGCACGCTGATCTACAACCCGAAGACCGGAGAGTTTTCGACCAAGCGCGGCCCGATCTTTGCCCAGATCGTGCTGGCCGACGAAATCAACCGCGCCCCCGCGAAGGTCCAGAGCGCTTTGCTCGAAGCCATGCAGGAGCGCCAGGTGACGATTGGCGACACGACCTACCCGCTGCCGGTACCGTTCCTCGTGCTGGCGACGGAAAACCCGATCGACCAGGAGGGCACCTACCCGCTGCCCGAGGCCCAGGTCGACCGCTTCATGCTGAAGCTGAACGTGGGCTACCCCACCCGCGAGGAAGAGCGCACCATCCTCGATGCGCAGGCCCGCACGGGTGCCAAGCCCACGGCTTCGCCGGTTGTGACGCCGGAGGAGATCCTTGCCGCCCGCGCGGTGGTCAACGACCTCTACCTCGACGACAAGCTGAAGGACTACATCGTCGACCTCATTTTCGCCTCCCGCTACCCGAAGGAAGCTGGACTGGCCGATCTCGAAGACTTCATCCAGTTTGGCGCCAGCCCGCGTGCCACCATCGCCCTGACGCTCGCGTCCAAGGCTCATGCGTTTCTGCAAGGCCGCGGCTACGTGACCCCGCAGGACATCAAGGCAATCGGGCCCGACGTGCTCCGCCACCGCCTGATCGTCTCTTACGAGGCCGAAGCCGAGGGGCTGAGCAGCGACGACCTGGTGAAAAAGATCTTCGACGCCGTCCCCGTCCCCTAAGCCTCCACTCATTGGCCAACATGCCACGTCCCAGCCCTCACGACATTCTCAGGCGCGTTCGGGCGGTGGAGATCCGCAGTCGCCGTCTGGTAGACGATGCCCTCGTCGGAGCCTACCACAGCTCCTTCAAAGGTTCCGGTATGGAGTTCGCCGAAGTGCGCGAATACCTGCCGGGCGACGATGTGCGCAATATCGACTGGAACGTCACCGCCAAGCAGGACCGCCCCTTCATCAAGGTCTACGAAGAAGAGCGCGAGCTGACTTTGCTGCTGGCGGTCGACCTCAGCGCGTCGCTCGATTTCGGCTCCGGGCACCAGACCAAGCGCGAACTGGCCGCCGAACTGGCCGCGACGCTCGCCCTTTCCGCCGCCCGCAACAACGACAAGGTAGGCCTCGTGCTCTTTACGGACCGCATCGAGGTGTTCCTGCCGCCGCGCAAAGGCCGCCAGCACATGCTCCGCGTCGTGCGCGAGATCCTCTTTTACGAGCCCAAGGGCCAGAAGACAGACCTCGTGGGCGCACTCCGCCAGCTCAACAACCTGCACCGGCGCAAGGCCATCTGCTTCCTTTTCAGCGACTTCCTGACGCCGGAAACGACAAGCTGGACGCGCCCCAATGCCAGTGGTAGCAACGAGCAGGGCCTGCGTCGCGCCCTCAGCACCACCGCCCGGCGTCACGACCTCGTGGCGGTAGAGCTGCACGACCCGCGCGAAGGCCAGCTGCCCAACGTGGGCATCATCACCCTCGAAGACGCCGAGACCGGCGAACAGGTGGAGGTGAACACCAACCGGCGCGACGTCCAGGCGCTCTACGCCCAGGTAAACCACCGCCGGCGCGACACCCTCGCCCGCATGATCCGCAAGGCCGGGGCCGATCACCTGCCGTTGACGACCGACCAGGCCTTCATCACCGCCTTGCGCGCCTTTTTTGCCCAACGCACCCACCGCCGCTAATGCCCGTGCTGCTCGCCCAACTGCATGATATCCAGCCACCCGTCCGCTTCGCCAGCGTGCCGTGGCTGCTGCTTTCGTTGCTGATCGTGCTGCTGCTGGCCGTGCTGGCGCTCTCGCTTTTCTGGAGCCGCCGCCGCCGCACGCAAAAGACGACTGAGGAAATCCGGCTGGCCCCCATCCAGATGGCGCGCGAGGCCCTCAAGACGCTCGCGACCGAAAAGGACCTGACCGACCGTGCCTTCGCCTACGAGCTGACAGGCATTGTGCGCCGCTACGCCGAAGCCGCGTTTCGCCTGCCCGTGACGGAGCGCACGACGGAAGAGATGCTGGACGCGCTGCAGGCCAATCCTCCGTTTTCGCCCGAGCTGGCCCAGCGCCTGGGGCACCTGCTGCAGAGCACCGTGCTGGTGCGCTACGCCGCGCAGCCCTTCAGCGAGCAACAGCGTCAGGAATTGCTGCAAGAGGGTGCCAACTGGGTTGAACGCGCCGAGCAGGAGCGCCAGCCCGCCCCCGCCCCTGCCCAACCGTCTTCTGCCGCCTAGATGGACGACCTTCCCATTTTCCGTTTTGCCGAGCCCGCCTGGCTCCTGCTCTTGCTGTTGATGCCCGTGCTCTGGTGGCTGCGTGGCCGGGCCGGGCAACGTGCCGCCGTCCGCTTTTCCTCCGTGGCCATCGCGGGGCAGATTTCCAGCCTGGTCAAGAGCCGGGCCGGGGGCTGGACGCGGGCCATCCGCCCGCTGGCGCTCGCCTGCGGCATCATTGCGCTGGCGCGCCCGCAGTTTGGCACCGAGCAACAGACGATGACCTCCAGCGGGGTCGACATCATGCTCACGGCCGACCTCTCCGACTCGATGTGGGCGCACGACTTCATCGTCGACCGCAAGGTGGTCGACCGCCTGACTGCCGTGAAGCGCGTGATGGCCGACTTTGTGCGCGAGCGCGAGCACGACCGCCTGGGCTTGATCGCTTTCGCCAGCGATCCTTACCTGATCAGCCCATTGACCCTCAACCATCGCTGGCTGCAGCAGTGGATCGAAGATCTGCAGATCGGCATGATCGACGGCACACGCACGGGGATCGGCGATGCCTTGGGGCGTGCCGTCAACCGCCTGCGCAACCTCGACGCCGAGAGCAAGATCGTGATCTTGCTGACCGACGGCGAGAGCAACACGGGCAAGCTGGAGCCGAGCCTTGCCGCCGAAGCCGCGCGCGCCTCGGGCGTCAAGGTCTACACGATCGGCGTCGGCCAGTCGGGCGAAGTCCAGTATCCGCGCTTCGACCGCAACGGCAATCCTGTGCGCAACTCCTCCGGCGAGCTGCTGATGCGCTGGGTGACGACTTCGGTCAACTTCGAGTCGTTGCAGGAGATTGCAGACGTCACCGGGGGCAAGTTCTACCGCGCGACCAACTCCGAGCAACTGAAGGAGATCTACGACGAGATCGACCAACTGGAGAAGCGCGAGGTGAACATCAACCTCTGGATCGACTACGCGGAGGCCTACATCTGGCCGCTGGCACTCGCCTTTGCCCTCCTGGTCTTGGAGGCGGTGCTCGCCCTCACCCTTTACCGCAGACTGCCGTAAGCCTGCCATGTATCTGAGCTTTGCCCAACCGATTTTTCTGTGGCTGCTGCCCCTCGCCTTGCTGGTGATGGGGCTGCTGGCCTTCAGCGCGTGGCGCCGTTCGCGCCGCCGGCTGGAGATTTTTGCCGAGGCCGACCACCGCGACTGGCTGCTGGCCAACGTGAGCCAATCTCGCCGGCACTGGAAGACGGGCCTGCTCTGCGCCGGCATCCTGCTCGTCATGATCGCCCTCGCCCGCCCGCAGTTTGGCGAAACGACGGTCGAAAAGCAGGGGCGCGGGGTCGAGCTGCTGGTGGCGCTCGACGTCTCGGCCTCCATGCGCTCCGAAGATGTGACGCCCAACCGGCTGGAGCGCGCGCGGCTGGCCATCCTCGACCTGTTGAGTCAAGCGCCGGGCAGCAAGATCGGCCTCATCATTTACACCCGCGAAGCCTTTCTGCAGGTGCCGTTGACTCTCGACCATAACGCCTTTCTAGAAGTATTGAACGAGGTCGATACCTACACGCTGCCCCAGGGCGGCACCGACATGGCCTCGGCCCTGCGCGAGGCACAACTGGCATTTGGCCAGAACGACGCGCACCACCTGCTGTTCGTCTTTTCCGACGGCGAGGACCTAGAGGGCGAAGCCATTGCGACCGCCCGCGAAGCCGCGGAGCGCCTGCGCGTCTACACCGTGGGCGTGGGCACGGCAGAGGGCGGCCTGATCCCCGACCCTCGCAGCGGCCCAGGCAATTTCCTGCGCGACCCGGTGACCAACGAGATCGTGCGCACGCGCCTCGATGCGGGCACGCTACAGCAAGTCGCCCAACTGACCGGCGGCGACTACGCGCAACTCGGCACCTCCAGCGCCGGTTTCAGCCGGCTGGTGGATCAGGCAATCGAGAGTATCCCGGAGGCCGACCTCGGCGTATCGCACCAGACGGTGCGAATCGACCGCTTCCAGTGGCCCTTGTTGCTGGGGCTGGCCTTGCTCGCGCTGGAATTTGTGATGGGCACGCGCCGTCGCCGGGCAGTGGGCCGAGCCACGGCCCTCCCCTTCGCGCTGGGTGCGCTCTTCCTCGGCTTGGCTCAACCGGCCCCGCTCGACGCCGCCAACCTGCGGCAGGAGGCCCAGGCCGCTTACGACGCAGGTGATTACGACGCCGCCATCGAGGCTTACCGCCTCGCGCTGGAGGAAGAGCCCGACAACGCCCGCCTGCTCTACAACCTGGGCACGGCGCTCTACCGTGATCGCCAGTATCAGGAGGCAGAGCAGGCCTTTACCCAATCGCTGCAAACCGACGAGATCGAGCTGCAGTCCAAGGCTTTCTACAACCTCGGCAACACCTACTACGAGGCGGGCGCACAGGCCTTGACCGAATCTGCCGTCAATGCGGTCGAGTCGTGGAAGAAGGCGCAGCAGAATTTCCGGGCCGCGATCGACCTCAAAGGCGGCACCTACCCCGAGGCCGAAGACAACCTGACCTACGTTCAGGAGCGCATCCGCGAAATGATGCGCACGGTGACCCTCGCCGCCAAACCGGCCGAAGGCGGCACGGTGACGGGTGAAGGCGAATTCGTGCGCGATACGCAGGTCGAGATCGCCGCGCAGGCCAATGACGGCTGGCACTTTGCCTTCTGGGCCGGTGAGCCGGTCGGCGGCAAGCAGGAGCCGAAGCAGACTTTCAAGGTCGAGAAGGATTACAGCATCACGGGCCGCTTCATCAAGGTGTGGGACCTCACGGTGCAAGTCGAACCGGCCGAGGCAGGCACGGCCCAGAAATCGGGCACCTACGACGCCAACAAACCGGTCGAAATCTCCACCGAAGGCAACGACTACTGGGCCTTCAAGGGCTGGGAACTCGACGGCCAGGCGGAGATTGTCGACGCAGCGCAGCCGAAGACGCAGATCTCGCTGCAGGGCGACGTGACCGCTACCGCCACCTACGTGCCGGGCTGGAAGCTCGACGTGGCAGGCGAGCCCGCGCTGGGCGTCAATGCAGGCAATCCCGGGTTTTACGAAAAGGATACCGACGTGCAGATCCAGGCGCAGGCGCGCCCGGGCTTTGAGTGGCAGGGCTGGACGGGCGACGGCGTGGCCGATGCCACCCAGCCGCAAACGACCGTCCACCTCGACCGCGACCGCGCCGTAACCGCGCATGTCAACCGCATCTGGAACCTCGTGGTGCTGCCCGATTCGGACGAGCACGGTACGACCACCGGCGGCGGCAACTACTCGCGTGGCGAAGAGGTGGCGATCAAGGCCGAAGCCAGGGAGGGCTACACCTTCCAGCGCTGGGAAGGCCCCGGCGTGGCCGACCCCGAAGCCGCCGAGACGACCGTGACGAAGGAATACGGCGACCAGGACGTGATCGCGGTCTTTGAGTCCGACAATCCGCAGGATCAAAACGACCAGAACAATCAAGACCAGCAGAAGAACAGTCAGGACAACCAGGACCAAAACCAGAACGACCAGAATCAGGATCAGGACCAACAAAATCAGGATCAGCAGCAGCCCCAGGACCAACCGCAGCAACCGCAAGACGGGGACGACCAGCAGGAGCCGCAAGACCAGCAGCCCCCGGAAAACGAAGATCAGCAGCCAGAGCAACCCGAGCAGTCCGAACCGCAATCCCCGGAAGAGCAGCCCGGGCAAGAGCAGGAGCAGCCTCAACCTCCGCCCGGCGAGCAGCCGCAAGGAGGCGAACAGGGTACCGAAGAGCAACCCGCCACCGAGATTCCCGCCGAGCTGCAGGAGATGAGCGCCGAAGAGGCCGCCGCTCTCCTGCGCCAGCTCGAAGAAGGTGGCCGCATCCTGCCTGCCTCCCGCCGAGCCCGCCACGAGGAACGCCCACCCTCCCAAGGACGCAATTGGTAACTTCACCCATGACAACGCGCGCAACGCCAACGCCTCTCTTTTGCCTCATGCTGGGGCTCTTCGGCCTGCTCGGCCTGCATTCGCCCGCGTGGGCCCAGCAGGACATGCAAGTCCGGGCCGCCGTCACCCCTTCCAACGTAATGCTGGGGGAGATCGGGCAATATCAGATCCTGCTCAGCAACATCCCCGCCGAGCCGGAAAACGTCGAGCCGCCCACGGTAGACGGCTTCGAATTCGGCCCGATGCAGCAGCAACGCTATCAGTCGACCAACGTGGTCAACCGCTTTGGCCAGATGCAGACCCAGAGCCAGTTGCAGCTCTCGCTGGTCTGGAATTTCCGTGCCAGCAAGCCCGGCACCTACACGATCCCGGGGCAGGTCATTACCATCCGGGGCGTCGACTACAAACTGGAAGACAAAACGGTGACGGTGGGGCAACCGAGTCGTGATTTTCTCGATACCGTCAGCCTGCGCCTCGGCCTGCCGGAAGGCCCGGTATACGTGGGCCAACTGCTGCCCATCCGCGTGATCCTGCGCATCCGCCGCGATGCCGATGTGGCTGCCCAACGCGGTGCCGTCCTCCAACGGCTGGGCGACGACATGCAGGAGGTCTTTGCCGGGGCCCAGCCTCAGCAGAATGACGTGACGGAAGCAGGGGTGCGCTATGCCGAATTTTCGTGGGCGTATATCCTCTCCCCCACCCGGGCCGGCCCGCACGAGCTTAACTTTTCCTTCCCCATCGACTACGGCGACCCTCGCCTTGGCCGCTACCGCTCGATCACGCTCTTTACCGATCACGAGCCGATCCGCGTCTCGGCCCTGCCCGAGCAAGGACGGCCCGCAAGCTTCACCGGCGGCGTCGGCCAGTTCAGCGTCGATCACGAGTGGTCGCGCGAGGAAGTGACCACCGGGGAGCCGGTCGAGCTGACCTTGACGGTCAATGGCCGCGGCAACATCAGCCGGATGGAAGCGCCGCAGCTCAAGGTGCCCGAAAACTGGCGCGCCTATCCGCCCCGTGTCGACCAGACCGAGGGTGATACGCCGCTGCGGGGTACCAAGACGATCAGCTACGTGTTGATCCCGGAGAGCTCCAGCGTTACCGAGACGCCGGAAGTGCGCCTGGCGTGGTTCGACCCGGCCAAGAGCGCCTATCAGGAAGAAGTCGTCGCCCCTCAGCCGCTGAAGGTGACGGGGGAAGCGGCGGCACCCGCACCGCGCTCATCCGGCGGCTCGACCCTGCGCAGCCCGAGCGGCCCCGGGATCGGTGCTCTCGCCACCGCGCCGGGCAGCTTTTACCCGGATAACAAACCGCTGTTTTACCGCCCGATGTTCTGGGCGGGCAACGTCGGTTTTGCGCTCGTGCTGGGCCTGCTCGGCTACGTGCGCTGGAAGCGCCTGCGCTACGAGACCGAGCCGGAGCTGCGCGCCCGTGCCACCCATACCCGGGCGATCGAGCAAAGCCTGAGCACTGCCCGTCAGGCTGCCGCCAAACAGGAGTCCGTCGCGTTTTACCAAGCCTCGTTCAAGGCCTTGCAGATCGCTTGCGCCGGGCCGGGGGTGCCCGCCGAGTCCGTGACGCTGGAGCAGATCGACCAGCGGCTGGCCAAGGCCGGGATGCCGGAAGACGACCGCCGCTCACTGGTTTCGCTGCTCAACCGGGGCGATGCACTGCGCTACGGCGGGCGCGCCCAGCAGACCGATTTTTCCGCCGACCTCAAGCGGGTCGAACACGCCGTGCGCCAACTCCAAGCCTGAGACGCTTCCATGAAACACCTTCTTTGGCTCATTTCCCTCCTGGCCTTCACGCTCGCGGCCCACGCCCAAAGCCCGGCGGAAGACGCCTTTTACCAAGGCAACACCGCCTACGCCAGCGGCGATTACCCCGCGGCAATCGAGGCCTACGAGCAAGCACTGGAGCTGGGCGGCACGGCAGCAGGCGTCCACGCCAACCTCGCCAGCGCATACTACCAGAACGGCGACGTCGGCCCCGCATTGCTCGAAATCGAGAAGGCGCTCGTGCTCGCTCCTGCCGACCCGGCCTACCGGGCGAAGTGGGAATTCCTCCGCACGCAGACCAACCAGCCCATCACGACGGCTCCCCTTTGGGCGCCGCACGCGCTCTCACTGCCGCTCAACGGCTGGGTCGTCGTCGGCACCCTCGCGGTGTGGCTAGTGGTGATCGGCGTGGTCTTGCCCGCCCTGCGCTGGCTGCCGACTTACCTGGGCGGCGGTCTCGCCTTTCTGGGGGTGCTGTGCTTCCTCGCCGCCCTGCCCCCACTCGTCTATTACCATTTCCAGAGCGAGCGCATGATCGTGCTGGAGCAGGCTTCACTGCGCGTCGCGCCCACCGAGGCCAGCCCGACGACCGACGCGGTGGCGGCCGGAGCCTCCGTCAAGCGCTTGGAGCAGCACGGCGAATTTGTCCGCGTGGCCCTCGCGAATGGTGCCACCGGCTACCTCCCGGCGCAAGAGGTTGCAGCGGTGTGGGAATAGCGGTATCTTACCGCAAATATGGAGGTGCTTGCCCTCATCGTCTCCAGCACGCTGTTTTTTCTCGGCGTGCTGGGCATTTTTCTGCCGGTGCTACCCAGCACGATATTGGTCTGGGCAGGTATCGCGATCCATCAGCTCTGGATGGCACCGTTGTCGGTGGGCTGGAAGTTCGTGATCGTGGCCGGCATCATCACCTTGTTGGCCGAGTTGCTGGACTTCGTCGCCTCCTACCTGGGGGCGAAAAAATTCGGCGCCACCTGGAAGGGCGCGTTGGGTGCCTTGGTCGGCGCCATCGTTGGCGGAATCTTTTTCAATCTCCCGGGGTTAATCCTGGGGCCGATCATCGGCGCTATGTTGTTCGAGTTTATCGAGCAGCGTTCCTGGCGGGCCGCGAGCCGGGCCGGCATCGGTGCCATCGTTGGTTCCCTCTTCGCCCAAGGAACAAAGCTTGCCGTTTCGGTCGGCCTCGTCATCGCTTTCTACTTTTATCTATGAAATCAGTTCTCCTGTCTGTCACGGCTCTGTTCCTGGCCAGCCTCTCCACTGGCTGCGTTTCCAGCAAGAATGTCACCCTCAGCAACAATCCGCAAACCGGTGAAGCGCTGGTGGCCAACGGTGCCTCGCTCAACGAGATCGTCAATCTGATCGAAAAGGAGGCTGATTTTGACATCGACGTCGACATCCGCTCCAACCGTTTTCGCAGCATCACCCTGCGCCTGGCCCGCCGCGCCACCTGGGAGCAGACGCTGCAGGATCTGGCCAACCTCTACGGCCTACGGCTGGTCAAGCTCGATGAAAACGAGTATCGCTTGAGCGACTAAGACCTTTCGCACCCCTCCAACTGTGATGGTGGCTTCTCATCGCACCCTCAACTGGGGCCGCACACGCTATCGCGACGCCCTCGCCCGCCAACAGGTGCTCGTGGCCCAGCGCTTGGCCAAGGCCGTGCCCGATACGCTGGTGCTGACCGAGCACGAGCCCGTCTATACCCTCGGCGCACGCCCGGGCGCAGATCAGCACTTGCTGTGGGACGAGGCGACCCGCGCCACCGCCGGCGTCGAAGTGGTGAAGATCAACCGCGGGGGCGATGTAACGTTTCACGGCCCGGGGCAACTCGTCGGCTATGCGTTTCTGGACCTGACTGAGCGGGGGCGCGACCTCCACGCCTACCTCCGCCAACTGGAAGAGGCCCTGATCCAGGCGCTGGCCGGGTTTGGGCTCGAAGCCGGTCGCCGCGAAGGCAAAACGGGGATCTGGCTGGCAGAGCGCAAGATTGCCGCCATCGGCGTGGCCGTCCGCCGCTGGGTGACGTATCACGGCTTTGCGCTCAACGTCTCGACCGATTTGCGTTACTTCGGCGGCATCGTGCCTTGCGGCATCACCGATGGCAGCGTGACCAGCCTTGAAGCCGAGCTGGGCCAGCCGGTAGACGCCAAAGCCGTCGCGGAGGCCGTGACGACAAGCTTTTGGCGGCAGTTCGCCGCCCCGGCACAGGCAGTGGCCCCTAATTGAAGTTGCAACCACCGGCGAGCTGTGGCTTGGTGGAAATCATGAGCGAACGTAAGCCTTCCTGGCTCCGCGCCAAGCTGCCCACCAGCCCGACCTACAAGACCGTCCGCGGCATCGTCGAAGAGCACGAGCTGCACACCGTCTGCCAAAGCGCCCGCTGCCCGAATATGGGCGAGTGTTGGTCGCGCCGCACGGCTACGCTCATGATCCTGGGCAATACTTGCACGCGCGCCTGCACCTTTTGCGCGATTCAAACGGGTCGCCCGACCGAGCTCGACCTGGGTGAACCCGCCCGCGCCGCCATGGCCGTCAAACGCATGGGCCTGAAGCACGCCGTCATCACCTCCGTCTCTCGCGACGACTTGAAGGACGGCGGCGCCGGCGTCTGGGCCGCTACGATCCGCGCCATCCGCTACAAGAACCCGGAGACGGCCATCGAGGTGCTGATCCCCGACTTCCGTGGCAATCTGGATCAGCTCGACATCGTGCTCGAAGCCAAGCCGGATATCCTGAATCACAATTTCGAGACCGTCCCCCGCCTCCAGCGCCCGGTGCGCAAGACTGCCAGCTGGGACATCACGACCAAGGTGCTCTCGCACGCCAAGTCTCGAGGCTTCACCACCAAGACGGGCATCATGCTCGGCATCGGCGAGGAGCAGGACGAGATCGAAGAGACGATGCGCCACTTTGCCGACATCAAGATCGACATCGTGACGATCGGCCAATACCTGCAGCCCACCAAGGAGCACCGCAAGATGCACCGCTGGGTGTCGCCCGAAGAGTTCGAGCACTGGAAGCAATTCGGCCTCAGCATCGGCATCGGTGTGGTCGAAAGCGGCGCGCTCGTGCGCTCCAGCTACCACGCCGACGAGCAGAGCGACCGCTACAAGCACGGCAAGACGGCCCAAGCGCCGGTCGCCGAACCAGTCGCGGCCCCCGTGGCGTAAAAATCGCCCCCTACCCTTTTTAGAAACCAAACGCGCTCTCAAAACTGGGAGCGCGTTTTTTTGTAAATTACGAGCGGGAGGACCGTTCCTCGCAAAACACGCTCTGGCCTTTTCTACACGATCAGGGTGCGGAAGTCGTCGAACTCGCCTTCGAAGCCGCCGGGCACGCCTTTGACGATCACTGCGACGGCGTCGTGGCTGTGCAGCGACTCCAGGTGCGCGATGGCGGCCTGGAAGTCCTGGATACGGGGTTCGGCGGCAAGCTGCGCGTAGAGGAGGCGGGCGGCGTCTTCCACAAACTTGGTCTGCTCGCCGTTGAGCTCGGCAAAGGCCTGCTCGTCGGCGCGGCGCACCATCACCTGAGTCTCAGTCAGCAGCGCACGTTCGGCCAGTTGCTGGAGGTCTTCGATCGTGAGGCCGCTACGCGGGTCGATCTCGACGCTGATGCGGGCATTGCTGCGCTGGCTGTGCGGGATCGCCATCACGCCCCGCTCTTCCAGCGCGTGCAGCGACAGCTCGTGCGAGGCGGGGCAGGCGCTGCTGTAGACAAATTCGAAGTGGATGCGGCTGCGGAAGCGGCCTTGCGCGTCGAGCGATCCCTCAAAGCAGCAACGGTAGTATTGCCAGCCGCTGGCACCGCTGCGCAGGCTCGGGCGTCGGATCGGGTAGGAAAACCGCAGCTTGAGGCGTGCCGTGGGGCTGTTGATGCGCTCGCAATAGGCACGCAGGATGGGCTCCAGCGTGCCGGGCGTAAAGACCTCCTGCTCAAACTCGTAGAAGGTGCGTATGATGCGGCTCATATTGATGCCCTTGTGCCCCGCCTGCAGCCCTACGGTGCCGGTGACGGAGGTCTCGAGCGTGCGCAGGTCGCCCTCGGCCGTGCGGTACTGCAGCGGCAGGCGAAAGTTGGAGATGCCCACCTGCTGGATCGGCACGTTGGCCCCCAGGATGCGCTCGGAGCCTTGGTTCTGCGTGTCGGGCAGCGGCTGTTGCTCAGTGTGTGTGCTCACCTTCAAAATGTGCGATCGAGTCGAAACGTATAGGCATATGCCCGTGGATACTCCCGGCGCAAGCCCAAGTTGTCTACCTGGCAGTCTGCACAGGCTGGAGAGGATGGCAAACCAAGGGTATTTTATCTTGATACAAAGGAAAATATAGCACTATTTCGCTTGCTTTTCTTACAAAATCGCCCTACTAGTAAGGAATGACGGTAGTACACGCCAAAGTGACTTCCAAAGGGCAGATTACGTTACCCAAAGAGCTGCGGGAGACCTTGTCGCTTTCGGCGGGCGACCGCGTCGAATTTTCGATGGAGGATTCCGAACACGTCTCGATGAGAAAGAAGAAGGCCCCGGGATCCTCGGCGGGCTGCGCGGCACCTTTTATTGGTGTTAAGCAACGAGCCGCTACCGTAGAAGAAATGAAGGCGGGAATCGCGCGCCATCTGCAGCAAAAGCACGCGCGAGAATGATCGCCTTCGACACCAATTACCTCGTCCGCTTCCTCACCCAGGATGATCCGGAGCAATCCGCAGTCGTCACGACCACGATTCAGGCAGAGATCGAGGCGGACCGACAGATCAGGATTTACGATCTTGTGCTGCTGGAAACGTGCTGGGTGCTCAGCTCCGTCTACCAAATCAGCAAGGCCCAATGGCTCATGATCCTGGAAAACCTGCTGGATGACGCGCTGTTTGTCTTCGATGATGCAGCCCGCTTGCGCCTCGCCCTCGAACGCTACCGACAAGGAAAAGCCGATTTCGGGGACTACCTGATCTGGGCTCGGGCCAAAACGGAAAAACACACGCTCCTCACCTTCGACAAGAAGCTGAAGAGAGATTTGTAGCGATGCTCCCGCAACTTCAGCCGTGACAGGCGTTGTGCGGTTGTGGCACCCTTGTGGATGGGCATGCGGTTTCAGGTCCTCGGGAGCAGTAGCTCGGGCAACTGTGCGTTGCTGGAGACGGATGATTCGTGCGTGCTGATCGACGCAGGCTTCAGCGGGCGGCAGATCAAGACGCTGTTGCGCGAAGCGGGGCGTACGGTCGACGACTTGCACGCGGTCTTCATCACCCACGAGCACGGGGACCACGCAACCGGCGTCAAAGGACTCTCCCAACAGCGCCCCAACCTGCCGTTTTTCGCCAATTACGATACCGCCCAAGCGATCCAGCGGCCCTTGAAGCGCGATGTACGCTGGGTGATCTTCGAGACGCAAAAGAGCTTCAAGTTTCGCGACATCGAGGTGGCGACCTGCCGGATCCCGCACGACGCCTACGAGCCGGTCGCCTACTCCTTTACCACCGGCGGCTACGATCTTTTCAACCCGCGCCGCAAGCTGGCCTGGATTACCGACCTCGGGCACACGACCGACTGCGTACGCGAGCTGGCCGCCGATGCGGATGTGCTGGTGCTGGAGAGCAATCACGACCCCGATCTGCTGGCCAACGACCCGTTTCGCCCCGCGTCGGTCAAGGCACGGATCAGCGGCACGCACGGGCACTTGAGCAACGCGGCCGCCGCCGGCTTCCTGCAGTCGTTTCACCAGCCGCGCTGGCGCCACCTCCTCCTCGCCCATCTGAGCAAGGACTGCAATGAGGTCGAACGCGTGAGCGACAGCATCCGGGGAGCGCAGACCCGTTGTGATTTTACCGTTATCGACCCGCGCGGTGGTCAAGAAGTGACGCTCGACTTGGCGGTGGTGTGACATTTGAAACAAAACAGCGACGCTAATAGCCTTCGCTGGCATCCCGAATCAGCTCTAATCCGCAAAATATGGGCGTTTTTGCGCAATTCTGCGCCCATGTCGCACACATTCGCTTAAACGGCCCGTAATTTTCTTTCATTCCCCGGACGCGGCTTTAAAAAAAGTAATGCTATGATCTGGCAGGACCAACTACGACAGGACATCCCGGCTGACCAAAGACGTGTTGCGGCGACGCAACATCCGCACTATCGGCAGACGAAAATCATTTTTACCATCGGGCCCGCTTCGGAAAGCCCGGAGGCGCTGGAGCAGTTGATCCGCCAAGGTGTGGATATCTGCCGCATCAACATGGCTCACGCCGACCACCAGTGGACGCGCGAGATCACCCGCCGCGTGCGGGCCGTCGCCGCCCGCGTGGGCCGTGAAGTGGCCGTGATGATGGACGTAAAGGGCCCCGAGATCCGCACCGGCAAGATCGACGGCGAGTGGACGGTGGAAGAAGGCGAAATCTTCGACTTTTACTGCGACCTCGACCGCATCGACGACTTGAAGGAAGAGGGCGTGCGCGGCGTGAGCATCAACTACCCGAACTTCTGGGAAGATGTGAAGGTGGGCGATACGATGCTCGTCGACAGCGGGCTGCTGCGCTTCCGCGTCGAAGACATCCAGCCCTGCCGCGTTCGCACCAAGGTGACGGTCGGTGGGCCGCTGACCAGCCGCCGCCACGTGAACCTGCCGGGCGTGAAGGTGCGCCTCCCCTGCCTGACCGAAAAGGACCGGGAGGACATCAAGCTTGGCATCTCTGTCGACATGGACTTGTATGCCTTGTCGTTTGTGCGCGAAGCCGACGACCTGGACATGATGCGCGCCTACTGCCGCGAACAGGGCCAGAGCGATGTGCGCATCATCGCCAAGCTCGAAGACCAGAGTGCGATCGAGAACCTTTCCGAGATCGTGCAGGCAAGCGACGCCGTGATGGTGGCGCGGGGCGACCTGGGGATCGAGATCCCCTACGAAACCCTGCCCATCGCGCAAGACCGCGCGGTGAAGGAGTGCCTGCGCCAGGGCAAGAGCGTGATCGTGGCCACCCACATGCTCGAGAGCATGATCCAGAACCCCGTGCCGACCCGCGCGGAGATCACCGACGTGGCCCACGCCGTGACCCAGCAGGCCGACTGCGTGATGCTCAGCGGCGAGACCAGCGTCGGCAAGTTCCCGTTTGCCTGCGTCGACACCCTCAACCGCATCATCACCTCGGTCGAAGGCCAGGATGGCCCGGGTTGGAACGACCGCATCGAGCTGAAGAGCGCCAAGGGCCTGCTCCTGCGCTCAGCCGTGATCCTCTGCCAAGAGCTAGAAGGCGCTGCCATCGTGTGCTTCACCCGCAGCGGCTTCCTCGCCAACGTGCTCAGCGCCTTGCGCCCGCGCCGATCTCCGATCTTCGCCTTTACCGATGATCCACGCGCGCTCAAACGCATGTGCCTCAACTGGGGCGTCGACCCGTTCTTCATCCAGTTCACGGAAGACGATCCGGAAGAGACGATCATCAAGGCGATGCGCATGCTCAAGGAGAGCGGCCACGCCGGCCCGGGTACCCGTCTGGTGGTGATCGCCAACGCCTTGCTCGGCGAGCGCGTGATCGAGACGATCCAGCTCCGCACCATCGAGTAAGCTACGATTGATCTGTTTTTTACGGCGACCCGTTCCGACTGGAGCGGGTCGCTTTTTTGCGCGTCGATCAGACGACGACGTCTTCTTCTGGCGCCGTCTTGGCCCGTGCGACTGCCGAGCCGAGCAAGGCGCCTGCAAAGAGCAGCGGCCCTACCCGTCCAAAGAACATCAGCGCGGTCACAATCAGCTTTCCGGCATCGCCCAGTTGCCCCGTGAGGCCACGGCTGAGGCCGACCGTGCCGAGCGCCGAAGCACACTCGAAGGCGATATCGACCAACGGCTGCGGCTGGAACGCGGCCAGCAGGTAGATACCGAGCCCGAGCAGCAGCATATAAAAGAGGCTCGTGGCCACCGCCAGCCTGCGTCGTACCTCGGGTATGGCCTTGCCGGCAAAAGTCGGTTCCGGTCGCCCTTTCAGCACGCTGACCATGATCGCCCAAAGCGCCGTGACGGTGGTGGTCTTCATGCCCCCACCCGTCCCGACCGGCGAAGCGCCCACCAGCATCAGCACGATGAGCAGGAGCGTCGAGGCCGATGACAATTGCTCGATCGGCAGGGTATTGAAGCCGACCGTAGTGCTTGCGGTCATCACCTGGAAAAAAGCGTTGAGCCACGCGGTGAGCCCAGAGGATGGTGCTGTCAGCGGCTCCTCGAACAGCAGCAACAGCCAGCAGACGCCGATCAGGCAGGCCGTGCTGGCAAGGATGATCCGGCTCGTCAGCGTGAGCCCCACCTTGCGGCGGCGCAGCGAGCGCCAGAAGTCGTTGACAATGAGGAAGCCCATTGCACCGAGGATGCTGAGGGTGGAGATCACAACGTGCACCCCGGGGTTGGCTGCAAACTGGGTGAGGCTGTCGTCGTAGAGCGAAAAGCCGGCGGTGCAGAAGGCCGAGATACTGTGAAAAACGGCGCTCCAGAGCGGCTGCTCGACTCCAGCAGACGCAAAAAGCCACCAGAGCAACCCCGCCCCGACCAGTTCCACGCAGAGGGTATAGGCGACGACAAGGCGCACGGTCGCGGCTACGTCCAGCTCTTCGGGAAGGTTGAGGGAGAGGCGCTGCGTGCGCTCGCGCCATTGATCAATGCGGCGTGAAGCGGCCAGCAAGACGAAGCTGCCGAAGGTCATGTAGCCGAGGCCACCCATCTGGATCAGCCCGATGATGACGAGCTGCCCAAAGAAGGTATAATCGTGCCCGGTGCTGAGCGTGACCAGCCCGGTGGTGGAGACGGCCGAGGTGGCGGTGAAAAGCCAGTCGAGCCAGCCGCCGTGGGTCGAGGCGCGGGCGTAGGGCAAGGCCAGCAGGCCCGTACCCGCAAGGATGTAAAACAGGTAGCCAAAGGCCAGCAGGCGCTTGGGCTCCCCTCGCACGAAGCGGGAGATGCGGGTACGCATCCACCCGTCGATCCAGGTCCAGATCGCTTTCATCGGAAATCAGAGGTTGAAGTTACAAACGGTGCAAACAGGAGAGGCACCGGATCTGATTTCCGATGGGGCTCCCTCCGAAGCCGACGAGGTTAGCTGACGGGCTAGGCGCGAAAGGTCGCCTGGCAGAAGCTCTGCCTTCGCCCCGGCCTGGTCTCCCAGGCGGTTGGGTCCCCCGTTGAGCGCAATGGCGCCCACTAGGCTATGAGGTATAAGGATGCACAGCTCGGCCGCCGGCGCAACTGCGGCGTTATTCTGCCATTTCGCCGGTTGGGATGGTCTCCACCGGCTCCGGTTCGCCGAAACGCTGGTGGTAAATCATCCAGATGAGGAGCAACGAAAGGCCGAGCAGGCCGATGATGAGGACAGCGCCGCCAATGCCGACGCGTCGGGATGGTCGCGACGATTGCATGCAGGCAGGCTAGGCCCGAGGCAGGGATTTGGCGAGCGCCAACGCGCGGCGCGCTACGATTGGCCCTGCTGCTGCGCCTGCTCGTAAAACGGCACGAGCGTATCCAGGTGGCCCTGGACGATCTTGCCGATCGTGCGCGGCGGCAGCGTGCCCTTATGCAGCTCGAAGACCGCCGTGATCAGCGCCAGCTCGATGTCGACCTTCTTGGGCGACTGGGCTTTCATTTCCTTCACGAGGTGCATTGCGTGGTCTTCCACGCGCTTGTAGGCCTCAAACGCGGCCGCTTGTGCTTTGGCATCCATGCCGCAAAAGTGGTGGCCCAAGACGCGCCCGGGGTCAAGCGGCTATGCACTTGCCGTCTTCACCTGTGCGCGACAGCCTGTGGGGGTGCAGGGCTCACGCGTGCGCGCCAACTGGTATGCGCAGCTGTCGCAAAAGACGGCGGCGGGGCTGACGCTGGTCGAAGCGCTCGAAACGACACCCGGCCCAAAGCCCGCCGATAAGCAGGCCTTGCTCGCCGCCCTCCCGGAGCTGGACCTCGCGGGCGCCTTGCAGCAACGCGCCTCCTGGTTGGGCGCGCTCGACCGCGCGGTGTGGGTGGCGGCGCTGCAGAGCGGCACCTTCCCCGAGGCGGCAGCTTCGCTGGCGGAGCATTATCGGGAGCTGGGCAAGGCACGGGGCAAGGTGATCGGTGCCCTGCTCTACCCGCTCTTGGTCGTGCATCTGGCGATCCTGTGCTTCTCGGTGCTGCACCTGACGTTCGGCGCACTGGATGTTGAAAGCACGTCTCCCTTCACCTTCGTCTGGGGCGACTATCTGGGGCAGGTGGCGGCGGGCATGGCCGGCCTGTGGGGCGCGCTGCTGCTGCTCCATGCCTGGCGGACGCTCCACCCCGGCAGCCTGCACGCGGTGCTGCGCCGCCTGCCCGGCATTGCCCAATACCTGCGTGCACAGGGGCTGGAGCGCTTTTGCCGCTTGCTCGCCGATCTGCTGGAGGCGGGCGTCTCGCTCCGGAAATCGCTGACCCTTGCAGGCGAAACGACGGGCGACCCTCGCATGGCCGCTGCCACGCGTCAATTGGCCGAGGCCGTCGGCAACGGGCGTGCGCCGGGCGGCCTGATGGGCGCGCAAGGCGTCTGGCCGGTCGATTTCGTCGCGCTCTACCAGACGGGCGAGAAAACCGGCCAACTGGAGGCAACCCTGCGCCAACAGATGCGCCATTACCGCAACTCTGCCACCCGTTGGTTGGCCGCCTGTGCGTTCTTTTATCCGCAGCTCGTCTTCCTGATCATCGCCGGGGTGCTGATGAACGAGGTGCTGCAAGCCTACGGTCACTACTTCGAGCAGCTCCAGAACTGGGACCGCCGCTCGGGCTGGTGAGGCTCTGCGCTTCACGCCATTCGCCGGGCGTCTGGCCCTCCCAATCGCGAAATGAGCGGTAAAACGAGTTGGGGTCCTGAAAGCCCAGCAGGCACGCGACCTCGACCAGATTGAGCGTCGGCTCGCTCAGGTATTGCCGGGCCAGCTCGCGGCGGGCATCCGTCAGCAGCTCGCGAAAGCTGGTGCCCTCCTCCGCGATGCGACGCTGCAGCGAGCGAGAGCTCATGCCCAGCTCGCCCGCGACGTCCGCGATTGGCGGCAAGCCACCCGCCATGAGGCGTTGGGCCACCCAGCGGACTTGGTCGGCAATGGAGCGGGTGGCTACACGTTTGGCCAGCGCCTGATCGAGCGAAGGGGCCAGCATCTCCAGCAGCGCAGCGTTGTAAGTCGTAAAGGGCAGGTCGAGATCGGCGCGGGCAAAGACGAGTCGGTTCGCCGACGCGCAGAACTGGACACGGCAGCCATAAAACGCTTCAAACGCCTCCACGGCCTCGGGTGCACGGGCCAGCTCGACCCGGCGGGGATTCAAGGGCAGCCCCGTCCCTCGCCTTCCCAGCTCCGTCTGCGAGGCGAAAATGGCGTCGATAAAGCGAGCCGGGGCGGGCTTGGTGCTGCCGATCCAGCGCAACTCGATCAGGCAAAGGTCGCCCTGCTCGATCAAACGCATCTCTTCGGCACAGCAGAGCGCCTTGTAACGGGCCAAGCGTTGCAGAGCCTCCCGAAATGTCCGCGCATGGTGCGCGGCAATGCTTGCCGGGTGGAAACGCTCGCGCGGTGCGCGGCAGGCAACCCGGACGCCGATCAACGGATCGTCGGCCACTCGCTCCAGCCCTTCCCAAAAGCGAAAAAGCTGCTCGGTATCCAGCAAGAGAGGGTGCTGGCTCGCCAGCGTAAGGGGCAGGCCGGTGGCCCGGAGTACCTTTGCCGGGTCGACTCCCAGCTCGCCAAGCGTCGGGAAAAGATTCGGACTGGAATAGGTCGGGCCGGCCATGATTCAGGTGATGACCGGCAAAGCCGGTCTGCAACTCGTGGTTTGCCAGCAAAGGGCTAGCACTGCGGCTGGTAGTGCGTGCGCATGTAGGCCATGAAGGCTTCCTCGGAGGTCTCGCGCCGGGCCTGGACGATCGGCAGGATGTCCTTCGTCGCCACGTAGCGCAGGCGATCCGTGCCATCGGTGACGGCAGCGTAGATCGTTTGAGCGACTTCTTCCTCCGTACCCCGCCGCTCGTCGCGCATCCGGGCAAAAAGGCCTGCCGTCGCCTCGACGAACGATTCGTAGTCGGCAATGCCCGCGTTCTGCGCGGCTTCCGCCCCGCTGCGCTCGCCAAAGCGCGTGCTGGTGACGCCACCGGGCTCGATCATCTTTACCCGGATGCCCTGCGAGGCCAGCTCATAGGAAATGGCTTCGCTGAAGCCTTCGAGCGCAAACTTGCTGGCGCAATAGAGCGACAGCATTGGCAGCCCGAACACGCCCGCCCCGGAGCCCACGTTGACGACGGTGCCGCTGCGATGCTCGCGGAAATGCGGCAGGATCGCCCGCATTACGTTCATCGCGCCGAAGACATTCACCGCAAACTGCTCGGCGATCTTCTCCGGCAGCGTGGCCTCAAACAAACCGAACAGCCCGAAACCTGCGTTGTTCACCACCGCATCGATGCGGCCAAAGCGTTCGATCCCGGCTGCAATGGCGGCCTCAATCGAGGCTGCATCTTCCACATCGAGTCGCACAACCATCACGTTGGGCCACTCCGAAAAGTCCGCCGCATCCGCCGGGCGGCGCATGGTGGCGATGACGTTCCAGCCCTGGCGGGCAAAGTGGAGGGCGGTGGTTTGGCCGAGGCCCGACGAGCAGCCGGTAATGAGTATGGTCTGGTTCATTGCAGCGATTCTACGCCACCTGCCCCGCCCATACACTCGCCACTTACGCCAATCGACTTGCGCAATACGCCAGACTACCGAGCCACCAGCGCGCCCATGCACTCTTGAAAGCGGTCGCTCCAGAGGCGGGGCTGGTGCGTTTCGGGGGCCACCTTGCAGTTGAGGCGGTGGCCCTGGGCGTAGACCGCGTGGCCGTCTTCGCTGCGCAGGCGGAAGCCGACCTTCCACTTGGCCGCCCGCAGTTGCAGGCACCAGAGGTCGACCAGCACGTGGCCGGGCTTTGCGACGCTGCCGAGGAAGTCGATCTCTACCCGGCGGGCGACGAGGTACATATCGGGGAAGTTCTCCCAATCGAAGCGTGGGGCCTCCAGCACGTGCTCGACCCACGCCTGTTGGGCGCGCTCGACCAGCACCAGGTATTGCGGGTGGTGCAGGATCATCTGCGCGTCGAACTGGTCGTAAAAGACTTCGGCCTGGAAGGTGAAGGCCGGGGCGTGCTCCGGTAGCATGGCGCGACTGCAACGGCCCGGCGCGCTTTTGGCAAGGGCGGAACGGGCGAGCGGGCGCTGCGACAATCGAATTGTCGCACGCGCCGGTAGGGCTTTTACTGCGCGCATGAAGCGAGACGCAGATGGCCGGATCCTCCTCGGGCGTTGGGATTACGCGATGCAGACCTTGATCGTGCTCAACCTGATCGCGTTTGCCTTCGAGACGCAGCCCAACCTACCGGAGCCGTGGCCTGTGATCTTCGACAACTTCGAACTCGTCACGGTGATCCTCTTCACGGGCGAATATCTGTTCCGCCTGTTGATGGCGCGCCCGCGCTCGGCCTACGCGTTTTCGTTCTTCGGCATCATCGATTTGCTGGCCATCGTGCCCTACTTTTTCGCCCTCGGGATCGACCTGCGGACGCTGCGGGCCTTTCGCATGCTGCGCCTCTTCAGCCTCGTCAAGCTGGCGCGCTACGACCGGGCGATCCGGCGCTACCATCAGGCGTTCAAGATGATCCGCGAAGAGCTGGTGCTGTTCGGGACGGCCGCCCTCATCGTGCTCTACCTGTCGTCGGTCGGGATCTACTTTTGCGAACACAAGGCCCAACCGGAGAAGTTTGCCTCGGTCTTCGATTCGCTCTGGTGGGCCATCTGCACGCTGACGACCGTTGGCTATGGCGATGTCTACCCCATCACGGCGGGCGGTCGGGTCTTCACCTTCTTCGTGCTGATGGTCGGCCTCGGCTTCATCACGATCCCGACCGGACTTTTTGCGTCTGCCTTGGCGAAAGCCCGCGATATCGGGTAGATTAACGCGAACTCTCTCTCCCCCATGAAAACGCTCCTCAGTCTCCTCCTGTTTTTGTTTGCTGCCGTCGTGCTGCAGGCCGAAGACACCGCCGCAATGTGGCAGATCGACGGCGTGGTGCGCCAAAAGCGCGCGGATGGCTCGGTCGCCCATGCCAAGATCGAGGTCAAGATGCCCGAAGGCGGCACTTCCCCCGATGGTCAATGGATCACCGTCGCCGAGACGAAGACCGACGCCGAGGGCAAGTTTCACTTTGAAAGCCCGCCCTCGCAGTATTTCCAAGTCTTCATCCGCAAAGGCGACCGTAAGGAGAGCCACTACATTGAGGGTTACCTGCCGGACAGCGTGATCACGATCTTCGCGAGTCGTTTCACCGAGTAGCCATCGCCAGTCGCGTGAGCAGGCTTTGCAGGTGCGGAGCCCAGTAGCAACCGGCAGCGGTGAGGCGCACGGGCTCTTCGGTGCTTGGCCACGACTCGATCAGGCCTGCTTCGCGCCAGTTTTCGAGCAAGGCGGCCTTCCACGGCAGCGTGCTTTCGGGCCAGCTGCTGATCGGAGGCAGGGTCCGATCCTCCACCGCGCCCGCCAGCCGAGCGGGGAAGCTGCGTTGGGAATTCTCCGAGGTCTGCCGATAGCGGGCCGGGATCTGACCGTTTTCGAGCGCCTGACGGTAGCCGTCGAGGGCTGGATCGCGTGCAATCGAGAGCCGCCCGAGTCGCCCGCCCGCGCCGGAGCCGAAGGGTAGCAAGTCGGCATCGACTTTCGCCAGCCGGTTGTAGAGCGAGCGTTCGCGCGGCGTGCGGCGCCAGTGCTGGAGCGTAAAGTGTTCGAAGCCCTGCGCGGCCAGCGCGGCACAGGCGGCGGCGTAGGCCCGACCGCGCTCGGTCTGCACGGGCGCAGCCGGGAGTCGCCCCGTCTCCAGCATCTTGGCCAGCGGGCTGCCGGGGAACTGCTTCAGCTCGTAGAGATCGAGACCGTCGATCGTCGTTTCTTCGGCCAGGAAGCGGATGTCTTCCTCCAGCATCGCGATGGTCTGCCCCGGCAGGCCGAAGATCAGGTCGACAATCACCAGTGCGCCCGTGGCGGAAAGGTCGGCGATGACGCGGCGAATCTCGTCGCGCCCGGCGAGTCGACCCAAGCGGCGGCGCAGGCGCTCGTCGCTGCTTTGCAGGCCGAGGGAAAAGCGGTTGGCGCCCGCCCCTACCCACGCGGCAGCCTTCTCGGGCGTAAAGTCGCGAAAGCGGCCCTCGACCGTGATCTCGGTGCGCGCGTCGATCCCGTGCCGCGCCTTGAGGTCGGCCATCACCGCCGCGAGGTCGTTGCCTTCGAGGTCGCTCGGCGTGCCGCCGCCAAAATAGACGGCATCCACCCGCCGCCGGGGCAGGTCTTCGCCCAACGCCTGGGCCGTCAGGGCAATGTCTTGCCGTAGCAGGCGTGCGTAATCGGCGCTGAAGCCGTCATAGCACTGGTAGCGGTAAAACGGGCAGAAGGCGCAGCGGTGTCGGCAAAACGGCACGTGCAGGTAGAGGCACAAGGGGGCAGCCTGGCGCTCCTCAAACAGCTGCGGTGCCCAGTCGGCAAAAGGCAGCTCCACCGCCTCGGTGGGTTGCACCGAGCGACCGTGCCCGTGCGGCGGGTGCGCACTGGCGGCAAGGTCGAAGGCGGCGGTAAAGGGATCGACACCCACCCGGGCGAAGGCGGTCTCCACCATGGCGGAGGCCGTCGGAACATGCTGACGCTGGGACATAAGGAAACATTCCTTTTTGAAAAGGTTTTCTTATGAAGCAATCAGTCGAGCATTAGGCTACCTTTCCAAAACCAAGGAATGCCAGCCTAAAACGCGAATTGGTCTCAAAAACTCAAACGCTGCGCTGGCGCACGGCCTCGAAGATGACCAGCGCCGCCGCCACCGAGACGTTCAGGCTGTCCGTGACCCCGCGCATGGGCAGCTTGGCCGTCAGAGTCTGGCCGTCGAGCCAGTCTTCGGAGAGGCCGATGTCTTCCGCACCCAACACGAGCGCGATGGGCTGACGCAGGTCCTGCTCCCAGATCGTCTTCTCCGCCCGCGGCGTCGTCGCAACCGGCACGATCCCGGCCTCGCGCAGCAGCGGGCGCAGGTCGCGCGTCTCCGCCAGGTAGCACGGCAACGAGAAGATCGCCCCTTGGGAGGCACGGATCGCATTGGGGTTGAAGAGATCGGTCCGCGAGTCGCAGACCACAACCGCATCCACCCCGGCGGCATCGGCCGTGCGCAGGAGCGCGCCCAGATTGCCGGGCTTTTCGACCGCCTCCGCCACCAGCACGAGCGCCGGGTGGTCCAGACCCGCCAGCCGCGCCTGCAGGTCGGCCAAAGGGCGTTCCTGACTGATGGCGACCGCCAACAGACCGTCGGGCCCTTCGCGGTAGCAAACCTTGTCGAAGGCCTCGGGCGAGAGCTGGACGACTTCCGCGCCCTTGTCTTCCGCCCGCTCGACCACCGTCAACGCGTCCAACTCGTTCTGCGCCGGAGCCTTGAAGCGCTCGGGACAAAAGAAAACGGTCTCCAGCGGCCAGCTGCATTCGAGGGCACGCGTTACCTCGCGCCGTCCTTCGATGAGAAAACGCTCCTGCCGCCGCCGGTGGCGGGCATCGCCCAACCGCACGAGGTTTTTCACGCGCGGATTTTGTACGCTCTGGATGTTGGCAAAGGCCATGGAAGCGGGCATTCAGGCACAGCCCCGCCACGGCTTCAAGGCAATGATGCTCCGGGCAGTGGGATACCACACGATCAAAACCGGCTCGTTAACCTCTTGAAGGAAAAGATCGGGGCTTGAGTGGCGTGAATTTCCGCTTGCCGAGCCCATAGGACATGATTTTGAGTAAATAATGGAGCCTGCATCCGAGCCAATTGCCGTCGATCAAGAGTTCTATATGAACGCGGAGGCGTTTTTCCGGGCCAACCGGAACATCGGCCTGACTTACGACGACATCACCCTGGCAACCCGTTACAGCGAAGTGCTGCCGCGCTTCACCGCGCTGGACCAATCGCTGTCTGACCGGCTGACGCTGCACATCCCGCTGATCTCGGCGGACATGGACACGGTGACGGAGGCAAACATGGCAGCCGCCATGGCCCGCAACGGCGGCCTCGGCCTGATCCACTACAACATGGCCGAGCGCGACCAGCTGCGCGAAGTCGCCCGGGTCAAGAACGACGTGCACGGCCTGATTCAGGAGCCCATCACCGTCCGCCACGACATCCTGGTGGCCGACGTGCTCGATATGATCGAGGAAAAGGGCTACAAGTTCCGCACCTTCCCGGTGGTGGACGAAGACAACACCTTCCTCGGCCTGCTCCGGGGCCGCGTGGTCCGCGAACGCTATCACGACAAAAAGGTGTCCGATGCCATGACCCCGGCCAGCGACGTCTTTACCGTGCTGGATCGCGACATCGCCGACGGCCCGATCGAAGCCGCCGACCGCTTTTTCACCAAGCACATGGGCATCCATAAGCTCATCGTGCTCAACGACAAGGGCCAGCTGAAGGGCCTCTTTACCCTTAGCGACATCGAGCGCATCCGCGAAGAAGAGCGCGCGACCGTCAAGCCGGCCCGCGACGCCAAGTTTCGCCTGATCTGCGGTGCCGCCATGGGGATCTGGCGCAAGGCCGACGGCTCGCTCGATACCGACCGTATCCTCGGCCATGGCCACAACCTCGTGAAAGAGGGCGTCGATGCGTTTGCCGTCTCCACCGCGCACGGCCACAGCCGGGGCGTGGGCGAGATGGTGCGCCTGTTGCGCGACGAGTTCCCCGAAATGACGCTGATCGCCGGTAACGTGACCAGCGCCGAGGGGGTCGAATTCCTCGCCAGCTGCGGAGCCGATGCGATCAAGATCGGTCAGGGCCCCGGCTCGATCTGCACCACCCGCATCGTCGCGGGCGTGGGCATCCCGCAGCTCACCGCACTCTTTGTCGCCAGCCGAGCCGCGCAAAAGCTGGGCGTGCGCATCATCGCCGACGGTGGCATTACCAAGAGCGGCGACATGGTGAAGGCGCTCACGCTGGCCGACTTTGTGATGGCGGGCGGCCTCTTCGCCGGTTGCCGCGAAGCGCCCGGCGCGATCATCGAGATCAACGGCAAGTTCTACAAGCAATACCGCGGCATGGGCAGCCACGCGGCCATGAAGGCTGGCAGTGCGGCCCGTTACGGCCACGAAAAGGTGACCCGCAAGGGCGACAAGGTGGCCGCCGAGGGCATCGAAGCATTGAAGGAGCTTTCCGGCACGCTCGACGACACGCTTTACGAACTCGTGGGCGGCGTCCAGAGCGGCATGGGCTACCTCGGTGCCCGCAACCTCGTCGAGCTGAAGCAGCGCGCGCGCTACATCCGCGTCTCCCCGGCCGGCATGCGCGAGTCCGCCCCGCACGACGTGATCGAGGTCAAGACGACCAAGGAAGACTAACCTCGCCCACCCGATGGAGGCCATCATCTTCATCGGCCTGCAAGCCAGCGGTAAGAGCACCTTTTACCGCCGGCAGTTTTTCGATACGCATGTGCGCATCAGCATGGATCTGCTGAGTACGCGCCACCGTGAGCGATGCATCCTCGAAGCCTGCCTCGCGACCGAGACGCGGGTGGTGATCGACAACACCAACCCCACCCGCGAAGAGCGGGCGCGCTACATCGAGCTGCTGCGTGCCCGGCGTTACCGAATAATCGGCTATTACTTCTCCAGCCCGGTGGCGGAGTGCCTGGAGCGCAATCTGCGGCGCGAAGGCAAGGCGCGCATCCCGAATGTCGGCCTGCTGGGAACGGCAAAGAAGCTGCAAAAGCCCTCGCTGGACGAGGGTTTCGACGAACTGTGTTACGTAAAGCTGGAAAACGGTGCATTTGTCGTGCAGCCTTGGCAGCCGGATGACCTTTGACGAGCTCGACCAGCGCCTGCGCATCTACGAAACGGCCGACGATTATTGCGTGCTGCCCGGCATCCATATCGTGGTGCGGCTCGACGGGCGTAGCTTTACGCGCCTGACGAAAGAGGTCCACCAATTCGAGGTCCCTTATGATGAACGCTTTCGCGACTGTATGGCGGCGACGGTCGAGCACCTCTTTACCTGCGGCTTCAAGGTGCTCTATGGCTACACCCAGAGCGACGAGATTTCGCTGCTGCTCGACCCGCGCGACGATCTCTTTGGCCGCAAGACACGCAAAATCATCAGCGTGATGGCGGGCGAGGCCAGCGCACGTTTCAGCCTTTCACTCGGCGCTATCGGTGTATTCGATGCCCGCATCAGCCAGCTGCCGCGCGTGCAAGATGTGGCCGACTATTTTCGCTGGCGACAGGAAGACGCTCACCGCAATTCCCTCAACTCGCACTGCTACTGGCTGCTGCGGAAGGAGGGCCAGTCGGTGCAGGATGCGACCAACTTTCTATCCGGGCTCTCCCTTGCGGAGAAAAACGAGGTGCTCTTCCAGCGCGGCATCAACTACAACAACCTGCCCAGCTGGCAAAAGCGCGGGCTCGGCTTTTACTGGGAAGACACCCTTAAAGAGGGCTTCAACCCGAAAACCGGCGAAACCGTCCCTACCTTGCGCAAGCGGCTGAAGCGCGACATGGAGCTGCCGCTCGGGGACGCCTACGACGCGTTTATCCGTGGCTGGCTCGATTAGCTCGAAGCCCTCCCCTTATACTTCCGGACGGTCGAGAAAGCGCTCGATGGCGCGCAGGGTGGCGGTGTGCACGGTAGCAAGCTCAGGCACGATCTGGACGGCTTGAGCTTCGCGTCCTTCGTGGAGCATGGTCTGCATCGTCTCCGCCAGGTGGCCCAGTTGGGCGAGGCCGGCATTGCCCGCAAGGCCTTTGAGGCTGTGCACGTAGGCGGCAGCTTTGGAGAAATCTCGCTGGTTGAAGGCGGATTGAATTTGCCGCATGACGTGGGTCGACTCGCTGAGGGCGATATTCAGCACGCCTTCCATCAGCCCTTCGTCGCGCATCATGCGGTTGAGAACTTCGTCGAAATCGACCAGGGGGCGCGTGGGCACAGCGGTCGGCTGGCGGTGCGCAGCGGCCTCTTGAACCGCCGTTTGCGCGCATAGCCAGCGGTCGAGCACGCTGGCCAGCTCCGGCGGAGAAATGGGTTTGGCGACGTAATCGTCCATGCCCGCCTGCAGGCACTGCTCACGGTCTTCGGGGCGGGCGTGGGCCGTCATGGCGACGATGGGCACCTTGGGGCAGCCGCTGCGCTTTTCCCGCAAGCGAATCGCGCGGGAGGCTTCCAGGCCGTCGAGCTCCGGCATCTGCACGTCCATCAGCACGAGGTCGTAGGGGATGCTGGCGAGCGATTCGAGCGCTTCCACCCCGTTGGCGACCACATCTACGCGCAGGCCGAAGCGATTGAGGATGCCACAGGCGACGGCTTGATTGACATGGTTGTCTTCGGCCAACAATACGCGGGCGCCGCAAGACTGGAGGCGGCGCATGCGGGCGGCCATCTCATCGACCACGCGGTTGTCGCCCGACTTCAGCAGCTCGGCCAGAGCGTCGTAGAGGTCGGACGGGCGGATGGGCTTGAAGGTATGGGCGTCGAAGTTGCGGGTGGAAATGGAGGCGAGCTCGTCGGCCCGGCCCATCTCGGTCAAGAGGACGAGTCGGGTGCGCTTGAGCATTTCGTCGGTGCGGATCGCCCGCGCCAAGGCAAACCCGTCCATGCGGGGCAGGTCCTGCTCGATCAGCACTGCCGGGATTGGGTCGCCCTTTTCCGCTGCTTGATAAAGGATGTCGAGCGCGGCGAGGCCGCCCGAGCAGAGCACAGGCACCGCATTCCAGCTGCGGAGGCGGTCGGCAATGTCGAGGCGCAAGGCTTCGTCGTGCTCCACCACCAGGATGGAGACGCCCACAAAATCGGTCTCCGGCGGGGCTTCCTCGTCGTGGGCCTGCTTCTGGAGGCGCACCCGGAACCAAAAGTCCGCGCCTTTGCCCTCTTCGCTGTCGACGCCGATTTCGCCCCCCATCAGCTCGGTCAGCTGCCGGCAAATGGCCAGCCCTAGCCCGGTGCCGCCGTAGTTGCGAGTGGTCGACGCATCGGCTTGCGTAAAGGCCTTGAACAAGCGCCCCTGCACTTCGAGCGGGATCCCGATGCCGGTGTCGCGCACGCAAAAGTGGATCAAGGCATCGTGCTCGGTCTCTTCGACCAGATCGGCTTCCACCTGGACGCTGCCGGCGGGGGTAAACTTGATGGCGTTGCCGGCGAGGTTGAGCAGGATCTGCCGCAGGCGACCGGCATCGCCGCGCAGGCGACCGGGCACCTCGGTGGCGGCCGAGCAGGAAAAGCGCAGGCTCTTCTCCGCCGCCTTGCCTCGCAGAAGGGCGGCGAGCTCGCTCATGAGCTTGCGCAGATCGAAGTCGAGCTCTTCCAGCTCGAGCATGCCGGATTCCACCTTGGAAAAGTCGAGAATGTCGTTGAGCAGCGCCATGAGCGATTCACCGCTGGACTGGATGGTTTCGGCGATCTGCCGCTGCTCTTCCGTCAGCCCCGGGGTGTCGAGCAGCAGGTGCGTCATGCCGATCACGCCGTTCATGGGGGTACGGATCTCGTGGCTCATGTTGGCGAGGAACTGGCTTTTGGCCTCGCTGGCCTGGTTGGCCTTTTCGGCCAGGCGCCGCAGTTCTTCGCGCTGGTTGACCATGTCGGTGACGTCCCAGTTGGTGCCGAGCATGCGGGTCGGATTGCCTTGGGCGTCGTGCTGCACCAGCGAAATGGCCCGCAGGTGGCGCTCGCACCCGTCGGGGGTCACGATGCGGAATTCAGTATCGAAGTCTGCGCCGCCCTCCTTGGCGCCGCTCACCTCGCGGACGGTGCGTTCGCGGTCTTCCGGGTGCAAACGCTCGACCCAGCCGTCGAAATGGGGGACGAGGGTTTCCGGCGTCAGCCCGTAGAGCTTGAACATCTGATCGTCCCAAGTCAGCCGATTGCCCCCACAGTCCCAGTCCCAGATCCCTACCCCGCCGATGCGCAGAGCCAGCGAGAGGCGTTCGCGGGTCTCGCGCAGGTGTTCTTCCAGGCGGCGGCGCTCGGTGATGTCTTCGATCTGGGAAACGAAGTGGACGGGGTTGCCCTCGCCGTCGCGAATCAGTGACACCGTGAGGTAGACCCACACGATATGCCCTTCGGCGTGGCGGTAGCGCTTCTCCATTTGGTAATGGGAGCGCTTGCCGTCGAGGGTTTCGTGCAAGAGGTCGAGGTCTTTCTCGAGGTCGTCCGGGTGGGTGATGTCCTGGAAAGTCAGGTTGACGAGCGTCTCCTTGTCGTAGCCCACGATGCGGCAGACGGAGGCGTTGACCTCGACCCAGCGGCCTGTGAGGTCGACCAGCGCCATGCCGATCCCGCTCGACTCAAAGGCTCCCCGAAAGCGGGCTTCGCTCTCGCGCAGGCGGTTCTCGAACTCGCGCCGCTCGGAGATGTCGCGCAGGGTGCCCATCAGCAGCAGCGGCGATCCGTCGGCCGCGCGCTGGAGGACTTTGCCGGAGTCGAGGATCCACTTGTAGGTGCCGTCCTTGCAGCGGACGCGCTGCTCGTTGACAAAGTTTTCCGTCTCTCCCGCGATGTGCCGGAGGACTTTGTCCATGCTTCGGGCGCTGTCCTCCGGGTGGACGAGTTGGGACCATTTGGCGACATCGTCTCCCAGGTCGTCCTCCGCGTAGCCGAGGAACTCGCGCCAGCGGTCGGAGATGGAGAGCTTGCCGGCCGGGAGGTCGAGCACCCAGAGGCCGTCGCCGCTGGACTCGAGGGCAAACTGCCAGCGCGCATCGCTGTCGAGCAGCGCCTGCTTCCATTTTTCGCGCTCTTCTACCTGCTGCGTGATCTCACGCAGGGCCAGCAGGCCGTGGCACAGGCTGCCTTCTTCGTCGCTCACGGCAGTTACCACGAGGGCGAAGCAGCGGCGCAATCCCGTGGGCGCCAGAAAACAGCCTTCGCCTTCCCAGCGCGCATGTTGCCGCAGGGCCACCACAACTTTGCGCCACTCCCAGGGCAGCCGGGTGGTGTCGAACAGTGTCTCCAGTGGGTGGCCGACAAGGGCGGATGCCTCTTGGCCAAAGATGCCCGCCATCGACGCACTGACTGCGGTAATCTCCCCTTCCAGGTTCAAAACGGCCGAAACCACCTCTGAGGCTACCAGCGCCGCAAGTATTCGCTCATTGCAGAGATCGGCGGTGGAGACCTGAAGCGTCCGGGGAGAGATTTCCATGGGGGAGAAACGAAAACGGGAACTGCCCTGCAAATTCGTCTGACTTGCAGCTTTTTTTAGCCTATTTCACGTATTTCATTTGTAAAAAGAGGATTTTTCAACCGCCGATTACACCGGGCGGTAAAACGGTAGGCCTTCTCAGGTATTTTCACCCCCGATTACGGGTAATCCTGCCCCCTCAGGAACGCCCTCCGAAGAAGGAATACGGGTCTTTTTCCGCTTCTTCCTCTATCTCCAGCTCTTCTTCCCGAGCTTCCTCCTGGCGGGGCTGAGCCTTTGCAGGGCCAGGCTTGGGGGCGCCCGCTCCGGGGGCACTGGGCTTCGCCCCGCGTTCGTCCCGCCGGCCAAGGATCATGAGCGTCAGCGCTTCGATGTTTTCCCGCATCGAGGCCGCTTGTGCCTGGAGTTCATGCGCGGCAGCCGAAGATTCTTCGGCCACGGCGGCAGTGGATTGCGTGGCTTCGCTGGCTTGAGCGACCGCGCGGTTGATCTCGTCGGCTCCTCGTGCCTGTTCGGTCGAAGCGGAGGCGATGCCGCCGATCAGGCCGCCCACTTCGTTTACGTGCTGGCGGATGCGGTCGAAATCGCCGCTGACGGCCTCAACCAGCCGGGAGCCTAGCTGGCTCTTGTTGGCAGCATCTTCGATCAGCCCCGAGGTGGAGCGGGAGGCTTCGCTGGCCCGCTGCGCCAGGCTACGCACCTCATCGGCCACGACGGCAAAACCGGCCCCGGCCTCTCCGGCGCGCGCGGCCTCGACGGCGGCGTTGAGCGCGAGGATGTTGGTCTGGAAGGCGATCTCGTCGATGGTCTTGATGATCTTTTGCGTCTGATTGCTCGCGTCCTTGATCTCGCCCATCGAGGTCGTCAACTGCACGATGTTCTGGCCCGCGTTGTTGAGGGTCTTGAGGGCATCGTCCATCAAGTGGGCGGCGGAGCTGGCGTTGTCCGAATTCTGGCGCGTCATGGAGGCAAACTCCTCCACGCTGGAAGAGGTCTGCGTGAGGCTGGCCGCCATCTCCGAAGCGCTCTCGGCCTGGCGCTCGCCTACGGCAGAAACTTGATGCGAGGCGGAATTGACTTCCGAAGCGGCGGCGCGCAGCGAGCTGGAAATGCGCGAAATGCCGCGCACCGTGGAGGCGATGATCACCGTGGTGATGCCTGCCAGCACGAGGATGCAGGCGATCGCAATGCCGACCGACCAGTAGAGCGTGCGGTTGGCCTCGGCCAGGACGACTCCGCTGGGGATGGTGACGCCCATGGCCCAGAGTTCCGGCTGCCCCCGCAACTTCAGGGGCATGAACACGCCAATTTGCGGTTCGCCGTCCAGCTCGGTGGTCAGGAACACGCGCTCGCCGTCGGAGACCCGCGCCATCACGCCATCGGCACTGGCAGCATCAAGGGGCGTGCCTACTTTTGAAAAATCGGGGTGGCCCACGAGGTTGCCGCTGGGCGTGGCCATCATCACCTGTCCTACGTCCATCGGCTTGAGCTTGGCCGCCTGCGCGGAAATATCCGAGAGGTTGAGGTCGACCCCTGCCACCCCCACCGCCTTGCCGTCTACATGGATCGGCAGGCAGACGGATGTGATGAAGACTTCCTTGCCGCCGACGGCATACATGTAGGGCTCGATCACCACTTGCCGCTCTTCGTGCAGCGGCTTGAGGTAGTAGTCGCCCGCGCCTTCGACCGTATAGTCGATCAGCGGCTCGGCCGAGATCTTCCCATCGGCGCGGAAGACGTAGGGCACAAAGCGTCCGGTGCTGTCGTGGTAAGGTGCCACCTCGCGAAATGCCTCGTCCTGGCCGTCGAACGCGTTGGGCTCGAAACAGACCCAGGTCGCCAGTAACTCCGAATTACCCTCCAGGATGCGCGCCAAGGTGGCGACCACCTCTTCGCGCGAGAGCTGCGCCTTGCCCGCCATCAAGCCTTCCAGCACATGGGCCATGTTTTGCGACACGACCAGACCATCGTCGAGCACTGCGCTCAGCTGAGCCCCGTATAGCGCCCCCGATTGCGCGGCAAGCTCTTGCGCGTTATGACGGGCTGCCGAGTAAGACCGGTAGCCAAGAAATGCAATCGACAATGCGAATGCAACTGCGGTGGAAAATGCAACGGAATAGACCAGCCGCTGCGAGAGGCTCAGCCTTCCAAAAAATCGTTTGACCATGATCTGGAACCAGTTAAGGGATTTTTATAGCCCTTATTTCGGTCAAAAATGGGCAGGGTTTAGCCGCGTGTTTTTCCAAGCGCCTGCATAGCACCGTCAGGCTGCGGCAGGCAGGCGTGGGCCCGAAGTCCCGTCGCACAGAGGTTCATCGTCGAAAAAGTGCACAAAAAAGCCCGGAGTCTTCGAAAGGCCGGGCTTACACGTGGTGGCTGAAGGGAAAATTGGGGTGGCTGACCGGATTTGAACCGGCGACCCTCGGTACCACAAACCGATGCTCTAACCAGCTGAGCTACAACCACCGTCTTGAAAGATACGAGTAAGCCGAATGTGCGGCAGACCGTCAAGGGCAAAAAGGCAGCCAGAGTCATTTTTTCGCAAAGCAGGCATGAGCACGGGATGGTGACGCTGCAAGAAGACCCACCTTCCAGCATTGCACAATCGAGGGTGCTGACTATGCTGCACGGTCGATCTCCAGCGCCGAACTCACTGGCCCATCCCGATATCCGCATTATGAAGCATCCCCTGTTCTCCTGGTTGACGCAGCGCGCCGCTGGCGCCCTCTTGCACCCAACGGCCCTGCCCTCCGAGCAGGGCGTAGGCGTGTTGGGCGGGGCCGCCTACGAATTCATCGACCTGCTGCGGGCCGCCCGCATGACGTATTGGCAGGTGCTGCCGCTGGGGCCCACGGGGTATGGGGATTCTCCCTACCAGTCTTTTTCCGCCTTTGCCGGTAATCCCTACCTGATCGACCTGCAGGCGCTGGTCGAGAACGGCCTGCTGAAGACCGAGGAACTCCAGCCGCTGCGGGAGCTACCGCGCGGTCGGGTGGACTACGCTGGGCTCTACGAGCGCAAGTGGTCGATCCTGAGCCTGGCTTACGAACGGTTCAAGGGCCAGCATTCCGACACCGTTGCCGACTACGGCTCGTTTGACGCCTTCTGCGACGCGCAGGGCGATTGGCTCCAGCCGTTTGCGGAGTTCATGGCGGTCAAGGCGCACTTCGGCGGTCGCTTCTGGGGCGAGTGGCCGGAGCATATCCGCCAGCGCCCCCAGAATGGCGATCACGATCTCTTGCGGGAGCTGAAGGACTCGATCCGCGCACACCAGTTTTACCAATACCTCTTCTTCGGCCAGTGGAAGAACCTGAAGCGCTACGCCAACGACCATGGGGTGCAGATCGTGGGCGATGCTCCGATCTTCGTCGCGCTCGACAGCGCAGACGTGTGGAGCAACCCCGACCAGTTTGAGCTGCGCACCGATGGTCGGCCGGCATGCGTCGCCGGAGTCCCGCCAGACTACTTCTCCCCCACCGGTCAGCTCTGGGGCAACCCCTTGTATGCGTGGGACCGTATGCGTGCCGATGGCTACAGCTGGTGGCTGAGCCGCCTAGAGCGCAACCTGCAGACTTTCGACGTGCTGCGCCTCGACCACTTCCGTGGTTTTTACGACTACTGGGCCATCCCCTCCGAGGCCAAGGATGCCCGCAGCGGCGAGTGGCGCAAGGGCCCGGCGCTCGACCTCTTCCGCACGCTGCACCGCCACTTCCCGCAGGCGCAGATCATTGCCGAAGACTTGGGCGACCTCAGCCAAGCGGTGTTCGACTTCCGCGACCAGACGGGGCTGCCCGGCATGGCGATCCTCCACTTCGCCTTTGGCGGCGAGGGCGACAACCTCTACCTGCCCCACAACCTGCAGCCCAACAGCGTGATCTACCCGGGCGTGCACGACAACGACACGACCAAGGGCTGGTACCACAGCGCGCCGGAGCAGGCCAAAGACCACGTGCGCCGTTACTTGCGCGTGAGCGGCGAAGATATCGCCTGGGACCTCGTGCGCACGTCCTACGCCTCCGTCAGCCGCCTTGCGATCATCCAGGTGCAGGATCTCCTGAGCCTGGGCACGGAGGCCCGCTTCAACACGCCGGGCACCGCCATGGGCAACTGGCAATGGCGCCTGCAGGACGACCAGATGGGGCAGCTGCATGGGCATGCACCCTATCTGAAGGAAATCGCCGAACTCTATTACCGGTAAAAACCGTTCGCCTCATTCCGGTTGAATTCCCAACCGGATTGGGGTTGCTTGTCGCGTGGAGAAAAAGACCCGCAAGAGATTTCGCTGGGTGGGCGGCGGCCTCGGGCTGATCGGCCTGTTGATCCTGGCCCTGCTCGGCGCGCACCCGTGGCTGATCGAGTGGCTCACCCCCTGGGCGCTGGAGAAGGCTGGCTTGCAGGCCGATTCCGTGAGCGTGCAGGGCTACCGTGCGCTGCGCCTCCAAGGCGTCGAAGGCACCGTCTCCGGCTATCGGATCGAGGGCGAAACGGCGGAGGTGCCCCTGCTCTTCCCGTATGGTTCGTTCTTCCTCGCCGACGAGGGTGAAAAGACGGATGACGTGCTGATCCAGCTGCGCGGGTGGTCGGTGGCAAAAGTCGAACCGCCCAAGGATGACGACCCCGACCAGGAGCGCTCCACCCCCCGCCGCGTAGCGCGTCTGATCGACCAGTTGATGCCGCGCCTGCAGCAGTATCTGCCCGGCACCCAGCTCGAAAACATCCGCTATGCGGGCTACGAAAGCTCGTGGCAGGTGAGGGTGCAGCAGGCCCAATGGCAACCGGTCGCAGAGGCTTTGCAGGCCGAAGGCACTTTCGTCCGCAACGAAGAGGAGCATCCCTTTACCGTGGGCATCGACCGGGGGGAGCGCTGGACTTACGCGCTGAACTTTGCGAGCCCCAATCCCTCGATTCGCCTTGAGGGCAGCGCCACGCTGGCCCCGACCGGCTGGCAGGTAGCGCTCGACGGCAACCTCTACGGCGGCCCCACCGAGATTTCGGCTCAACTGCCGGAAAGTGCGTGGCTGCCCAGCGCCGCTCATCTTGCCTGGCAAAACCCGAGCGAAGAGATCGTCGCGCTGACCTCTCGTGGCGTCGAGCTGGAGCAAGGGCAGTTGCAACTGGATTGGGATGGCACGCGCTGGGCCGTAAACACCCAAGGCAACGGCACCTACACGCGCGAAGATCGCGAGCCGACGCCGTGGGAGCTGCTGCTGGTCGCGGAATCCCCCGGCGCCCCCACCCTGCAGATCCAGCAGCTGGAAGTGGAGACACAGTGGGCGGATGCACAGCTGCGCAGCCCCGTGTCGCTGAACTGGCAGACGTACGAGCTGGATGCGCCCGCCCAACTCCGCGCCCGCGTGCCCCTGCAGCCTTACATGAAAGAAGGCGAATGGCCGCCCCTGCTGGTCAACCTGCGGGCCCGGCCGTTGCGGCGGGCGCAAGGTCTGGAATACCGGGCGGACTTCCACCTGCCTGATAATGCCTCTCTGCCCGGCCACGTGCAGCTGAATGGCACTTTTGAACAAGGCCAACTGGTGCTCGAAGCCCTGCAGGCCGATTTGCAGGACGTAGGCACCTTGAGCGGCCATGCCCGAGCCAAGCGGGGCGAAGAGGGCTTTGAGCTGGAGCAGGTGCAACTGGGCTGGGACTTCGATGGCGAGGCCTTGCGCGCCCGCGTCCCTCAGCTTGAAAAGGTGATTTTCACCCGCACGACAGGGCAGATCAATGGCCAAGGCGCGTGGCCCGACTTCCAATATGAAGGCGAAGTGCAGCTCAGCCAGCTCGATGTGGCGCAGGTGCCGCCGCTGGATGTGAATCTGGAACTGCAGGGGCGCGGCATGGAGCAGGTGTCGCTGCAGCCGGAGATCCTCCGAGATGAGGCCAACCGCGTGCAACTGGCGGTGCAGGTGCAGCGCTCGGCCCAACAACTGGGCGTGCAGGTGCAACAACTCCAATGGCACCACGGCAGCGCAACCGTGCAACTGGCGGAGCCTTTTAGCGTCAGCCTGCCACAAGGGGACGACTTTCGCGTGAACTGGACGGCCGCCCGCCTGACCGGCCCGGAAACGGCACCGGGCTTGAACTGGGAGGCCGGGAAGTGGTCGACGGCCAACGGTGGCAACCTGAAGCTGTCGCTCGACCGCTGGGTGGGCGACTGGTTGCAGCCTTGGCTCGAAGCCGAACTGCCGCGGGCGGGCGTCGAACGGCTGGCGGTCGACCTGCGAACCGAAGACGACTCGGTGGTGGGTAAGCTGCAGGCCGCCGGCACCTATTACATCGAGGAGCAAGATGTGCCCGTGCGCGCGCAGATCCAGCTGCAGCCGGGCTTGGCTGTCTTCGACTCCCTCCAGGTGGGCTTGGCGGAGCGCCCCATCCTCAATGCCCAAGGCTCCCTGCCCTTCAGCCTCGGCTACGCGGAGCGGAAGTTCAGCTACGAGCTGCAGACGGAGGCCGGCTTTGAATTTCGCCTCGACTTGAACCTCGACCGCCCCCGGGTGCGTCGGGTGCTGGAGCCGCTGGGGATCGTGCTGGGCGGGGCCGATGCCACGATCGACCTGGAGGGCAGCATCGCCGCACCGGTCGGCCAGATCCGCCTGCGCGCGCAGACGATCGACTACGACCATGCGAGCCTGAAAGAGCCCATCCGCCTCGACGACCTGAACCTAAATGCGCGCATCCGCGAAAACGCGATCGATGTGCCGCTGCTCGCATTTACCCTGCGCCAATACAATGGCGACTATGTGCGCATGAGCCTGCGTGCGCGCAACTTCAGCCTGCCGGAGATCATCCAGCACCCGGGAGAAGCACAATGGCAGGAGATCGATTATCTGGCCGATATCGAGCGCCTGCCCGTGGCCGCCTTGATGCCGGTGGCCAACCAGATCCTGCAGCCGCAGGGCTCTCTTTCGGGCGAAGTGCGCTGGCGCGGTCAATCGTTCCGGCCGGGCACGCTCGACTTTGAAAACCTCGCCTTCAAACCGATGGGGGGCGGTCTGACATTGCGCTCGTTTGGCGGTCAACTGGGGCTCGACGGGCGCACGGTGACGCTCAACGACGTTTCCGGCCAGTGGAGCGGCCAGCCCCTGCGCTTTGGCGGGCACTTGAATTTCGACAACCTGCAGGCACCCAAGGGCGAGTTGACGCTGCAGGGCGACCGCCTCGAACTGGTGCGCCAGGCCGGTCTGCTCCTGCGCGGCGATATCGACGTTAAGGCCAACATCCAGAACGGGCTGCAGCAGGTGGGCATCGCCGGCGGCGTGACGCTGCACGACAGTATGCTACTGCGCGACATGCGCGACCTCCTGCGCTCCGGCCCGGCCAGCGCCGCCAGCAAGCCGCCCTTCTTTGCCGTCGCCGCCAAGCCTTACCATGCATGGACGCTCGACCTCGACATCCGGGGCGACCAGTTCATGCGCATCCAGGCCCCGTTTGTCAGCGGCGAGCTGAGTGCCGACCTGCACCTGGAAGGCACGCTGGGCGACCCGCGTCTGATCGGCGACATCCCGCTGCAGCCGGGCGCGGTGCGCTTCCCCTTTGCCAAGATCCCGCTGGAGACCGCCGCCGCCCGGATCACCCTGGAAGACCCGAGCACCGTCAAGCTGGAGGCCTCGGGCCAGGGCTACAGCTTTGGCTACGATGTGCAACTGAGCGTGAGCGGCACCATGACAGAGCCCGAGCTGCGCCTCAGCTCCACCCCTCCACTTTCCGAAGAGTCGATCCTCGTCATGCTGACCACCGGCTCGGTGCCTTCCGGCTCCAGCAGCGGCGAAGGGTCCAACGGCCTGCAGCGGGCCGGCTCGCTGGCTTATTACGTGGGGCAGGACTTGTTTAGCCCGCTCTTCCAGAGTGGCGGCTCCGAGCGGATCCGCATCATGCAGGGCGGCAGCTTGTCGCAGTTTGGCCAACGTACGACGGCGGTGGAGTTCAGCCTGAGCGACGGCTTCTCCCTCATCGGCGAATACGATGAATACGGCGACTACAACATCGACGTAAAGTGGGACATCTTTGAGCGCTGAGCCTGTGCCAACCGTCTCTTCCTTCAAGGCCCACGCCATGATTTTCCCTGCCCCGCCCCCACCGAAATTTCCTCTGCTGGATGACAGCGGATGCGCCTACGCTATAGTGCTTGTGAATCGATGACGCGAAAAACCCCGAAACGCTGGCCTTTGTTGGGCGCCCTCGCCTTGTTGCCGACCAGCCTGGCCGCAGTCGAAGTGTCGGTCGACGGCACCGGCTGGCTCCAGAACCTGACGTTGAAGAGCATCCTCAAGCGGAGCCTGGAGCTGCCGCAGCAGGAGCACTGGAACGCCAACATGATCGAGGACGCCATGTTCTTCCTCGAAGAGCAGATGCGGCAGGGCGGCTATCTGGAGCCCACCGTGCATGTGGCGCTTTTCGATGCCGAGGGCACCAAGCTGGAGGACTATACGTGGAGCGATGAGCTGCAACTGAGCGAAGACACGCACCTGCCCGAGGCCCAGCGCGCCGAGTTTCGCATCGAAAAAGGGCTGCTCTTTTATTTTGACCGCGTCGCGTTCACCGGCTCCGACGTGATCGAGCCGGATCAGGCACGCCTGTATTTCCACCCCGCGCAGGGCCTCATCGGTTCCAAGAGCGACCGCCCCTACAACGAGTCGATCCTCGGCAGCGGCGTGCGCAACCTGACGGCGGAGCTGGAGGCGATTGGCTATCAGGAAGCTAACGTGATGATCGACACGGTGGACATCGACACCGAGAGCGGTGCCGTATCGGTCGACCTCGCAGTGGAAGAAGGCCCGCGCTACTGGCTGACGCAGGTCGAAGACGAGCTGGCCGAGGGGGTGAGCGACGATTTCGCCGCCGGGCTCTTGCGAGCAGTGCAGGACGTCGACCAAGCCTACTCCGCCAGCCGTGCGCGCGACTATGCCACTGCGCTGCGCAACATCTTCTACGCCAACGGCTACCCGGGAGTTGAAATCTCGCTGGAGCCCACCTTCTCCGAACCTGAAAACGAGCGGGTGGACGTGACGCTCGACCTGGTGGTGAAGCCTGGCCCACGCACCCGTCTGGGGGCCATCGCACTGGAGGGCTTCATCGACACCGAAGAAGAGTTTGTGCGCAGCAACATCACGGTGGAGGAAGGCCAGTGGCTGAATCGCCTCGCGCTCGAAGATTCGCGCGACCGACTGGCCCGGCTCGGTGCCTTTACCCGCATGCGCTATCGCCTGGAGCCGATGGAGACCGACGACGGCGAGGCAGCCCAGCGTGCGGTCTTCATGGCCGAAGAGGTGAAGCAGCAAAAATTCAGCCTGCTGCTCGGCTGGGGCAGCTATGAGATGTTGCGGGTCGGCTTCATCTACCAATACCGCAATCTCTGGGGGCGCGCGCACAGCACCACTTTTCAGGCGCTTCAGACGTTCAAGAGCTCAGCCGCACGCTGGCAGTATGCGATCCCGGAAACGCGCGCCTTTGCCTACAACTCGCAGTTCAGCCTCTACGGCATCACCCGTGAAGAGGTGTCGTTCGATCGTGAGGAATACGGCGCCGAGGCCGGGGTCTACCGCGAACTGGAAGACTGGGACAGCCGCTACTCCCTCGTCTATCGCCTGGAGCAGCTGACTTCGCGCTCGATCGACGGCACCGAGATCCCGGGCGACCCCGATCAGCTCTCCGCCTCCATCGCCTTCGAGTGGGCCACCGATCAGCGCAACTCTTTGCTCTCGCCCGACAGTGGGATCCGCTGGACCTTCCGCTCCGAGTTTGCAGACGAGATCCTGGGCGCACAAGAGCGCTACCAGCTATGGGGCGGCACCATTTCCTGGCAGCGGCCCATCACCTCTTCGTGGCGGCTGCGCGTGGGCTTCCAGCACGAGGCGCTGACGTCGTTCTTCGGCGACCGCGAGGCCTCACCGTTCAACCAACGTATGTTCCCGGGCGGCGAAAACTCGATCCGCGGCTACACCGAAGGCAAGGCCGCTCCGCGCAACAGCGAGGGCACCTTCATCGGCGCGGAGACGATCAGCCTGCTTTCGACCGAGGTGCAGCGCCGCTTTTACAAGAACATCTACATGGTGTTCTTTGCCGACCAGCTGCTGCAGGGCGAAAACATCTCCAGCTGGCCGGGCGACCAATACCTCGCCAGCGCCGGAGCGGGCCTGCGGATGATGACCCCGCTGGGCCCCCTGCGCTTTGAGTATGGCCACAACCTCAACAAGCGCGAGAGCGACCCCAACGGCGCCTTTCACTTCTCCATCGGGTATCCGTTCTAGTCTCCTACCACCGTCGCAGCACTTGGTGAAAGCGGCTGGCGACGACGGCGTTGAGCAGCCCGCCGACAATGGCGAGCAGCGACCAGACGGAAGAGCCCGCCAGCACTCCGCTACCCGGGCGAGCCGAAAGTAGCAGCGCGAGCACCACTTCTGCCGCGATCACGAGGCACACCATCCAAATCCCGCGGTCGAACAGCACCATCGCGGATGCCATGAGGACGGAGCCGGCGAGGAGCAAGGCAAAGGCATCGGCCATAAACGGTCGACCGCCTGCCGCCCCTTCGTCGGCAAACTGGGAGAGCTGCACCCAGGCGAAAACGAAAAGCAGCAAGGCCAGCACACAGCGCGCGCCTAGCCAGAGATATTTGCTGTCGAGCAGGTGGTCGATCGGTCGGTTCATGCCTTTCCTTTCTACGTGGGCTAAAACTCGTAGACGACACCGATGCCGCCCAGCCACTGGTTGGCATCCCCTTCCTGCTCCACGATGGGGCTGTCGGCGGCGTCGCCCAGCACCTTCTGGTAGCCGAGGAGCCCGATCACACCCCACTCCTGGGTGAACATGTATTTGGCGCTGAAGCGGATGCCCACGTCCTTGAAGCCCGCGTCTGCCTCGTAGGGGGCCAGCCCGCTGCGTACCGCGTTATCGGCGTCGATGCCGAAATACGTCTGCTGATAGTCCTCGCTCGCGTAGGTCGTTTGCAGCGATACGCCGAGCGTCAGGACGTCGTTCACCTGATAGTCGTAGCTGGCGGCAAAGGAGAGGACATACCCGTCGTAGGTATCCGACAAGTCGAAGAGGGCTTCGGCCCGCAGCGAAAGGCGGTCTCGCAGCGAAAGAACGGCGTGGAACGGAAAGCGCACGAACACGCCCGCTTCGAAGGCGTCGTCGATCTCGCGTAGCCGGCGCACGGCCTCGTTGTCGACGTCGTCTTCACGCCCCCCGCGGAAGGAGAGGCTCGGGCCGAATTCCACCCACTCCCACGGCGAAACTTCGGCCCGCAGATCGGTGCCCAGAATCTCCAGCGAATAGCCTCGATAGTCGAGCTGGGCCGCGACCAAAGGCTTGATTTCGTAATCGTCCGAACCTTCGTATTGGGGCACGTTGGCGATACCCGCCGCCACAAAGCCCGTGAATGTGTCATCCGCCTGCGCGAGCGCATTTGCCGCCCATCCCCCTACCATGAGCGCCAGTACGGATAGATTTTGCGTAAGGCTCAAAGCCGTCATAGTTCCTTTTCTGCGTTGTTATTTTATAGACACCCTGAATTCCAGCGCATTTAGTAAGCATCCTTACTACATCTCAAGTCAAAAACTGACCTATGGCCCAACAAATTCCCCAAGATGAGGAGGACATGTTTCAGCTGTTCGCGAAGATCAGCATGATTCACAACCACGTAACGTCCAAATTCGTGAACGTGCTACCGCATGGGCTTACGATGGCCCAATTCAGCATCCTGCACCACTTGTACAAGCGGCCGGGCGTCGAAAAGACCCCGCTGGAGCTGGCCAACCATTTTTTACTGAGCAAGCCTAGCATCGGCGAAGCCCTCGACAAGCTGGCCAAAAAAGGGTTCGTAACCCTCAAAAAGAACCAGAACGACGGACGCAGCAAAGTCGTAAGCGTGGCCCCGGCGGGCGTGGAAGCCCATCACGAAGCCGTGGCCGCGATCATGCCCTTCCTCGTGGCGATGCGCGAAGCCGTCGGCGCCGAAACGCTGCTGGCGGCAAGCGATATCCTCTACCCGATCCGCGAATGGTTGCGCGAACAGCGCTGACCTTGCCGGAGCGCCCTACCCTTCCATCGAGCGTGCGACTTTCAACTGCTCGATCTGGGGCTTGATGACTTGCTCGTAGTAGTTGGGCTCGATCCCGTGCGAAACGGTGATGCCGAAGTGCTTTTGCATGAACTCCTCGATCGTCTGCCAGCCTTCTTCCGGGAAATTGATCTTCTTGGTGTAGGCGCAGATGGTGAGGACGTTTTCGAGCGAGTGGATGCGCGAGGTGGCGCGCAGGATGCGCTCGGCCACCTTCAGGCGAATCGTTAATTGGATACGGTCGAGCGGCTTCGTGAGGAAGTCGTCGACGCCTGCGTCCATGGCCTTGAAGTAGTTCTCCCGCTGCCCGACATTGGCCGTGAGCATCACGATGTAGGTGTAGTCGGACTTGGGGTGGCTGCGGATCTTCTTCACCAGGTCGATCCCGTCCATCTTGGGCATGAGCCAGTCGCTGACGACCAGACGCGTCGGCACGGTCTGATAGAGGCGCCAGGCCTCTTCGCCGTCTTCGGCTGCAGTCACCTCGTGTCCCAACTCCTCCAGGATGTTGGTGAGCAGCTTACGCGAGATAAAGTCGTCTTCGGCAACGAGGATGTTCATGTGAGCGGGTCCAGACTATTGAAGAAACGAGAGAAATCAGCGGCAAGCAGCAGCTCTTTTCCCTCCGTCCGGCCCGTCTAAAGACCAGACACAAAGCACTCTATCGTCCAAGTGGGTAATTTTTGAAGAGAAATTCGCACCCATAAGTCGTTAAAAACGGGCCTACAGATGCGACGCTTCCACCCCTTTAGCGGACGATGACACGGATGAGGCCGCCCGCCGCGTAGTCGCCAGTGTATTGGTGGCTGCTGGTGCCCGCCCCGAGGTCGAGCGTCGTCAGCGTGGTGAAGCTGCCAGCACCCCAGCCTTGCAGCTGGACTTCTGCCGTGTCGAAATCGCGCGCGGCCGAGACGGTGAAGTGCAGCGTAAAATGGCCGTTGGCGACCGTAAGGCTGTCGACCGTCACGCCCACTCCGGCATCGACGGGGGTCGAGACCACCACGTCGGTCGGGTCCCAGTCGAGCTTCACGTTGGCGGTATCGGCGACCGTCACCTGTTGCTGGTGCGAGCCCCCCTCCCCTGTAAACTGGATGGTATAGCTACCATCGTTGGAGCCCAGGGGCAGCGTGTAGGCACCGGATGCGGCGCTGAGGGTGTAGTAGGCCCCGCTTTCCGCCTCGATGCGCACGTTGCCGACGCCTTCACCTGGGTCGTAGAAATTGTTGCCGTTGCCGTCGGTGTAGACGACACCGGTCAGGAAGCTCTGGCTGTTCGACGGAGCACCGAAATCCTGCGTCACGATCTGCGGCCCCACGCTGCCCTTGGTGCCGTTCACGATGCCGACGCCCACTTCCTTGAACTTGGGATTGTGGATGCTCTCGCGGTGGCCGGGAGGCGTCTGCATGCCGTGCCAGGCGTCACCACCCCAGTCGATTTGAAAGCCGGCGTGGCCGTACCAGGTGTAGCGGGAGTAGGCGAAAACGTTTTCACCAAGAGACGAGTAGCCGTAGCCTTGGCGCTGCACGCGGTCCCCGAGGTCGTCAAGCGGCTGGTTGGGGCTGGGCGGATTCGTTGAGCTGACGTGCCCCTGAAACTCGTTGTTGTACATGTCCTGCGAGTGCAGGCGGGCGGCGGCGATCAACTGCTGGTTGAACGCGACCGGTGGCAGGTGCTGGTCGAGCGTGGCAAATTGGCGCTTCATCTCGTCGAAGTCGACACCGCGCACGGCGTTGACCAGTCCGGCGTCGATATTGTCGATCAGGCGCTGCGCCTCCGCGTTGGCGTCGGCACGGGCACGGTTGATCAATTCGAGGTAGAGCGTCTCCTCGTCGTCCGGATCGCCAAAGGCATAGAAGTCCTTTGCCCGCTCACTGCCGATCTGGATATCGTCAATAAACCAGCCGGCGAGTGAGGAGGTGGGGCTGAAGGCGCTGCCACCGGTGTAATCGAAGAGGAAGCGCACATACACCGCCTGCCCCGCATAGGCCGCGAGGGAGAGGTTGATCTCGCTGAAGCTCTGCGGCAGGTTCGTGCTGTTGGTCGCGCCATTGCCGGCGTCTTGCCAGAGCGTCTCCCACGAATTACCGTCGGTCGAGACCTGCAGCTTGGCGACCTGGCTGGTCGTCGCAAAGCCGAGGCGGCTGAAGAACCAGAGCTGCGTGTCGGCCGTCACATTGATCGGGTCAGGCAGGCGGAAAGAAGCGTCGGTAAAAGGGTCTTTATCCGTTAAGCGAGAATTCGCCAAGCGGAAGGCGGCATCGCCCTGAGCCACGTAAGCGCCCTGCACCAGGCTGAAGGCGGAAAAATCTGTCGACCCGCCATTGAGAATGCCTTCCAGCACAAGGCCCGCGCTGCCTTCCTCGGCCCCATTGCGGTAGCCTGCGACGGCGGCGGCCGGTGCCACGGCACGAGTGGCTTGGGCTTGCGAGGCTGCGCGGAGGGGGGTGGCAGGGGCTGCGACCGGCTCCTGGGTCTCCGCCGGCTTCGTGATGGCGATGGCACCAAAGGAAAGGGTATTTGCACCGAAAACCGATCCCAGCGCGAGCAAAGTGGGGCAAATTCGTGACATAGACGTCGGCATTCCTGCCCTACTCGGCTGATCTAGACAACGTCTAAATAGGGCCTCTACTTTCCAGCCTGCTTTTTTACAAATAGCTGACCGTAGTGGCACAAAAAAGCCCGCGACCGGATGGTGCGCGGGCGAAAGGGAAACCGACCTCAAGAGCGGCTTAACCGTAAATCTTCTCCGAGAGCCAGGATTCGACCTGGTCGATCGGGAGGCGGATCTGTTCGGTGGTGTCGCGGTCGCGGATGGTGACGGTGTTGTCTTTCTCGATCGTGTCGAAGTCGATCGTGATGCCGTAGGGGGTGCCGATCTCGTCCTGGCGACGGTAGCGGCGGCCAATGGCGCCCGAGGCGTCCCAGAAGATGTTCCAGCGGCGGCTGAGCTGCGTGTAGAGGCCACGGGCCTTTTCGACCAGCTCGGGCTTGTTCTTGAGCAGCGGGAACACGGCGGCCTTGTAGGGGGCGATGCGGGGGTGGAAGCGCAGCACGACGCGCTTCTCCAGCTTGCCCTTTTCGTCGGGGATCTCGTCCTCGTAGTAGGCGGAGGTCATGACCGCGAGGAAGGTGCGGTCGACGCCCAGCGAGGGCTCCACGACGTGCGGGATGTACTTGAAGGGCTCCTTTCCGGCCAGCTTGCGCTCGTCGTCGAAGAATTCCATCGTCTTGCCGCTGTGCTCCTGGTGCTGCGTGAGGTCGAAGGCACCCCGGCAGGCGATACCCCACAGCTCCTGTACCCCAAACGGGAAGCGGAACATGATGTCGGTCGTGCCCTTGGAGTAGTGGCTCAGCTTTTCCTGCGGGTGCACGTCTTCGCTCAGCAGCTCGGGATCGACGCCAATGTCTTTGAGCCAGCTACGGCCCCAATCGATCCAGTAGCGGTAGACTTCGGGCCAGGTGCCCTCATCCGGGTCGATGAAGTATTCGAGTTCCATTTGCTCGAACTCACGGCTGCGGAAGATGAAATTACGCGGCGTGATCTCGTTGCGGAAGGCCTTGCCGACCTGGGCGATGCCAAACGGGATCTTCACGCGGGTGGTGTCGACTACGTTCTTGTAGTTCTGGAAGATACCTTGCGCGGTCTCCGGGCGGAGATAAGCGACAGCCGAATCGTCAGCCAGCGGCCCCACCTTGGTCGAAAACATGAGGTTGAACTGGCGCGGCTCGGTCAGGGTGCCGGCCTTGGTGGCGTCGGGGCCCCAGGCTTGCGCGCGCTCTTCCTCGGAGGCTTCGGTGAACTCGCGGATGTTGAGGGTCAGCGCCTCTTCGTCGACCTTCGCACCCTTTTTGTCGAGGGCCTTGCGGATGGTGGACGCGCGCTTGATCAGCGAGCCGGAGACGTCTTCGTTTTCGAGCACCACGGCGTAGCCCACCAGGCTGCTGTCGCTCGCGCCCTCTTCCGTCAGGTAGATCGGGGCAAAGAAGAGCTGGTCGGCCCGGTAGCGCAGGCGCGTTTCGCGGCAGTCGACCATCGGATCCGCGAAGGTGTCGACGTGGCCGGACGCCTTCCAGATCTGCGGGTGCATGATGATGGACGAATCGAGGCCCACCACGTCTTCACGTTCGTGGACCATGGCCTTCCACCAGGCATCCTTGATGTTTTTCTTCACCTCGGCACCCAGCGGGCCGTAGTCGAAGAAACCATTGTAGCCACCATAGATCTCGCTGGAGAGGAAGACGAACCCTTTGCGCTTGCACAGGTTCACCAGCGTTTCCATCGAGGGGAGTTTGCGTTCAGTCGGGGCCTCGGCCATAAGCAAGCCAGCTTGGGAGGCGGCTGCGCGTTGGTCAAGCGAAGGAAGCCGGGAAGCCGTAATCGGCACCCAACCCGCGCAAAACGTTTCTGCCCACGCGCCGCTTTTAGCCATTGATCAAGAGCGATAGGGTTTCTACCATCGCGCCGCAACTGAACCGAATCCTTCCTTTATGAGCCACGCCTTCAACCCTGCCGGACCTGTGTTCGTCATCGACGCGCCCGCCGAATCGCGCGCCGCCTTCATCCGCAAGACCTACGCCCACCTCGCCGCCGCGGTGCTGGGCTTCATCCTGCTGGAAGTCGCCTTCTTCTCCACGGGCATCGCGCGTTCCTTTGCCGCGATGGTGCTCGGCTGGGGCCAGGTGGGCTGGCTGGGCCTGCTCGGGGCGTTCATGGTTGGCGGCTGGATGGCCAGCTCACTCGCGCACCGCACAGACAACAAGGGCCTGCAATACGGCGGCTTTGCGCTCTACGTGTTGCTGGAGTCCCTGATTTTCATCCCGCTGCTCTTTATCGCGATGGCAGTCGTCAACGGCAGTGCCGAGCTGATCCTGCAGGCGGGCACCCTCACGGTGGCGCTCTTCATCGCCCTCAGCGCGGTCGTCTTCACCACAGGCAAGGACTTCTCCTTCCTCGGCTCGATCCTCAAGGTAGCCGGCCTGCTCGCGATCGGCCTGATCGTGGCGGGTGCCATCTTCGGCTTCGATCTGGGGCTCTGGTTCTCCTTTGCCATGGTCGGCCTCGCCGCCGGAGCGATCCTCTACACCACGTCCAAGGTGATGAACCAATACCAGGAAGACCAATACGTCGGCGCCGCCCTCGAACTCTTCGCCGCCATCGCCCTGCTCTTCTGGTACATCCTCCGCATCTTTATCGCGAGCCGCCGGTAGAAGGCCTGCAGCAGAATTTATAAAGAAAACGCGACCAAAAGATGGTCGCGTTTTTATGTAATAATACTGTTCGCGCTCTCCCCCCTTTCTGGCACCCCATTTGGGGTGCATCTGTTCTTTCGCACCTACCGGAAGTCGCCTGCGGCGACATCGCGGCTAGTCGCTGGCATCCTACGGATGCGTCGAGTCCACGCGCGAAGCTGCCTTCACGCATCCCACAGGGATGCTAGCAGCTAGCCGGATTTCGCCGGAGGCGCCCCCGGAGGAAGGCACCCATTGGGTGCCACTCCGATTGAAGGGCCATGCCACTTTGCCAAGCCCCCCCCCTCCTACTCCGCCCGCTCTGCCAGTTCGCGGATGCGCTTGAGGTCGAGTTTGCCGGAGGCGAGGCAGGGGATGTGGTCGACGCGCTTGATCGTGCGGGGGATCCAGAGGTTGGGCAGTCCGGCCTCTTGCAGGCGGGCACGGAGGTCTTCGGGCTTGATCGCGACGGCGGCGAGCAGCACGAGGCTTTCGCCTTTACGGGCGTCCTGAACCCCGGTCACGGCCACGAGGGGCGTTTCGGCTTCGTCGAGCAGGAAGGCGCGGGTAATGGTCTCCTCCACCGTGCCGTGCGGGACCATTTCGCCGCCAATCTTGGAGAAGCGGCTGAGGCGGCCTTCGATGAAGAGGTAGCCGTCGGCGTCGACGCGGGCGAGGTCGCCGGTGACATACCAGCCATCGTGGAAGGCCTGGCGGGTGCGGTCGGGTGCGCCGAGGTAGCCTTGGAAGACATTCGGGCCGCGTAGCTCGAGCATGCCCACGGAGCCTTCGGGCAGCGTTTCGCCCGTCACAGGATCAGTCACGCGAGCGGCGATGCCGTTGAAGAGCTTACCGACCGAGCCGGCGCGGATGCGCTCGTCATAGCTGGGGCTGGCCGGGAGGTTGACCGATACCACCGGGGCCGTCTCGGTGAGGCCGTAGCCTTCGAGGTAGACGCTGCCGAAGGTCTCCTGCCACTTCTCGGCAAAGCCTTCGGGCGTCTTTTCCGCGCCGCCGACGACGTAGCGCACGCTGCGCAGCTGCTCCGGGTCGATGCGGTTGAGGTAGGGGCGCAGGAAGGTGGGGGTGCCGACCATGATGGTGGCCTTTTCGGCCGCAATGGTCTCCGCGATCTTCTTGGTCTCCAGCGGCGAGGGCAGGCAAACGCAGGGCAGGCCGGTGACGAGCGGATACCAGAGCGTGACGGTGTAGCCGAAGCTGTGGAAGGTGGGAAGGTAGCAGAGCAGCTTTTGCGTGCGGTCGAGCAGCTCGCAGTCCTTGATCTGCTGGATGTTGCCGAGCACGTTGCGGTGGCTGAGCACTACCCCCTTGGGCTGGCCGGTGCTGCCGCTGGAGAAGAGCACGGTGGCCGGGCGTTCCCCGCCTTCGGTCGGCACGCGGTAGAGGCGCAGGAGGGCGGCGGCGGGCAGCGCCACGACTTTGGCAAAGTGCCAGAGCACGCGGGGCTTGGAGAGCGCCTGCTGCTCATGGAGGAGGTCGAGCGTGCGCTCGGTCCACGGGAAGTCTTCAGGCAGCTTGGCCTTGATCGGCCCTGCCGTGATGATGGTCTTGAGCCCGGCCTGCTCGATGCACTTGGCTACCGTCGCGCTGCCAGCGGTGAAGTTGAGGTTCACGGCGGTCTTGTCGAGCAGCGCAAGGGCAAGGTTGGTGATCATGCCACCGAGGCCGGCGGTGAAGACCACGCCCACCCGTTCTTCGTCGCGCAGCGGTTCGCGCCAGCGTTCGGCGAGGGCCAGAGCGGCGGCGAGGATCATGCCGCTGCGCAGCTCTTTGCGGCCCCGGGCACAGTCCACAACCTGGCGGTCAAGCGGGCGGGCGGCGAGCGCCTTGACGGCTTCGGCCGCGAGGTGGCTCTGCAGGTAGGGCTTTTGCGCGTAGGCTTCCGACTCAGCCACGGCGATGCGCTGGCGCAGGGCTTCGGCGTTCACTTTGGCAGGGGGCATGGGGGTAAGCAGGCGCAGTTGGGCCTGGCGGGGGTCGCGGAGTTTGGGGTAACGGGGTTCTAGCCACTTGAAGATACGGCGTTGGCGGTCGCGGGGGCAATAACGAAGGTGCACCGGGAAGACGGGGACGCGGGCACGGCGGGCGAGCAACTGGACGCCGGGCTGGAACGGCATCAGCTCACCGCTGACGGAAATGTTGCCCTCGGGGAAGATCGCCACGACTTCGCCTGCCTCCAGCGCCTTCAGCGCGGCACGGATGCAGCTGCTGGGCTGTTGCGGGTCGACGGCGATGACGTTGGCGGCACGGTAGAGCAAGCGGCCCCAGCGATACTTGAGGAAGTGGCGCGTACCCATGAAGCGGACCGGGCGCGGGCTGAGGGCACCGAGCAGGAGACAGTCGGCGTAGCTGAGGTGGTTGGGCGCGATCAGCACCCCACCCTCGCGCGGGAGTTGCTCCAGGCCGGTCGCCTTGACGCCCCACAGGCGGACGAGCACCCAGCGGAGAAAGAGGCGGAGCCAATGACTCCAGCCGGTTTCATGGGTGGCCGCAGCGGAGGCCGTGGCTTCCGGCGCGAGGGGGAGAGGCAATGTAGTGGCGGTGTTCATGCCATTTCCTATTGCCCGGATTGTGCCAACGAGCGTCCTCACTTACCGCAAGCCTCTGGTATTCAAACAAAAAGGAACCGCATTTCCAAAAACGCGATTCCTGATTACACTTTCGAATGCTCTTTTCCTGTCATCCGATCCGACATTTTATGTCGGCTTGATTACGCCTCGTCATCGGTCGGGTCGAGCTCCGGTGTAATGTGGCGGAGCGGGATGGTGAAGCGCACCGCCGTGCCTTTGCCGACTTCGCTCTCGAAGTGCAGGCGCCCACCCAGCTTTTCGGTGAATTCGAGACAGAGCTTGAGCCCGAGGCCCACCCCGCGCTCTCCGGCCGTACCGCGTGTGGAGAGGAAGCTGTCGGTCCGGCGGATTTCCTTGAGCTGGTCGGCATCCATCCCCACGCCGCTGTCTTTCACCTCAAAGTAAAAGGAGCTTTGGTCCTGCCATTGTCGCAGCTGGATCCGACCGGCGGCAGGCGTGAACTTCACCGCATTGGCCAGCAGGTTGCGCATGATGAAGGCCAGCATCTCGCGGTCGGTCTCGATGCGAGAGGTGATGCTGTTGTCGATCGCCAGGAAGATCTGCTTGTGCAGGGCCAGCGGGTGGAGCAGCCCGACGGACTCACTCATCACCTGCCCCGGGTCGACGGTTTCCCACTTGGGGTCGAGGCCGCGGCGGTGGCTGGTGGACCAGTGGAGGAGGTTGTCGAGCGCACTGGAGAGGTGACGCGTCATGTCCTCCAGCTCGGCACTGTAGGCCTGCAGCTTTTCGATGCTGAGGGTGCCGGGCGTTTGCTTGAGCAAATAAAGGATCGCATTGAGCTGAGCGATGGGTGAGCGCAGGTCGTGCCCAATGATCGAGAGGATCACATCACGCGTGCGCATCGCTTCGCGCAGGCCTTGCTGGGCGGCCAACGCGCGACGTTCGGCGCGTTTGCGCTCCGTCACATCTTCCAGCTGGACGAGTTGATACTGCCCTTGGGGGCCGAAGCTGCTGAGGTGGATCTGGAAGTAGCGGACGCCGTCTTCCAGCTCGACTTCGCAGCAGTGCGACTCGACCTTGCGGTGCTCCAGCAGGTCGATCAGGAGGCAGTGCTCATCCTCGCGCCGGGCCTGCTCGATATAGCTGCGCCCGACTTCCAGCTCTTGCTGGCGCACGGCCTGGAAGAGCTTGCGAAAGCGGTCGTTGGCATACACCACCGCCTGCTTCTGGTCCAACACCAGCAGACAATAAGGGACTGCGTTGAGCAGTTCCCTGGAAAAGGACTCGTCTACTGGTGGTTGGCTCAAAATCAAGATGTAAGGTTTTCTACCAATCGCCGCAATGAAGCCAATCCTTTAATGACGGAAATGGCGCACGCCGGTGAAGACCATCGCCATGCCGCGCTCGTTGGCAGCAGCGATGACTTCTTCGTCGCGGACAGATCCGCCGGGCTGGATGGCAGCGGTGGCCCCGGCTTCGGCAGCGGCGATGAGGCCGTCGGGGAAGGGGAAGAAAGCATCGGAGCAGATTACGGACCCTTGCAGGTCGAGCTTGGCTTCGCCGGCCTTCCATACCGCGATCTTGGAGGAGTCGACGCGCGACATCTGGCCCGCGCCGATGCCCAGGGTGCGCTCGGCCGTGGCATAGACGATGGCGTTGCTCTTCACGTGCTTCACCACGCGCCAGCCAAACATCATGGCCGCCCACTCTTCGTCAGTCGGCTGGCGCTCGGTCACCACCTTGCAGTTTTGCGGGTAGACCTTGCGCTGGTCGCGGTCTTGCACGAGCAGGCCGCCGACGGCGCTGCGGACGTCCTTGAGGCTTTCGGCCCCGACGCCGTCCTTGGCGATCATGAGGCGGAGGTTTTTGCGCTTGGCGAAAAGGCTGAGCGCTTCGTCGGTAAAGTGGGGGGCGATGATGACTTCGCAGAAGATCTCGCGGATGCGGTTGGCAAGTTCTTCATCGACGGTCTGGTTGGCCACGATGATGCCACCGAAGGGGGCTTGGCGGTCGGTCGCGAAGGCTTGGTCCCAGGCTTCCGTGAGGCTCATCGCACTGGCGACGCCGCAGGGGTTGGTATGCTTGAGGATCGCGACGGTGGGCTTCTCGAACTCGCCGATGAGGTAGGTGGCGGCGGAGATGTCGATGATGTTGTTGAAGCTCAGCTCCTTGCCTTGCAGCTGCTCGAAGACTTCGAAGAAGCGGCCGTAGAGGGCGGCCTTCTGGTGCGGGTTTTCGCCGTAGCGCAGGTCTTGGGTCTTGGGCAGCGAAAGCTCGAAGGTGCCGGGGAAGCCGGCCAGGGCGGCGGCATCGGGCGTATCGTCGGTGTATTGCTGGGCGAGGTAGGCACTGATGGCGGCGTCGTAGGCGCTGGTGCGCTGGAAGACTTTGAGCGCGAGTTGGCGGCGCAGCTCAGCGAGCTTTTCCGGCTCGGCCATGGCTTCGAGTACGCGGGAATAGTCGCTCGGGTCGACCACCACGGAAACGGAGCCGTGGTTCTTGGCCGCGCTGCGGAGCATGGAGGGGCCGCCGATGTCGATCTGTTCGATCGCTTCCGGCAGCGTCACGCCCGGCTTGCGCACGGTTTCTTCAAAGGGGTAGAGGTTGACGACCACGAGGTCGATCAGGCCGATGCCGTGGGCCTTGGCCTGCTCCAGATGCTCGGGCACATCGCGACGGGCCAGCAGGCCGCCGTGCACCTTGGGGTGCAGGGTCTTCACGCGGCCCTCCATCATCTCCGGGAATCCCGTGTATTCGCTGACCTCCGTCACGGGGAGGCCGGCCGTCTGCAGGGCACGCGCGGTGCCGCCGGTCGAGAGCAGCGTGTAACCATGCTGCTTCACGAGGGCTTCGGCGAAAGCCACGAGGCCGGATTTGTCACTGACGGAAAGAAGGGCGAGCTTTTCCACGTGCACAGTTCCATGGCTTCGATCCCCTTCTGGCAAGGCTGAAAGGTGCCTGCCTTGTACTAACTGGCCAGCATTGTATAACGGCTGGTGAGTCAAAGGGATGATCTCTTTTTTGAGGGGTAAATTTGTAAAGGCGGTCCAACGCTCCTCAATTCGCTGGCAATGGCGGGCAGACCGGCGCGTTCAGGCCGCGCTCGTCCGTCGCTTGCACGGGGGCCTGCAGCAGAGCCGCCAGCTGGGGCCGCTGCTCGTCGTAAAGGTGCGAAAAATGCCATTTGATCGGCTTGCGGCGCTCCGGCATCGCGATCTCCAGCGAATTGACCAGCAGCGAGGCCACCACGCGGCGTCCGCCCTCGGGTAGTGCCCGACGGCGTGTGGAGCGCAGGAAGCGGGGGTAGACGATCTCGGCCTGCCCCGGCTTGGCGATGAGGAAGCAGCGCCCGCGCTTGGGGATGCCTTGCCATTTGCGGTTGGGGAAGGCTTTGACCACCAGCGCGCCCTCCCCCGCCTCTTCCTGCCACGGCTTCAGTTGCGCCGCATCGGGGTCGTAGTGCGGGAAGCCCAGGGAGCGGATGATGCCGCGCAGGGGCGGAGCGGCCAGCATGCTGTGATAGAAGGTGGTGCGGCGCTTGACCCAGACGAAGAGCACGAGGCAGACGAGGAAGATCAGCAGGTTGAGGGCGAGTGCCGTCATCGGATGAAAGGCATAGACGGCCACGAGACCGCCGCAGAGGGCCTTGCTCGCGACTTCGAAGATAGCATCGACAGTCGGCACCGGGCAGAGCCAGATCAACAGGTCGAAGAACATCTTGACGGTGTTGATGACCAGGAGATTTACGGCCGCGACGACAAACAGGATCGTCTCGATCGAAAGCGAGGCGATGCCCGCCTGCACCATCGGCGTGGCAGGCGTGGCCGCCCAGAGCCCTTCCAGGCTGCCCTCCGCCGCAAACAAGATCACCCCGTAGCTGATCATCGAGGCATAGACTTCCAGCTGGTCGGCCACCTGGCTGATCGGCTTCGACACCTTGGAGAGCTTGGGCAGCGTCGTGAGCACCGAGAGTCCGGCGAAAATGAAGAAGACGATGGGGCTGCCCAGCACCGGGTTGGCCTCCAGGAACTGGTTGGCAGGCACGAGGCCCTGTTGGCCCAGGAGCGAAATGCCGGAGAGGCAGGCGAGACCGAAAAAGGGCGAGATCGCGACCGCCGCCAGGGGCCCCAGCGTCTGCTCCAGCGGCAGCTTGCTTACCAGATCGCTCGTGGCGCTGGCGGTCGCCTGATCGCGGGCGAAATCGCTTTGGCGATACTGGCCCAAGGCCTGACTGCCGCCAAAAAACAGGGCTATAATCAGAAACACCCGCCAGAAACCGGCTGACCAGAGGGGAGAAAACAGAGATTGCATGACAGATTGAAAGACGGAAACCTAGGCCAAACTACCTGAAAAAGAGACGACGGCAAGCGTGAACCCGCCGCCTGAGCCCTTCCCCTCGCGCCGGTGCGGCGTTACTTGGTCTAATAACCGGGTAGGGCCTTTTTGATATGCTTTCCTTTGACAGGGTACCGGGCCCATTCTAGCTTAGGGGCTTATGCAAGAGGGTCGCACCACGTTTGCCGCCTGGGAACAGGATCTGGACCGTTTTCTGATCGCACCGGAAGACATCCAGGCGCGCGTCCAGGAGCTGGGACAAGCCATTACCAACCACTATGCCAATGTCGACGAGTTGACGCTGGTCGCAGTGATCAATGGTGCCCTGCCCTTCACGGCCGACCTCATGCGGGCGATCCAGCGCCCGGTGCGCCTCGACTGCATCCGCGTCTCCAGTTATCAGGACCAGATGCGCCCGGCCACCAAGCCGCAGATCCTCGACCGCATCCACCTCGACCTGCGCGACCGCCACGTGCTGATCATCGACGATATCCTCGATACCGGCAACACGATGAAGCGCGTGATGCGCGAGCTGCAGCACGAAAAGCCGGCCAGCCTCGCCCTTTGCGTGTTACTCGAAAAAGAAGACCGCCTGGAGGTTGACTTGAAGCCCGATTTTGTCGGCTTCCGCATCCCCGACGAGTTTGTGGTGGGTTACGGCCTCGACTTTGCCGAGCGCTACCGCAACCTGCCGGGCATCGGCGTGCTCAAGGCCGAGTGCCAGAACCCGCCCGAGTGGAATTAAGCCGCTCGCGCTCCTGCCCCTTACCCGTCGCGCGATGTCACCTGAAGCAAACGTTTATGAGACTGATGAGCTGCTGAGCCAGTATCTACTCTTCCACTACGGACAACCGGAAGACCAGCTACCTTGGCCCAATGGCCCCCGCGATGCGCTCGACTTCCCGGTGCGCTGCGTCACGGAATGTGTCGACACCGCCAGCCTGCCGGAGCACGCCCGTGCGCTCGACCTCGGCTGTGCCGTCGGTCGTAGCACCTTCGAGCTGGCACGCCACTGCGACAGCGTGATCGGCGTCGACTTCTCGTATACTTTCATCTTTGCGGCCCGCACTCTTTGCCGCGACCACGCCCTGCCCTTCGAAGTCCTCGAAACCGGCAGTATCTACCGCGAACTGACGGCTCACCTGCCCGACGTACCGTGCCACCGGGTGCGCTTCGAGCAGGGCGACGCCCAGCGCCTGCGCCCCAACCTCGGGAGCTTCGACGTGGTGCTGGCCTGCAATCTCCTCTGTCGCCTCCCCCGCCCGCAACTGTTGCTGGAGCGCCTGCCCGACCTCGTGAAACCGGGCGGCCAGCTCGTGATCACCACGCCCAACAGCTGGCTCGACACCTTTACGGCCAAGGAATATTGGCTGGGCGCCACGCCCGCCACCGGCGAACCGCTCGAAGCGCTTGAAGCCGCCTTGAGCCCGCACTTCGAACTCGTCCAGGCCAAGGACTTGCCGTTCCTCATCCGGGAGCACCGCCGCAAGTACCAGTGGTCGGTCGCTCAAGCCAGTATCTGGCGCCGCCGCCAGCCCTCTGCGTAAACGCATGGCCCCACCGACCCGTCAGCAGCTAACGCTTCTCTTTTACCTGCTGGGGACGGCCTCCGCCACTTACCTGCTGCTGTATATCGACTCGCCATGGCGCGCGCTCTGGCCGACTGCGGTGGGCCTGCTCGGCGTCTGGCTGCTGCGCAAGGTCGTCGTCAGCCTGCTCGTGGGCGCCTTTGCGGGTGCCCTACTGCTGGAGATGGGCAACCCGCTGGCCGCCGCGTGGTCGGTGCCGGTGGAGCACCTGGTGCCTTCGCTGACGAGCCCCTGGAACATCGGCGCCATCCTCTTCAGCCTGATGCTGGGCGGCTTTGCCGCGCTGATTGAAGCAGGCGGCGGCCTGCGCACTTTTGTGCAGAGCTTTCTCCAGGGCGCGCCGAACCAGTCTCGCCGGCTCCAGATGACGACGATCGGGCTGGGCTTTATCTGCTTTTTCGACGGGCTGGCCAACGCGCTACTCATTGGCCGGGTGACGCGCTCGCTCGCTCGCCCCGCCGGCGTCTCGCCTGCCAAGATGGCCTACCTCGCCGACAGCACGAGCTCGACCGTGGCCTGCATCGCCTTCATCTCGACCTGGATTGCGACCCAGTTGACGCTGATCCAGAGCAGTCTGGACGACATGCACCTCCTGGAGGACTATACCGCCACCGGCCTTTACTTCGCCTCCATCCCCACAAATTTTTATGTGCTCACGGCCCTGCTCCTCATGATCTGGAGCGTGTGGACCAACTGGAACATCGGGCCGATGGCCGCAGCCGAGCGCCGGGCGCAGGAGGCCCTCGCGCGCGGTGAAGCCCAAGGCGCCGAAGAAGCGGCGCCCTCCGCACCTTTCGCCACCGCCCTGATCCCGCTGGTGCTGTTGGTGGGGGGCATCATGGGGCTGTTTTACTTTTGGGAGGCCCGCCCGCTGTGGCCGGTGACGCTGCGCAAGGTGGCGCTCTCGTTCAGCAGTGGCGACGGCGCGATGATCCTCGTGCTCGGCACCCTGCCCGGCCTGATCGCAGCCTACCTGCTGTATCCTCGCCGCCCGGGCGAGCCGGGGCCGCTCAATGTCTTCCTGCGAGGGGCGCGCGACATGGCGGCACCGTTGTTGATCCTCGCCGCCGCCTGGATCATTGGCAGCGTGATCGGCGCCCTCGACGCCGCCGACGCCATTGCGCAACTGCTGCAGGGCAACCTGCCGATCAACTACCTGCCGCTGGCGGTGTTTCTGGTCGGCGCGTTCATCTCGTTTTCCACCGGCAGCGCGTGGGGCACGATGGCCTTGCTGATGCCCCTCGCCTTGCCCGCCGTGTTTGCGCTGGAGATGCCCGCCCCTTGCGCCCCGCTCGGCACCATTCTGGCCGGGGTCGTTGGCGCGGTCTTTGGCGGTGCCGTCTTTGGCGACCACTGCAGCCCGTTCAGCGACACCACCATCATGGCGTCCATCGCCTGCGAGGTGGAGCCGGTCGAGCATGTGCGCACACAGATGCCGTATGCCTTTATCGGGGCGGCCATCGCCTCCCTTGTCGGCTACTGGCCACTGGGGCTCGGGTGGACCAACATCTGGGGCAGCCTTGCCGCCATGGCCGCCATTGTGCTCGCGCTGCCCTTCATCTTCAGGCAGCGGAGCCTTGCACGCGGCGCATGATAAAGCCGCTCCGGGGCAGCGTGGGCATCTGATCGAGTGGGATCGAGAGGTCCTGCGGCGGCACCTCGTAACGCATCCCCATTGTCAGCAGGCGCACGGCGCGGCGCATGACCTCCACCGTGATCATCTCACCCGGGCAGCGGTGGGTAGTAAAGTGGTCGCCGGCCCCTTGCGGGATGAAGTTGTAGAGACTGGGCTCCCAGTCGATGAAGCGATCCGGCCGAAAGGCCTCCGGTGCGTCCCAAGTCCGCGGATCGCGATTGGTGCCGTAGAGGTCGAGCAACACCCATGAGCTACGGGGGAGCAGGTGCCCCTTGAAGCGCACGGGCCGCGTGGCCCGCCCGCCGATCAGCGGGAAAAACGGGTAAAAGCGACGCACCTCCTGCACCCAGCGCTCGACCGAAGCGGCATCTCGCGAGTCGAGCTGTGGGCGCGCCGCATGCTGCTCGTGCAGTGAGGCTGCAATGAACGTGATGTAACGCGCCACCGCCACCAGAGGTCGCAGCAAATTGAGCAGCTCCACCGAGGCGATGCTGGGGTCCAGCAGCTGGCCGTCGAGGTCGCGGTGATCGGCGAGGCGTTGGAGGGCACCTTCGGGCAAAGATTGCAGGCGCCCAGCCCTAACGTCTTCGATCAGACGGCGCCCTCGCAGCTCGGCTCGTTGGCGCTGGATCAAGGCGCCCAACACGCGGGGGCTCATGCGACCGGCGTTTTCAATCATGGCTGCAAGGTCGCGGGTCCAGTCTCGCAAATCGCCAGACGTGTGAGGGATACCGAGCCACTGCAGACCCGCGCGGCAAAGGATCGCCTGCGCTTCGGGGTGCAGCACCACGCTGTCGGCCCGCCCCCAGCCTGCCATGCGTTCCCGCCAGGCGTCCTCGAAAAGGTCTCCCACCCGTGCGATACCTTCGGGCGACATCAGCGACATGAAGAGCTTCTTGCGGTTGAGGTGCGCCTCGCCTTCGAGCGACTGAACGCTGCCCTTGTCCTGCAACAGGCGTAGAGTGGTGGGCGGCATGGCACCTTCACGCGAAAAATGCCCGCCTTCGTAAAACACCTGCGCGGCCTCCGGGCCTCGGATGCAGTATGCCCGACGCAAGGCCAACCGTGTTTCGAAGATGTCGGACTGAAACGCTTCGCAGCGACGCGAGATGAAGGTGTAGCCCTCCTTCAGCAGGGCTGCCGTGCAGTCAAAGCCATGGGTGCGGGGAATCTCGGCCATGACATTGGTCCAGCATGGCGCATTCCTGCCCAACGGTGAATTACTTCCAAGGGCCTTGCCCGCCACCGCCGAGTGCGATCGTGCCGGGTCGCGGGTCGGGTGAAGGAGCGCCCTCGTAATACACATGGTCGAGGAACAAGCCGCCCGCCGGAGCCGTCACCACTCGCTCGGTTCGGGTCGCGGATTCGAGGATCTCCCGCAGATCGTCGCCCGTCAGCCGACCGATGCCCACGTGCACGAGGCAGCCCGCAAGGCTGCGGACCATGCGAAACAGGTAGCCCGAAGCCTCGGTGTAGAGCGTCACATAAGGGCCTTCGCGCACCAGCTCCAGCCGCCGCATGTCCTTGACGGTCGATTCCTCCCGACCGTCGCGGGGATTGGCGGAAAAGGCCGAAAAATCGTGCTCGCCCAGCAGGAGTTTGGCCGCCTCGTTCATGCGATCGACATCCAGCCGCCAGTTGCCGAGCGACCAGTGCCAGCGGTAGTCGAAGGGGCCCGCGAAGCCCTCGAACATGCGGTAGATATACCGCTTCCCGGTGGCGGAAAAGCGGGCGTGGAAGTCGTCGGGCACACGCTCGGCACGGTAGACCTGGATCGAATCGGGGAAGCCGACACGCAGGGCCTTCAGCAGGTCTTCGGGCTCCCATTTCCACTCGCCGTCGAAGTGGAACACTTGCCCGCGCGCATGCACGCCACTATCGGTCCGCCCGGAGCCGTGGATGCGCAAGTGGCCTTTGAAAAGAAAGGCCAGGCGGCGCTCGATGTGGTCTTGGATCGTGTTCTGGCTGGGCTGAGACTGCCAGCCCTCGAAATCGGTGCCGTCGTAGGCGACGGTGCACTTCCAACGCATAGGGGATAGAAGCAAATCAGTTGAGGCTCGTCCTTAAAAGGAGTTTTTAAGCAACTAAATAGTTGCATTTCCAGCTGGCCGTGCAAATATGCAACCTAAAGGTTACCTATGAAAACACATACGATCACCAAACAAATCGACATCAACGCACCGGTGGCCCGAGTCTGGGAGGCCCTGACCGACCACCGCCAGTTTGGCCAGTGGTTTGGCATCAACCTCGAAGGGCCTTTCCAGCCGGGCAAGACCACGCGCGGCCAGATCACCTTCAAGGGCTACGAGCACGTCGTGGTCGACTTCATGGTCGAGAAGATGGACTCGCAGCGCCTCCTCGCCTACCGCTGGCACCCCTATTGCGTCGATCCTGAGGTCGACTACTCGAAGGAAACCCCTACGCTGGTCGAACTGGAGCTGACTCCCTCCGAACGTGGCACGCTGCTGAAGGTGACTGAGTCTGGCTTCGACAAGATCCCCACCCACCGCTACGACGAAGCCATGCGCATGAACACGATGGGCTGGGAGGAACAGCTGGAGAACATCGCCAACCATGTCGCGCCGAAAGTCTGACCTTATTGCCTCCGACCGCTACGACCCAGCGCCCGTTTTTGCGGCGCTGGGCGATGCCACCCGCCTCTGCCTCGTCAACCGGCTCTCCGGCGGCGAGGCGCGCTCGATCTCACAGCTGGCGGAGGGCTTCGACCTCACCCGACAGGCCGTGACCAAACACCTGCGCGTGCTCGAAGGCGCGGGCATCGTGCACAGCGTCCGCTCCGGCCGCGAAAGCCTCTACCAACTCGATCCTGCCCCCCTCGACGCCATGAAAGACTATCTCGACCGCGTCTCCGCCCAATGGGACCACGCCCTCGGCAGGCTGAAAGCCTTCGTGGAGGAGGGAAATGTGGAACAGGAGTGAGGAAGGGGATTTGAACAGAAGGACGCAAAGAACACGAAGAAGGTAGGCTGTCGTTTGTCGTCTTTGCGCTCTTGGTGTTCTTCTGTTGACCTCTTCCCTTCCCTACCCCGCTCGCAGGCTTTCGCGGGAGGCTTCGTCGCCGGGGACGGGGACGGCGGCGAGGAGGGTCTGCGTGTATGCGTGCTGTGGGTTGCCGATGACTTCGCTCGTGGGGCCCATTTCGACGATCTTGCCGTGGCGCATCACAGCGGTGCGGTCGGCGATGCGCTTGACCACGCTGAGGTCGTGCGAAACGAAGAGGTAGGTGAGTCCGTGGCGGTCTTGCAGGCCCAACAGCAGGTCGATCACGCGGGCTTGCACCGTGACATCGAGCGCGCTGACGGCCTCGTCGCAGACGATGAACTTGGGCTTGAGCGAGAGGGCGCGGGCGATGCAGATGCGCTGCCGTTGACCGCCCGAAAACTCGTGCGGGTAGCGCCACTGGTGCTCGGGCTCCAGCTCGACTTCGCGCAACAGTTGCGCCGCCACCTCACTGCGGTCGCCCTCCAGTTTGCCGTGCTCCTTCATGCCTTCGGTCAGGATGTCGCGCACGGTCATCCGGGGGTTGAGCGACGAAAACGGGTCCTGGAAGACCATCTGCAGATCGGACCGCAGGGGGCGGAACTCCTTGGGGCCGAGCTGGGTCAAATCTTTGCTGCGGAAGGTGATGCTGCCGGCGGTGGCCTTTTCGAGGCCGAGGATGGTGCGGGCGAGCGTGCTCTTGCCACTGCCGGATTCGCCGACCAGCGCGAGAATTTCGCCCGGGAAGATGTCGAGGCTCACGTCGTCAACCGCCTTGACGTGTCCTTTGGTCAGCGCGAGCAGGCCGCGCTTGATCGGGAACCACGTCTTGAGGTGTTCGATGCGGATCAACGGCTCGGGGGCAGGCTCAGGCACGGCGTCGCGGCGGCTGGCGTCGGTAATACGCGGCACGGCGCTGAGGAGCTGCTGAGTATAGGGGTGCTCGGGCGCGGAGAAGATCTGCCGCACGTCGCCCTGCTCCACCAGCTTGCCCTTTTTCATCACCACGACGCGGTCGCAGAGCTGCCAGATCACGCCCATGTCGTGCGTAATGAAGAGCATGGCCGAGTCGGGGCGCTTCATGCGCAGGATCAGCTCGAAGATCCCGCGCTGCGTCGTCACGTCGAGGGCGGTGGTCGGCTCGTCCGCGATGATCAGGTCGGGGTCGAGCATCAGGACCATGGCGATCATCACGCGCTGGCGCATGCCGCCCGAGAGCTGGAACGGGAAGCTGTCCATGCGCTGCTCGGGCTCGGGGATGCCCACCTTGCCCAGCCATTCGACGGCCACGCGGTGGGCTTCGGCCTTGGAAATGTTACGGTGCAGCCGCTGGGTCTCGATCAACTGCCGCCCAATGGTGTGCAGCGGCGAGAGGGCCGTCATCGGCTCCTGAAAAATGATCCCGATCTTGCGCCCCCGCACCTTGCGCAGCACGCCGGGGCGCAACTGCAGGAGGTCTTGCCCCTGAAACTGGGCCTGCCCCGCCTCGATCTTGCCCATGGGCTTGGGGATGAGCTGCAGCATGCTCATCGCGGTCACGGATTTGCCGCTGCCCGACTCGCCCACCAGCCCCAGCGTCTCGCCGGGCCGCACCTCAAAGCTCACCCCATCGACCGCCAACACCGTGGCGTCTTCCGTGCGGAAGGTCACACGGAGGTCCTGAACGTGGAGAAGCGGCGGTGTATCGGGCATGAAGAGGATTATTTTTTGAACAGGAGTTAAAAAGAGTTTTAAAACAGAAGAGCACGAAGGACACAAAGGCTTAGAATGTTCTCATTTATTTCTCTTCGTGTTCATAGTGTTCTTCTGTGAGATAAAAATAGGCGAACACTTCTTAACTGCGGTTCCAATTAAAGTTATTCAATGCGGCTCGCGACTCTTGGGTCGAAGGCGCTGCGGATGCCTTCGCCGACGAAGACGGTGAGCAGCAGCACGAAGAAGAGCACGAGGGATGGGTAAAGGATCAGCCACCAGGCGTGCGGGGCGTCCTGCGCTTGCGAAAGCAGCTCTCCCCAACTGGGGGTGGGCGGCGGCAGGCCAAAGCCGAGGTAGTCGAGCGCGGTGAGCACGCTGATCGCGCCCACGAGTGAGAACGGGAAAAACGTGATCAGCGGCACCAACGAGTTGGGCAGCATGTGGCGCCACATGATCTTGATCGGCGGGATGCCCATGACGCGCGCGGCTTCGATAAAGGGTTGCTTGCGCAGCTTGAGGAACTCGCCGCGCATGTAGTAGCTGATGCCGATCCAGTTGAAGACGGCGTAAACGAGCAACAAGAGGCCAAAGCTTTGCCCGAAGACCGAGCCGAGCAAGATGATCACGTAGAGGAAGGGCAGCGATTCCCAGATCTCGATCAGGCGCTGGCCCACGAGGTCGACCCAGCCCGCAGAGTAGCCCTGCAGCCCGCCAATGATGGTACCGACGATCATGGTCGCCGCCACGAGCACGAAGCCGAAGTTGAGCGAGATGCGCAGGGCGTAGAGGATACGCGCCAGCACGTCGCGACCGGCGTTGTCGAGCCCCATCGGGTGGGCGTCGGTGGGGCGAAAGGGATAGGCGACATCTTCGCGGCTGAAGCGCACGCGATAGGGCGCACCTTCGACCGTCACGTAGACATCGGGCACGAGGCTGCGGAAGCGGTCGGCGGCGGCTTCGCGCACGCGTTGCTGGTCGGCCTCGGCGAGGTCGTTCCAGATGGGGGGCAGCGCGGTGGCGGCCTCCCCTGCTTCGTCAAAGCTGGTCGTCTGGTAATTGCCCGCCACGCCGGCTTCGCGCAGGATCACGCGCACGACATTGGGCGCGCGGTCCCAGGGCTCAAAGGGAGAAAAGGCCAGCTCGATTTGTTCGCCGCTGGCATTGGTGGCGATGATCGTCTGCGCGGGCGCGGCCTGATTGGCGAAACGCTGCCGCACGGCTGCTTTGAAATCGTCACCCACCATCCAGTAATCGCCCAGCGGCTGGCCCCGGATTTCGCGGAAGCTGCTGCCGCCAAAGAAAAACTCGGGCGTCTGCGCGCGGCGGATCTCCAACTCTTCGTTGAGGTCGACCGATGCCACCTGCGGCTCGCGGAAAAACGAGACCTGGATCGTCTTGCCCGCGTCGATGTCGGCCGGGGGGATGTTCTCGTTGGGGCCGAAGGGCAGCGGCGGAAAGATCATGTAGTTGCCCTTCGTCTCGGCAAAGCGAGGCTCCTGCGCCAGGTCTTTGTAATCGACGCGCGTGTGGAGATCGCCCCCAAAGGCGGTGCCGGGGTAGTAGGCAAAGACGGGGAAATACCAGTTGCCCTCGTAGCGCACCACCAGCGGGCGGTCGTTGGCGAGGAAATTGGCGCAGAGGCCGATGAGGTAGAGCACCACCATGCCCCAGAGCGAGTAGTAGGCGCGGCGCGTGCGGCGGAAGCGTTGCCAGCGGCGACGCGTGATCGGGTCTATCGAGAAGCGCGGCATCAGTTTTTCTCAAAGGTGATGCGCGGATCGATCAGCGCATAGCAGAAATCCGAGAAGATGCGCCCCAGCAGCCCGAGCAACGATGTCAGCGCCAGGATGCCCATGAAGACCATGTAGTCGCGACTGACCATGGCATCGAGGCTCAGCCAGCCCATGCCGGGGATGTTGAACACGCGCTCGATCAGCACCGCGCCGGCGAACATGAGCGTAAAAATGCTGCCAATGCCCGTCGCGATGGGGATCATGGCATTGCGCAGCGCGTGCAGCCAGATGGCGCGGCGCAGCGTGCCCCCTTTGGCAATGACGGTGCGGATGTAGTCCTGACCGATCTGGTCGAGCAGCGAGTTTTTCATCAGCAGCGTCAGCACGGCGAAATTCCCGATCAGGTAGCAGAGCAGTGGGAGCACCATGTGGTGGAGCTGGTCGGTGATCTTGCCCCAGAGGGAGAGCGTGGCCCAGTTGTCGCTGCGGAAGCCGCCGAGCGGGAACCAGTCGAGAAAATGAGTCGAAGAGCCGGAAAAGAAGAGCTTGAGCAGCATCCCGAAGGCAAATGGCGGGATCGCGTAGCCCACAAATACGATGACGCTCGACCACAAGTCGAAGACGCCCCCATTTCTAAGCGCCTTGGCAATGCCCAGCGGGATACACACGAGGTAGCTGAGGATGAAGCCGGTGAGCCCGAAGGTGAGGGAGATGGGGAAGCGCTCGCTGATCAGCTCCCACACCGTCTTGTTGCTGTATTTGTAGGAGCGGACTTCCATGCCCATCTTGTCGTGCACGAGCCAGTTCCAGTAGCGCACATGAATGGGCTTATCGAAGCCGAAGTGGGCCTTGATCGCCTCCCGTTGCCGCTCGGAGATCGCTTGGGAGGCGTTGGCGCCCTGGACGTTTTGCAGCCCCCGCATCTGGATGATCGCCTGCTCCACCGGCCCACCGGGCACAAACTGGATCAGGATAAACGTGCTGAGCGTTATCCCGATAAAGGTCGGGATGACCAGCAGTAGCCGTCGGATAAAATAGGCGAGTCGTTCCATTTATGGATAGGAAAATTGGAACAGGAGTTAAAAGGAGTTAAAAAGAGTTTTTATTGCAACAGAAGAACACAAAGGACGCCAAGAGAGGATCTTGCTTATAAAGGAATCCGATTGTTTATGACTTGGGCTGGGATCTAACATTCTTTGAGACCTTTGTGTTCTTCTGTTGATCATGCTTGGCCCTCCGACTCCTTTTCACTCTTTTTAACTCCTGTTCAAATTAAAAATCTGCCCTATTCTTCTTCGCCTTCGTACCAGTCGTCGAAGCGGACCTGGAAGTCCTTGCCCGGGAGGGCGCGACCGGTTTTGCGGGCTTGCTGGAGGTCGGCGGCGGCGTAGTCGTCGTACCACCAGTAGCTGATGGCCGCATTGCCGTCTCCGAATTTGGAGAGCACAGTGTCGGGCATGCCAAACTTGTTCCAGTAGAGCAGGCGCGTGTAGTCGATGTTCCAAAGCAGGACGTAGGGCACTTCGCTGGTCACGATCTGGTCGATCTCGCGCACAATTTCGTCGCGCTGCTCGATGTCGAAGATGGTCTTCTGCTTTTCGATCAGCTCGTCGACCCGGTCGTCGGCAAAGCCCGTCACGTTGTTGCCGCCAGTGCGCTCGGCTTCCTTGGAGTGCCACATGCCCTCGGGGTCGCGCCAGAGGCTGGCGCCCCAGGAGGCCCAGGTCATGTCGAAGTTGAAGTCGTCCATGTCCTTCAGCCACGCGGCCCAGTCCTTGCGCTCGATCTTGAGGCGGATACCGACGTCCTTGAGGTCTTCCTGATAGATGACGAGGAACTTGTCGGTGCTGGCGTCGCGGGTAAGGAAGATGATCTCGAAGGGGCGACCGTTCTTTTCGAGGATGCCCGTCTGCTTGTTGACCTTCCAACCGGCTTCCTCCAACAGCTTGCGCGCCTTGGCCTTGTCGAAGGCAAACTGCGGGTTGGGACTCTTCTTCGTGCGGTCGTAGAGGTCTTCGAAGTAAGAGCTGTGGAGGAAATACTGGTTGTACATGATCGTCTCGTTCATCTTCTCGCGGTCGAGCAGATGAGCGAGGGCCTTGCGGACGCGGACGTCGTCGAAGGGCGCGCGGCGCAGGTTCATGGCAAAGCCCTGGAAGCCGATCGGGTCGTAGTTGTAGATCTGCTGCTTGGCAATCCAGTTCTTGTCGTAGGGCTCGCCTTGGGTCTGGCGCACCCAGCGGGCGGAGGTATAGACCTGGAAGAGGTCGATCTGGCCCTTGTTGAAGGCGTCGAAGGCTTGCTCGCGGTCGGGGAAGAAGCGCAGCTCGATGGTGTTGAAATTCAGCACCCCTTCGTTGGACGCGCGCTTGAAGCCCCACCAGTCGGCCCGGCGCTGCATACGCAGGTAGCGGCTCTCGGCCAACTCGCCGATCTTGTAGGCCCCGCCGACCACCGGGAATTCGAAATTGATGAGGTTGAAGTCCTGCTTCGCAAACGCGTGCTTGGGCATCACGTTGAAGGTGGCGAGCACGAGCAGGTTGCGCCAGTGGACTTCCTTGGCCTTGAAGCGCACGGTGCTCTGGTCGATGATCTCGGGCCGTTCGAAGGTTTCGAGGCCTACCTTGTGCACGCCAGTGAGGTTCTTGTCGTCGAGGATCGTATCGAAGGTCCACACGATGTCCTCGGCGGTCATGGGCTTGCCGTCGCTCCACTTGGCGCGCGGGTCGATGTGGAAGGTAAAGGTCTGCTTGTCGTCGCCGATGGTCCAGCGGTTGCAGATGCCGGGGATGAACTCTTTCGAGACCCCGTCGACCTCCAGCAGCGTCGGATACATCAGGTTGAAGATCAGGCTGCTGATAACATTGTTATCGAGGTAGTAATTGAAGCTTTTCGGGTAGTCCCCCACGTAGACGGAGATCGTCCCGCCCGGCATCGCATCGGGGCTGGCCAGCGGATCGGGCCGCTCTTGCCAGCCCTCCGGCGGGAAGCTCTCTTCGGCCTGCAGAAAGCCGGGCGCGGCAAAGGTGAGAAGGCTGAGGCTGGCGAGAAGGAGTCGATTGCGGAACTGGAACATCTTCAAAAGGATCGACGGTTTGCGTTGGAACGTGTAGGGGAAGTAACATACGGACTGCGATCAATCAAGAGTGGCGATAGCATTTGCAGCCTTCTACGACCGATCGCACGGCAGTGCCGACCACCAGCAGGTGAACGGTTGCAGCCCCCCATCACACTCTTACGCTCTCTATAATGCTCGATTTGCCTGCAGAGTTTCAGTCGGATTCCCCCCTCGACCTTGGGGTCTACCTGCATGCGATCGAAAGCGTCAACCATGGCACCGGGGTGAGCATCGCCGATGCCCGGCAGCCCGACATGCCGCTGGTCTTCATCTCCCACGGCTTTACCATGCTCACGGGATATCAGCCGCAGGAGGTGATCGGTCGCAACTGCCGCTTTCTCCAGCGAGACGATCACGACCAGCCCGACCTGCCCCAGCTTCGCGCCGCCATCCGCCAAGGCAGGCACTGCAATGTGCTGCTGCGCAACTACCGCAAGACGGGGGAGATGTTTTACAACGAGCTGTATTTGTCTCCCGTACACAATTCTGCCGGCGAGCTGACCCACTTTGTGGGCATCCAGCACAATGTGACGGAGCGTATCCGGGCCGAAGAGGAGACGCGCAAGGCCCTCGCCCGCGAGCGCGAGCTGAACGAGATCAAGAGCCGCTTCCTGCGCATGGTCAGCCACGAGTTCCGCACCCCGCTGACGGCGATCCAGGGCTCGGCCTCTTTTGTCCGCGAATACGAAGACCGCCTCGCACCAGAAAAGCGCGAGCGCCACTTTGTGAACATCGAGCAGGCGCTGAAGCGCATGAACGGCCTGCTCGACCAGGTGCTGCTCGTCAGCCGGGCCGAAGCAGGCAAGCTGCCCTTCCGCCCCACCCCACTGCAGCCGGTCGCCTTTTGCGAGAGTCTGGTGGAAGAGTATACCTATGCCTACCCCGGTCGCCGCATCCAGTGGCAGCCGGAGCTGGAGGCCAACAGGGCTTACCTGCTCGATGAAAACCTGCTCAGCCACATCCTGCACAACCTGCTGAACAACGCGCTCAAATACTCCCCGCCAGTCGAGCCGGTACACTTCCGCCTGGGGCTGAACGAAGACCGCCTCGTCTTCGAGGTGCGCGACCGCGGCATCGGCATTCCTCGCCCGGAACAGCGCGACCTCTTCCAGCCCTTCCACCGCGCCTCCAACGTCGGGCAGATCCAGGGCACCGGATTGGGGCTCAATATTGTAAAACGCTCGACGGAGTTGCACGGAGGCGAGATAACCTTCGAAAGCGAAGAGCGACGCGGCACCGCCTTTCGCGTCCGCCTGCCTGCTCAACCCGCCGCCTAGATACCCCCGCTATTTATGACCAAGATTCTCGTGCTCGAAGATGACGAACAGGTGGTGCTGCCCCTGGTAGACCTGCTGGAAGCCAACGGCTTTGAAGTGCATACCGCGCCCAATGGCCGGGTAGGTATCGAAATGGCCCAGAAGGACGCGCCCGACCTCATCATCTCCGACATCATGATGCCGGAAGTCGATGGCTACGGCGTCTTCGAGGCGATGCAGAACGACCCAAGCACGGCCATCATTCCCTTTATCTTCCTTACGGCCAAGACCGACCCCGCCGACGTGCGCGAGGGCCTGGGCCTGGGGGCAGACGACTATATCACCAAGCCCTTCCAGCCCAAGGATTTGCTGGAGGCCGTGCGCGTGCGCCTCGAAAAGTATCAGCGCATCACCCGCGCCGCCACGACCTTCAACGAGAACAACGATTACGAGCAGATCTTTATCAAGGACGGCGACAGCTGCTGGTTTGTCGAATACGAGCGCCTGCGCCTGATGGAGAGCGAGGACAACTACGTGCGGATGTATTTCGACGACGAGAAG